>NZ_CP084622.1:2052782-2358710 GCF_020422885.1 Mesobacillus sp. S13 | reverse complement strand
CCCGCGGTGGAGGATCAAATGTAAACACCACACTCGGAACCTTCAGTTTCCTGCCTCGTTGGACAGCCTGCCGGATTACTGACTGATGACCACGATGGACACCGTCAAAGGCTCCTATCGCTACAATTGATTGAGGCAATTCCAACGAAGAATAAATATGTGTTTCCATCTGTCCTTCTCCTCCTGCAGGCTAGTTTGTAAGCGCTTCCTTGTTATCCAGCTGTGCGCCCTTCAACGCTTCATCAACCATCGTAAGTGGTGTTTGGCGCTTATAGTTGTTATAGAAAATACCGCGTTTACGGATCGGGTCTCCTGTGTAATAGCGTTCATACTGCAACAGACGCTGTCCGAATGCCTCGCCGCACAGGTCCCAAGCAAGTTTGAAAATGCTGACGCGTTCCAAAGAAGAAATTCCTTCCCTGCCAACATAATAATTATCAATCGAACCTCTTAATTCATCACTTTCAAAATCTGCGCCTGTTGGTGACATCAGCAAGCCGCCCGCTCCAACAATCTGGATGACCTCAATTGCCCGAGGATACATTTTCGGCAGCAATCCGCGAATGGTCTCAAGTGGAACATATGCTGGCATCGCTTCTCCATGCTCGGTCATTGTGTGCTCGTATTCAGCAACCTTCAACAGTGCACGGATCGATTCAAGTGATTGTGCGAGTTCACCAAGCTGATCCTGTACGTTCAGGTATCCGTCGACACCGATTGTATCGGCAACCTTCATCGCCACCTGTGTCGCAAACTCTAATTTCACAAGACCACGCACTCCGGATTGGTGTGCTGGCTGTTGTCCTGCACCTGTCATTGGGTAAAGCTTGTTGGCTGCCTCCACATTGTTATACAGGAAGACGCGGTCCCAAGGTACGACCACATCGTCAAACACAAGCAATGCATCCATTTCTTCAAATCTTGAAGCAAGCGGATGATCGAAGAATGAGCGCTGTCCATCCTGCATCGGCTCTCGGCAGATGATGCGTAGTCCTGGTGTGTCAATCGGAATCGCAAATGCCAGTGCGTACTTTTCATCACCAGGCGCGAATCCTGGGAAAGAATAAATGATTACCTCATCTGTGACAGGTGCCAGCGTTGCCAGCATCTTCGCTCCCCTGACAACCAAGCCATCTGGAGTTTCCTTCACGGCACCAAGATGTGTGTACGTATCCTTTTGCTCATGTGAATTCTTGCTGCGGTCATTTTGCGGGTTGATGATCGCGTGAGTTAAGAAGATATCATTGTCACGCATGTATTTATAATAGTTGCGGACATTCTCTGCCCAGTTTTTATTGTATTTTTCAAAGAACCAAGAATTATAGTACATCGACGTCACAACGACGTTCAAGAAATCCGGAGTCCTGCCCATAAGCCCGAATGTTGCCTTTGCAAATGCCTCGAAAACATTGCGGCGCTTGACTAAATCTTCATAACTTTTCGGTACGAGGAATGCATTATTCACTCGCTCACCGGTTTCCTCACAAACATGAGTGATCTTATCCTGGAATTCAGGATCATGCTGCATATCATACAGCTTTGCAATTTCAAGAATCGGTTGCTTGAACACCGGTTCCTCAAATAAATTGTCGACCTTCTTTCCAGAAAGCCACACCTCAGGCTTACGTGCTTTAACCGCTTCAATATATTGAGCTCCAGTCCTAATTCCCATATTCACCCTCCTGAAAAATTAATTGAAAATTCATAATGAATTGTAATACTAATTTTTGAACCTAACTGTAGCCTATTTAACGTTTTTCCAGATTTAGTTTTCATAAAAATCTAAATTGTCTAATAAATTATGGTTTTTTTTCACGGTTTCCCCTATGATAATGGTAGATATCAGCATCACCTAAGGGAGGTTATGGTATGGTTACGGTTTATGAAGAAGTTTTTCATTGGGAGAGTTATCTGAAATATGGTACTCGAAAGTTTTTCAGGAAAAAGGAATGCATCTACAAACAAGGAGATTATGGAGAAGGGTTTTATTACCTGCACAAGGGCCTTGTACGAATCGTAACAGAATCAGCTGCAGGAAAAGAAAATATGCTGAACATTGTCATACCGAATCAGCTATTAGGTGTCCAATCACTCGACCAAAAAACACATTTTACCTCTGCCATCGCAGTTAAAGACTCTGTTGTTTATCACTTCTCAGCAGACGAGTTTCGCAAACTGATGATTATCCACCCAGAACTCTTCAAACTTTTTTCCAAAAGCGTCATTCATAAAATGAAAATCCTCTTAGATCGGATTAATTTGAATGCGCTTACATCCGAACAAAAACTAGCCGTTTTACTTCACAACATTTGCGATGAATTTAAAAATTATGAGATTCCTATATCCCAGCAAGACCTTGCTTGCTGCACAGGACTGACAAGAATCACCGTTTACAAGGTGCTCAAACAATGGCAGGAAGCTGGAATCATTGAGATTGATAAGAGAAAATATTTCATAAAAAAACCAGATTTCCTTAGAAACCTGGTTGGTTAATCCACATGGTGATTACTGGCGATACCCCTTATTTTATCAAAGTCAATGATGATTATTTCTCGCTTCTTAAGCTCTATGTATCCGTTCTGCTTCCATTTTTGAATAATCTTGTTCACGGTTATACGGGACGTGCCAATGTATTTAGAAAACGCCGTCTGGTTCATCGAGGCATTCCCGTTCTCCTGAACAAGCTTGAGCAAATAGAACGCCATTTGCTGCTCTACCGGACTATCCAGATGAGCAATGATTTCCGCAAGTGTCCTGAATTTATAAATCAACGAATCTGTATAAATTCCCGCCGCCTCTGGATGGTTCTTGCATATTGTCGCAATGACATCATCAGAAAAATAATAAACCGTCGACCGGCAAGTCGTCGTACCGCTCGTCAAATAAGGCTCCCCATGAACCCCATGTTCACCAAACAACATACCAGGCGGAACCATGTTGATGATCCGCTCATCTCCTTTATCAGAAAGAAGCGTGACCTTGATTTCACCCTTTTTCAAATAATAGATTCCTCTGCCAGCCTCCCCCTGCAGATAGACGACCTTGTTCTTCTCAAACTCAAACAGCTGCCCATACGACAAATACGGTTCCCATTGATAACGAAGAACTTGCATTTCAGCACCTTCCCCTAATCGGTGACTTTTCTAATAATTATGATAATTATACCACTTTGAAGAAGTGAAGCGGGAAAAAATAAAAGGAGCTCAATGGAGTATTGGGAAGATGATTGATAGAAGGGTCAAGTAATATTGAGCAAAAGATGATCATGTTGCGGAAGAATTTCCTAGAGAGGCCACAGAGGGAATTAGCGGTAGTGACAAACTGGCCAAGCTTGCTCTCGACTGGTAAGCTTGGCAGCAAAAAGAAGGATAGATTACGATTCCGAAGTTCTTTTCATAACCTCAAGTTCTCTCTCATTTCGCACTGCCTTTTCCCAGATGAAGTCCTGATCTTTTTCTAATCTTTTCATTTGATTTAGTATTTCTTGGTGCCTTAATTCATTTTTTGTTTCCATCTTGTCCATCTTTGTTTCCATTTGATCCATTTTTGTTTCCATCTTGTCCATTCTCAACTCAATAGATTCAAACTTTTGTCCATGTTCCTTTTGAACAGTTTGCATTTCCTTCATGTCCATTTGCATTCCATCCATACTTTTCTGCATATTACTCATACTGTTATGCAGGTTACCGACCATGGTAATCAGCTGCGACATCATTCCTTCTAATCGTTCAAGTCTTTCCTCTGTCATTTTTCTCACCTCCTTTTCCACATTATAAAATAAATCTGTCGATTAGGGTAGAAAAATAAACCGCCTTCCTCTTAAGAAAGCGGCTCTTTTGTGCTAATGTATCAACTGCGTCAACATTTTTTTCCTTGCATAAAAGAAGGATCCCACCTGGATGATCACATAAATTCCGCCAATTTGCAGGAAGTGCATCAAAATATCAGGATTTTGCATGATTCCTCCGACATCTGTTGACAAGATAGCCAGGTACAAAAAGGCCAGCGTCGTTCCTAAAATAGTTGGCACGAAAAAGATCGTCCCTAATTCCCTTGTTACGTTTTGCTTAATCTCATCTGTTGACATCCCAATTTTATTTAGTTTCCGATACTTCAATTTCTCATTATCCATTTCTGAAAATAAATTCAGATATAACAATACAAAGGTGCCAAAAAAGAACATGATGCTTAAGAATGTGGTCACGTAGAACATCATTCCGTTGGTGGTTTTGTTTGTTTGATAGTCCCCGATTTTAGAAGCAACGCGAAAAAGATTTTCTTCGGCAGTATAAGGCATATCAGGGTAATCAATTGGAGGTGTTGCTCGATTCCCGGTCTGAAATTGATCTTTTAATTGTTCAACTGCCTTTTCGCTCTCTTTCCAGTCAGCTACCTTCAACAAGTGTAGCTTTAATTCGTACCCATCAACCGTTTGTCTTAAATCCTCCAAAACTTCAGTATTCACTACCATGAACTCATAGGCTTTGGGCAGCAGATTGATATTTCTTTCAATCACCGTATCCTTCATGATAAAAGTTTTCTCTTTGCCCTGAATGGAAAGCTTAATCGATTCAGCAAAATCAGTATGAGCATACTCAGGGTCAGAATTTAAATAGAACAAAAATTCATTCTTCCCCAACTTCGGCCGTTGTGAAGTCAATTTTTGATAGTCATCAAGTGCCATAATGGAATAGGTTTGATATCCATCCACATAAACCAGTGTTTCAAAGTAATTGAAAATCGGAATCTCTAAATGGTCTTTCAGCTCAAAGGTCTCTTCAATTTCAGTATCGGAAATAGTATTCTTCGTCTCTGTCTGAAAAAAAGCGATATCATACGGATTATTCTCTACCGCATCCTTTTCCGATGCCTTGTAAAACGTCATTAATAACGTGCTATAGAAAATGGTGATCATGATCATAACAGTCACAAGCATGATGATCGATGTTAACTGCTTGAACTTGTAATCCAGGCTGCTCATGAACAGTAATCTGCGATAATAGAAGCCTGGAAACTTTTTAGCAAGGCTGATCAAGAAACTGGCAGACTGGTTGAGTGAAATATACAGGCCCAAAAACATCGCCAATGTCCAAAGAGGCAAAAAAGAGCCAGATGAGTCCTCATAAGTTATATACAGAATCAGCAGTGAACCTGACATCAATAGCAGACCGAAGCCGCCAATCAACGGACTTCTCATTTTCAATGTCTCCGCAAACCTGTTGCTTTTCATGCTTAAGACTAGGCTGCTTCTTAGCGTCTGGAACAGTGATTTAACGACTGCCAGCAAAAATACAGCTAGAAAGGCACCTATTGTGAACAAAAACATTTTCCAAGAGAAATGAAATGGAACTCCCTTCAATTCGATCAAATTCATTAGTATCATGAAAAATAGTCGGGAGAATACGGCTCCACCCAGAATGCCTGAGAGAATGGACAGTATGGCAATCACACCATTTTCCAACACCAGCAACTTAGCAATGTCTCTTTTTGACATGCCAAGAGTCATGAACAAGCCAAACTCACTTCTTCTCTGTTTGATAAAAACACTGTGGGCATAACTGATGAAGAAAACAGTAAAGATGATCAGTGCAGCACCAGGTATCGAAAGTGCATCCTGAAGACTCTCCAACTTCTTCCCTTGCTCAACCCTGCTGTTAAAATAAAGTGTCGAAAACATAAAGAAGAACATCACCGCAAAGCTATTGCAAAGGTAATAAAAGATATACTTTTTATAATTCACCTTGGCCATCTTCCAGACAATTTGGTTAAATGTCATAGGTTCTTCCTCCAAGAACGGCTAAGTTATCCATGATGCGGTCCAGGAACTCCTTCCTGTCTCCTTTTTTCACGATACTCGAATGAATCTTTCCGTCTTTGATAAAAACAACTTTTTGACAATAACTTGCTGCGAAAACATCATGAGTGACAAGGAGGACTGTCGTCTTTAATTCTTGGACGATCTTTTCAAAGCACTCCATGATTATGGCGGAAGCTTTAGAATCAAGATTCCCGGTTGGTTCATCAGCGAATATGATGGCAGGATCATTTACCAGCGCCCGGCTGACTGCGGTCCGCTGCTGCTGGCCGCCAGATATGTTGTAAGGGTACTTATCCAGGGTAGCCTGGATTTCGAAAAGTTGAGCAAGTTCCTGTACTTTTGTTTCCGTTTCGCTTGCCGGCTTCTTTTCAAGGACCATTGGCAGCATGATATTTTCCTTCACTGTCAAGCTGTCCAATAGGTTGAATTCCTGAAATACAAACCCAAGTCTACGGCGCCGGAACAAAGCAAGTTCATTACCTGACATCTCGCTTATGCCCTGACTTGCAATCGATACTTCCCCAGATGTAGGCTGATCAATGCCGCTAAGAATGTTCAGCAAGGTAGTCTTCCCGCTGCCAGAAGGACCCATTATCGCAACAAACTCCCCTTCTTTAACCGAAAGGCTGACACCATCCAAAGCAGTCGTCGATCCATCTCCGCTCGATCCCCCATACACCTTCACTATGTTATTTGCTTCTAAAATAGCCATTCTTGATCCCCTCCAAATTTGCTTTTAGAAGTTGCACCGCGTTCCGTCATTTCATTAGCACTTTTATACGGTCAAGCACATGGTCAGACCTTAACATTTCCCATTTTTCAGTCTGAAGTCTCGCATTGGGTTTTGAACACCTTATGTGTTCTTGTTAATTTATGGCAACCGGTTACCGCAGCCTTCTGATCATATCCTAATCTGTTCGTGATCAGACAGCCATCGATGACGCTAAAAAATACCTTACACTTTTGTAAGGTATTCAATCATTTTTACCTGCCAGCCACTTGATTCGGACTGTTGTTCCTTTCCCTAACTCGGATTGGATTTCAATCGCAGCTCCAAGTTTGTCAGCAATTTTTTTACTGAGATACAATCCTATCCCAGTTGAGTTTGGATATTTGCGTCCATTTTCACCTGTGAAAAATGGCTGGAACACTCGCTCAAGATCATAATCTGGCATTCCGACTCCTTGATCTACAATTGCTAAACAAATGTGCTCGGCTTTTCTCTCAATCTGAAAAACCAGCTTTTTGTTCCCGTCCTTTTCTCCAGAGTACTTAATGGCATTGGAGATAATCTGATCAATTAAAATCTCATTCCATTTGGAATCAGTAATAATGATTGCCTGCTCTTCCTCAAACTCAATGGAAGGGAAAATAGATTGATAAATCCACTCTCTTTTTCGTGAGTTTATTAGCTTCCTCAATGTGGAGAGTAAGTCAACAGCCTTAAGTTCAAAGTCATTTTCAAAGCTGTCCATCCTGATCATCGTCAGACCCTGCTCTATGGAAAAATGCAGCCGTTTGTTTTCCAGTTGAATTTTTTCGAGCGCCTCTGTTTTTTCTTCTTTGTTGATGATCAACTCGATCACCGAAACAGGCGTCTTTAAATGGTGCATCCAGTGAGACAGAAAATAGAGTCTCTCTTTATTTTGCTCTTTCAATTCTGTGTATTTTTGGGACTGTTCACCAACTGTCTTAGACAATAATTCCTTAAAGCCTTTCTGTTCCTCCGTGTAAGCTTCGAGATGGGCGTCTTGGTTTCTTAACTGTCGTGCAACCCCCGAGTTCGCTGGGTAATACCGCAGCCAGTCGATCACTAAATAGACCAGCAGCAAAAACATCCCGATTGATATCGGGTAGAAAAATTCCGTATTCGCCGGTACATTAAGGTAGAAAAATAGCAGGATACTGGCCAAATTCAATATGTATAAAATGATCAGCAGCAGACGGTCCTTTAAGAAGGCTTTAAGCATGTCGATCACCGGAAGGATACTGGAGTATATACCCTACTCCTCTCTTGCTTTTAATTAAATCCTTCAGACCCAGCTCAGACAGAATTTGTTTAATTCTCGTCATATTGACTGTTAGTGTATTGTCATCAACAAATGTAATCGAATCCCATACTTCTTCAATTAGCTCTTCTCTTGAAACATACGAATGGTTCTTTTCCATCAATTTTTTCAACAGTTTAAACACGTTTTTGGAAAGCTCGACCTTCTTTCCCATATACTCGAGACTCATTGTTTTTTCGTCCAGGCATAATGAACCGACACATATTTTTTTGTCATCCTTCATGGCATATTCCCCGTATACTCGTCGCAATGTTGCTTTGACTTTAGACTGAAGTATTTCAAATGTGAATGGCTTCGTGATAAAATCATCAGCCCCCAGTTCAATTGCCATGATTTGGTCCATTTCCTGGCTTCTCGCGGATATCATCAGAATCGGAACGGTGGATTTCTTGCGGAAACTTCTGCATAAATAATAGCCATCATAATATGGCAGGTTTATATCCAGCAAGACAAGATCCGGATGGACCTTTAAGAACTCTTCTTCTATATTGGAAAAATGCTCTGGCAAAATTACCTCGTATCCATAGCGCTCCAAATTTTCCTTAATCAGACCACAAAGCTCGTGGTCATCTTCAATTAACATAACTTTGTACATTTTCAGAACTCCTCTTTATCTAACACTCTCTTTCCATAGTATAAATTTATATCAGGATAAAATCAGCAGAATTTTCCATGAAGGATAAAAGTCATTGCCCATGTCTGTGAACTTATTAAATTTTTTCAATGTTTGTTGTTTTTTTATTCTGCAGTATAGCTATGCAATGGCTAATCATTCAATAACGGTTTGGTTATGTCTTTATCTTATGTAGTACTAATAGAAAGTCCTATTCATATCCTTATAAAAACATTTAACAAGGTGGGGAGACAAAAAGATGAGGAAAGTTAAGGTTACACTACGGCCGATTGTGAGCAGGATCAATTTGCCTACCGTGATAAAATCAGCCATTCTTCCGGGTGACTCAATTGATAGCTTATTTATTGCTACACAGCCAGGGGAAATATTTTATGTAAGGAACGGAGTGATAAAGAAATTTTTAGACATTCGCCAGCGTGTCATTGAACTAGGTGTTTTAAGCGGAGGATATGATGAACGCGGACTGCTAGGGATGGCGTTTCATCCCGAGTTTTTTACCAATGGCCTATTCTACCTTCATTATTCAGTAGCGGGAACCCAAGGTCCAGGTGCTCGTTCTGGCTCATATCGGCCGGATCCTTGTGACCTGGAAAGTTTAAGTCTTAAGTGGGAAAATAGAGAAACAGAATACGACCATATAGATGCAGTAGAAGAATGGACGCTTAGGTCGAATGGCCAGCCTCAAAGACGCCGCACGCTGCTTAACTTAAGAAGGCCTTTTTCCAATCATAATGGTGTCAACAGCTTGAATTTTTCTCCTGAAACAGGAAGACTCGTTTTAACAACTGGTGATGGCGGATCAGGTTATGATCCATTTAATTTAAGCCAGGATGATATGGAGATAGCCGGTAAGATAATTGAAATGGATATAAGGAGGAATTCACTTAATCCTAATCCACCCGCAGCTTCCCGTTTCGATGAACTCCCACCTTCAATACAGGAAAGTTTAACAGTTATTGCAAAAGGAGTCCGCAATATTCCAGGTATCGCTTATCAAAGGTTTTACAACCAGTACATCAAGTATGCTGGAAATGTCGGTCAAGATTTTGCGGAGTCGATTTTCTCTTTCATAAATTACCTGCCTGTACCGGTGAGTCAGCTGACTCAAACTGCCGGGGAGACAATCGAAGCAGAGAAGAAAGGATTTATTAATTTAGGCTGGCGAGCCTGGGAAGGTGCTTTCCCTACTCCAATAATCAGCACCTGTTCGGAAAATCAGAGTCAGAATCAGAAAACAATCGCGTTTTATGAAGAAGCAGTTCATACTTCAGTCACTCGTCTGCAGCCCTTAACAGAATATTACCACCAAGAACCGCGATCAAATAAGTATGGTGGGACTGCCCTTACTGGTGTTCAACCATATATGGGGAACCAAATCCCTGAGTTATCAGGAAGCGTAGTGTTCACCGATCTATCCCGGGCAAAAACGAATGAACAACCCGATCAAGGGTTCCTAGCTTATACCAAATTCAGGACAGATGGGCACCCGAATGATTTTACAATCATCGAAACAGAATATGACTTTGGCTCTCAATCTGCATATTATGTTAGTTTAGGAACAAATCATAATCAAACCAGGTTGTTTTTAGGAGTCTACGGTTCAATGAAAGTGACAGACTATAACATGGGAACTGTGTTTGAAATTGTACTATGATTTATTTTTAACATGGCGATCCGATAAATGTTATAAACTTCCCTCCTAATAAATCAATTGCCTTAATAAAAACAAACTAACTGTATTCTTAACTGATATTAGTGTTAGGGACTTATCGTAAATGCAGCTCGCTCAAACTTACCGTTGTTTTCTGATTTCTTCTCTATCAATAGACTGAGGAGGCTTTTCAAACCAGCCATGATCAATTAAGTATCTCGCACCCTCTTCTGCAAATGAACCTAACCGGAGGATATAACCTTCATAAAGAACGGTCAAATCTTTCCTCAGTGATGCGGAAATAGCAAGCCCAAAATCACCTAAACCTATTGCGCTTTGTGCATTCGTATGAAACAACATCAATTTATCAGAAAATGGGGGTTCTGTGCTTTTCGTGATTGTAGAATCCCATGTTGAGGGATAAGAATTATCATCTTCTTTTAGTTTTACTATTAAATCTTCAACTAGACTTTTACCTAAATTATAACCTTTCTTAAAATAGTCACTGATAGTTTTGGACCTGGCAACCTGGCTGAACCCCAAAAGTAGTGTTTTGGAAACATTGGCGACTTCGATATTAATACCTAGATGTGCAACCTCTAACGCGAGGAGCGGTCGGCGTTGACCAATCAGGCCACCGAGGAATTTTCTGTCTGTAATATAGTCGACTCTATCCGGATAGTCAATGTAAGGAGAACGGATGAAAACACCTTTTTCCTGCATCAGCTCTGTATTTCGGTCGTATAACTCCTCTGCTTGATCTAAAAACTCCTTGAATAAAGATCGGATATCTTTGCGAGCAGAAATTGACTTAGCCAGGCTAAAAGTGTTCAGGCCTGTTCTTGCCATATGATGAAGGTAACGCATGTAAGTTACATCTGAAAATAGCTTTCTTGCTTCTAAATTTACATCTTGATCTCCAAATCCATCTGGCAAAGGAATACCCTCTTTTTGAAATAAATCAGATATTTTATCCACATGGTCGGTAGAATAGCTAAGAGCAAGCTCAATAATAGGTTTTACGTCCTGATCTTCACATGTTTGGAAAAAATGCTTTAAGACACAAATGGACATAGTATCACTTATATATGCACTCCACAGCATTGAAATTTCAGCTGATGTAATTTTAGGTAAGTGTTCGACCATATAAATTCAACCCCATCATATTTTTTCGTTATTGGATATTATTTGCCAAAATTAGTGCAAAATACTAATAAACCTCACTTTCTAATCATTTTCTCAAAACATACAAAAGAGCGTTCATCCAAAAGGATGAACGCTCGGTTTGTAAAGGAAGCAAAATATCGTTTTTTACTCAATACAAGGTACTTATAGTAAAGTGATGGTTATCGCTAGTTCCTCTTTCAAAAAAAGGCTTTCAACAGCAGCGAATACATAAATCAATCTTCTTCTTTTCTTACCCATTCATCATCTTCATTCTTTTCATACTCATTCTTCACGGCGCTCCACGCGACTTTAAAGGCAGTTTCTTCTTCATCGTATTGCTCTGATGCTGAATTGAAAGCCTCTTTGAAAATTTCCTGGGCATGGTGTGGCAGATTATCCTTTACTGCATCTGGCAGGTCTTTTAAAGAATTATAAGGCATCTTAATAACCTCCTTTTTCGTTAAAATCTATCTTTTACTTTTCCCGCAATGGAGAGCGTTAAAACCATCCTAATCGGTCAGGAACACTATAATGATCTGAATAAACTGAATGGATACGTCCACTGGTTTCCTTTTCAGGTAAAAGGGGAACATCTTATGTAAAGAGAATCAAAGAGGATGTGTACAAACCATGAATTCGCAATCAACAATAGAAGTCAGAAATAAGTTGAAGGAAGTAAAACCGTGGGTACGGCGGTTTGCTCGGTTTGGCTACATTGCCAAAGGTCTTGTTTACGGTATGGTTGGAGTGCTCGCTGCCTTGGCTGCATTCGGACCCAGGGGTGATACGACTGGAACCTCCGGAGCTCTTCAATCACTCGCTGCAATGCCATTCGGTGAAGTTGCCTTATGGTTCATCGGAATTGGCTTAATTGGTTACATTCTGTGGGACTTTATTAAAGCGATTAAGGATCCTGAAAATGAAGGGACAGATGCCAAGGGATTGATCAAAAGAACCGGCTATTTCATCAGCGGGCTGATTTACAGTAATTTAGCTTTCGGGGCGATTAAATTAGCCAGCAACACTGGTTCTGCTGGTGGTAAAAATTCAGAGAAAACGATCTCCGCTAAGTTAATGGAGCAGCCATTCGGAGTTTGGCTGGTCGGGATCGTTGGCGCAATCATTATCGGATACGGTGCTTATGAACTTTATAAGGGTGCAAAAGAAAAATTCATGAGCAAATTCAAGACGTACGAAATGAATGATAAGGAACGCAAAACCGCCCGCCTTTCCGGTAAAATCGGGCTGATCTCCAGGGGCATCGTTTTAAGTATGGTAGGATTTTTCTTTATTCGAACCGCATACACAAACAACCCGAATGAATCAAAAGGGTTGGGCGGTGCACTATCAGAACTCGCAAACCAACCATTCGGACAATTTTTATTAGCGATTGTGGCAACGGGCCTGGTCTTATACGGAATCTACCAAATTATCAAAGGTCGCTACCAACATATGAATTTTGGTTACAAGGGTAAATAAATAGATACGAAATAAAAGCTAGTACGGATACGAAACGCCGTATTAGCTTTTTCTGTGATAAGCCGGAGTGATAGAAATAGCATATATAAAAAAAGGTGTTGCCGTTATTTATACCAAAACCAGTGCTTGATTGCAAAACGAAAGCGTCCGGAATCATAATGATGAAATGAGTGCAGTCAACAATCAGACCTCCTGTTTCATCTCAAAAAAAAAGCCGCCTGTTTGGCAGCCTTATATTTAATGTTGTGAGAATCACTTATCTTCCATCATATTTCAACTTAATTTTTTCCTCTTTACCATTCCACTTAATGATTACTTCAAATGTAGTATCCTGATTATCCAAGGGTCTATAATCAGAACCCTTCGGAATATGGGAAGTACCTTCGCTGGAACTTGATGAAGTGAAGACTTCATTGACATCAATCGGTTCCCCTTCTAATACTTCTCGAACTGAGCTGCCATAATCATATGAGTATTCCACAGTACGCCCTAAATCTGGTTCATTGCCAATATACTTTAGTTTTAAACTCTCATCCCGTTTATAGTTCATTTCATAATGGTTTTCGAATTTCTCATGATCTCGGTATTCTACCTTCCCCTTTTGAATCAACTCAACAGACCAGTGTTCACTCTTACCTTTAAACGACTGATAGTAATCCCTTGTAGTCGTGCAGCCAGTCGAGACAAATATAAAAATGAATATCAGTAAAGCTAACCGTTTCATCCAATGCCTCCTTTCTAAATCCTTCCCATTCAGCCTCTTACAATCTCGATTATCTTCTTTGTGGTAATGATGGATGCAGGAAAGAGGATTACAATGGAAAAGCCAATTTGTAAAATGAATATCAGGAGCCCATAAGGTACAAACATCATTTCAATATATCTAAAGAAATAATCAAATATGAATATATAACCCAAGAAAAATATCACAGTTAATAATAAATAGACAAAATTCTTTCCCAAAGCTGCCCTCCTCTTTATGAAAAGTACTTGATAGCAAAATGTCGCCTTTAATAAGCACCGAAAATCTTAATCCCCATATTTCTCATTCCATTGTTTATTCCATTCTGCATAGTCGCCGTTTATTACCTCTTCAGCAGTTTTGCCATCGAGTGAATAAGGTGAGCCAGCGATCCCATTCCCAACTGGGAAGGATATTCCGCCAATTATTTCTCCTTCAAACATGAAAACACTGACTGATACCTTATAGGAAAAACTTTTCTGTGGGCCGTATATTTTACTTAGAGGGTGATGCTTTACAATGAATCTCTCTTGTGTGATTTCCTTTCCAATATAGGCATCCGGCTCAACTGTTTGCACGGCCCAAACAAAAATGTCCGGCTTATGAATTAATTGTTCTCTTTCTATAATATGAGAAAATCTACCTTCGTAAGACTTAACCGAATAGCCTTGTTCCTTTAAATACTCTTTTGCTAACTGAGCATCTTCATCTAACCTTGGTCCACAGGCTGAAAGAAATAAGACTACAAAGAGAATGACTAGTTTTTTCATGTGAATCCCCCGATTAGACTAGATCCAACGATTCATTGTCTGGCTATCTGTAAAATTTCTAGAATAATAGATTCAGCTTCCGTTTTGTCCGTTATCACAAATAAGTGGTCTGCTTCACCCTCGACCGGATCTGATACATCTTCTTTTAAGGAGTCCGTTTGCTGTTTTTCAATACCTCTTTGGAATAGGCCCCCCTAAGTATATTAGTACTGCGCTGACTTTTAGTAACTCGATCTTGAAGAACTTCGTAAGGAATTTCAAAATGAATGATCTGTATAAAATCCTCTTTTGGAAACAGCTCTTCTAAGAGATAAGACCGGTCCTTTCGGTTTCGATTCGAGTTGCAAATGATAAGGTGGTAATCGGTATGCTCCATTGCATAATTGACGATCAGCTTGGATATTGCGTGCTTCAGAGTATTGGCTCCGTATGTTGGCTCCAGGGCCTTATAATATGAATGAATGAATTTCGCGTGATTGTCCTGATCAATGACCATTGAACCCTTCAACTCTTTTTCCAAAGAGCGAGCGAATGTGGTTTTACCGCTGTGTGTTTTGCCAACAGTTAGAATCACAAGCCTTTTCATTTGCCACCCCTTATGAAAAACATGGTTAACCATTTATAGAATTAACAAAAAATTGAAACTTTCCTGAATCTTAAACGTAACTACAACTACTACTAAAGGAGGTCATCGCAATCGGTAAAACAATAAGCTTTATTGCTACTTTGGTAATCATCGGATTAATTAATTTCGGAGCAACCTTAATAATGGATTTTCGTTTTATAGAGGTTTCATTTTTCGTAGCCCTGGCCAGCACATTCCTCATTTATTTCTTTAGTTCATCAGGCGGATTGACAAGCAGAAGTATTGATATGCAAGTCCAAGGTGAAACAGGAATTAAAATGAACCAATCACCGGAAAAGTTTTCACCCTCATATGCATTTTACGCATCGATCCTTTATTTAATCGGATCAGTTATAGCCACATTCTTTATGTACAAGGATTACTTTCTTTAATAGCTTGGTTTCAGAGTATGGAATCACTTATCTTCCATACTCATTTTTATATACATTCGATACCTACGCTGAAAAATTCGATAAAAGTTGACATATCCCTTCTTTTTTCCAATAATTCTCATAGGTAAAAATAAGGAAAAAATAAAAAGCCGCTCTATAGTTTAAAAGCGGCTTCAAGGGTTCATTTTTCCATAACAGCAAAATAATTTTCCTCATCATCAGCAAAGTTAAATACCCTGCCTGAAGGCATGTTCACAATTTCCCCGACTACAACATTCCTATCTGCTAATAGACTGCGGAATTCTTCAAAGTTGTCAGCATATAACATTAAAGACGGTGTACCAAGATTAAGTCCAGGCGACATTTTTGCTACAAATTCTTTATTATGCAGGACAATGTTAGTTTCTGAACCTTTACTTGGAGAAATTTCAATCCATCTAAACCCCTGTCCATTATCTTCTTCTGCATTGACAACGAAGCCCACTTTTTCAGTCCAGAATCTCACAGCTGCATCCTGGTCATTGACATACAACATGATTTGACCGATTTTTTTTATCATGATAATTTCGCTCCTTTTAAATAGTCTATAGAAAGTTTCTATATTTATAGGCGCGAATCCTCCTGCATAATTATTAATCTTCAATCACTAGGATCACTACATCCTCTTTTTGATTGCTGCATTCCTCCAATACATAGTCGGTGCGTGAATCTCTCTTCACCTTTATTATCCCTTTACAGTATACTTCTTCAATACTCCCTGATCCGTATCCGTCTCTAGTAGAATCATAGGTTGAGTGGATTTCTGTCCCATCGAATTCCAAGTCGTGGAGCATAGGTGCTCCCTCGGTTGTATAGTTAACGATCCTGATTATATCTTTTTGACCTTGCTCTATGTGGTCCACAAATAGATAAAACCTCTCCAGATTCGTAATGTCTCCATGCATTTCGACTATATCATCGTGTGACTGAATGTATTCAGGTGGGTCACTAACTTCTATTGGAATAGTTCGCTCTTTCGTTTGACATCCTGTTGCGATGGAAAGTATGAATAAAATAAGAAAGTGCTTTTTCACATAATCTCCCTTTCTATTCCTCATAAAACAAATACATAAATGGATAACAAAGCAACCGAATTTGCTAAAATATGAGCCAGCGTCGCAATATAGATACTTCTTGTTTTTGCAAAAATGATTCCGAATAAGACACTATCGATAAATACACTCATTAAGTCAACCATAACAACAGTTGTTTCGCCAGTTGCAATATGCATGACGGCAAAGAGCAAAGACGTGACAAGGATGGCCACCCAAACCGGCATAAGTTTACTTAAGCGTGCCTGAATTAATCCTCTAAAAACAATTTCTTCACCAAAGGCCAGTAAGACAATACTTAGAAAAAGTATTGGATTCAAATCGCTGAAATCAAGGGGAACCCTGCCAAGAACATGCTCCAGTACTTGCGGGAATAAGTTTTGATAAGAAAAAAGGTAGAATAATTGCATAACAATCCCGACAAGCAAAATGAGCATCCATGATTTCTTCATTTTCTCTGAAAAATTGGCAGTCCGAAAACCAATTTCCTCTTTCGTTCTTTTCCTTACCTTTCTTTCAACAAGAAAATAGACGATTGGCGCTATTGCCATGATTCCTTTCAAAACTGGAATAAAAAGAACAGATACAATCATAAGACCGATAATAATGTATAACTCAATGTTCTCCCTTTTTGTAAAATCGACCTCAGCAGCAGCCTTTTCTTGGGTCTTAATCTCCATGAATAAACCTCCCCCTTATCTAGTCAAATATTACCATGATTTTCCTCAGTTTTGATACCACTTTTTCATATTTATGTGTGCCATCGTTTAGGAGTGGGTAATCTGTATGTATTAATGATGTTGCAAAGGTGTGTTATTCAATGGACATGACGCTTTACTCAGAAATGGCTATTCCCATTAAGTCCCCTTTCGGTTTCATGCCAGGTAAGGAAACTCCGCGGGATTTTACGTTTGACAAAGAGGATCGTTTTAAAGATTACATATTGGAAAAGGAAGGGCAATCTTATGATATTAGCCTTGATGATCATGGCCAATGGTACTTTTTCACGTCAATGCAATGTCACTCTCTTGATGAATTGAAGCTCTCAAGACAGATATTCCGTCCGCCTTATATAAAAGATGAAGAACTTAAGCTGATAGACTTAATGGCTAGGTTAAATATCAAGCCTATTTATGAAGGTCATGACAAAGCATACGGCCATGTTCTTTCACTGGTATCTGATTTGGATTCTGTCCCAGCTTTCAAACAGGCCAGGATAGCCAATTACGATGGAAGCGATGACCCGACGATCATCAAAAAAATCCATTTCATCGAAAATGAGTACAAAGGAGAGAAAACCCGCTTGATCTCTGGTTTCGAGACCCGATCCTTTGCAACACTGACAGAAAATGAATTCTATGCAAAAGAAATTCACCTGCCTGGCAATGCACGTAATTATTTGAAACTCTTTGTCTATTTTTCAAGATATGGATTCCTTCCATCCCAGCAGATGATGCCACGATTCCTTGGAAATCTGTGGGCGTCCACCCAAAGCTTGAATACCACCGCCAACCCAGCTCTTTTTAAAGACGAAGGAATTAAATGAACTTTACTGTAGCGACGGTTTATAAAGAATTATGTTGAATTTAACAGAAATAGATAGCCTACATGTGACCGTCATTCGTGTTTCTTCACTTTTGCGGTAACATACTTGTTCTTAAAATTTCAAATACCAATACCAACTTCCGATTTGGTTGTTGAAGCGTAACTATATAAGTGAGGATCCCGACTTTGTCCTTTCCCGACACAGAGTTTATCTGTCGCTATACAGAACCTCTTAACATTATGACAAGCAGTTTTTAATACAGTATTTATAGAGGTGATAAAAATGCCAAGGGTAAAATATACAGACAGTGATGTAGCCTTAATGGCCAGGATGATGAGAGCGGAAGCCGAGGGTGAGGGTCAGTTGGGAATGCTGATGGTTGGAAATGTCATTGTAAACCGGCTGAATGCAAATTGTCTGGATTTTAAGGATTTAAGGAAAATAAGGGATGTGATTTTCCAGATACAAGGAGGCAATTATTCATTTGAAGCCGTCCAAAAGGGAAATGTATTTTATAACAGAGCAAGAAGTGTTGAAAAAAGATTAGCGAAGCAAACTTTGGATTATTGGCGGCAGCACCCTTCCAAGTTTGCTCTCTGGTATTTCAACCCTTACGCACCATGTCCGCCTACATGGTATGACCAGCCCTTTGCAGGACAATATAAACAACATTGTTATTATGAACCAAAGGCGAACACTTGCGAAGGAGTTTATATGGGATAGCTGTGTCCGCATAACATTTACCGCAAGTTTTTTCCTAGAAACTTTTGTTATAGAAAAAACGCAAATTATGAAATCAATGTTTGAATCAACCATACCATTGACCACTTGAAGTCAATGATCATGAATAGCCGGGGCAATTTTTTCACCCCGGCTTAAAACATCCTATTTCGTGTTTGTAAATCCTCCATCGATCCGTACGACTTCACCATTAATATACTCAGCCTTGGATGATATTTAATTTCTCTTCTTTTCCAGCGCCTTAACCAGCTCTTCTCCCATTAACTCTGATGAGAATGGGTCCCGACTCGTCACGAGCTGTTCGTCTGCCCAGACAGCATGTCCAGTTTTTTCAAGGTCACCCTGGTCATAATCGCTGATTTTCCGCATTTCCTGCTCGAGACTGAACGGTAAGATATCCAAAAGACCTTCTGGCTCCATTTCATCTGGATAACCGGTTACTTTTTTACCTGCGATAAAGCTTTCGCCATTCGGACGCTTTGCAAATACTAGCGGTGCAGGTCCATGGCATTCAGCAGCCACAATGCCTCCTCCGTCGTAGATACTGTTCATGATATGATGCAAGTCCTCATTCTTCGCCAGGTCATACATTGCACCATGGCCGCCTACTACGAGAACAACATCGTAGTCGCCATCTTTCACATCTGAAAGCTTCATCGTATCATCCGCTTTTCCAGACTCATAAAGCTTCTTATATTTACCTTTCGGATCGTATTCTTCACTGATGCTCATTTTATCGATTACCGGCTTGCCTCCAAGCGGTGATGCCAAATCCACCTGATGGCCCGCTTCTTCAAGAAGCTGCATCGGAGCAAATAATTCTTCTCCCCACCATCCAGTTTCATAATTATTTTCCTCATCCTTATATCCACTTGATAAAACGGCTAAAATTTTTGCCATTCTAGATACCTCCTTTTACTGATAACAGAATGTATATTCCCTATACATCCTCACTTTAAGCAGAGAATATTTTCCTCCAATAATAATGATAATTTGGTTAGAATTTAATTTAGTTTTTAATATCTAATTTGTTATTTCCGAACCTTTTATTAAAATGCAAGATCTGTTCTTCTTCATATAGCTGATTGTAATAAATTGCATGTGTGTAAGCATCATAGATACTGAACATAAATATAGACGGAAAAAAGAGAAGCCATTGTATATCTATTACTGCTGAGATACGTTCAAATTGACCTGTCAAAGTAAAACGTAACATTTCAGGAATCTTTGTATAATAGGCTACGACCATATTCCAACTCAGTAAAGTAAGACCGCTTAGCAACTTATTATTACAAATATGGTAAAGTCCAGAAAAGACGAAGCTCCACATCAGTGCCATATGAGGGTTTCGCTTATCCAAAAAATTGACGCCTAAGGTATTCATTGTACTAAAATCCAATTCTCTACTATGAAGACTCTCTTCAATAAGAGAGTACTTATTCGTTTCAATACAAATCCTGTAGGAATCCCAAATCGCGAATACAAATATCCCGCAATAGAGTATGAGCCAATTGTAATTGATTACATCTCTCGCTTTTTCGAAATTAAGAATCATTGTGTAGAAAATTGATAAGTTAAGATTTGAGAAGTTATTCAATAATATTTCCCCGCTCATTAAAATGAGACCTTTTAAATAATGACCTGAATGGATGTGGCCCAAACCTGGCAGTGCAGCCGACCACCATGCAACAATCCAGGGAGGGCGGCGTTTAACATAGTTGATATCCAAGATGCCCACCACACCTTTTACTCGCCTCGGCTTTTCTATCCTGACACTGGTTAGCCGTTCCATTACAACACCCCTGAGTAAAATTCGCTTTAAATTCAAATGTTAAGTTATGGATAGTGTTTTCTTGTAGGGGGTAAACCATGCACGTATTTGCCGGGTTTGAAAGTAACCAATATGTAGAGATGGCAATAAATGATATATTGAAATACGGAGTATATGAAGAAAACATTGTGTTTGTGGAGATGGAGAATCAAGAAAAACAGAGAGTCCTTCTTGATAATATAAATTACTCGGATGGCAGAAGCTTCTCTGATTCGGTTGCTTCCTTGGGTACAATAGGTATGCTTCTCGGAGTCATTTATGGTTCAGTGGTATATGCAGGACCTGTCGCCACTGGATTGCTTGGACTGGTGGGAGGAGGATTGCTTGGATACTTTTTGGATAGAAGAAAAGAAAACAAGGTAATGGTCAAGCGGATGAAGGAAATCAACTTGAAAATCCTGCTGATTATCAAATGCCATACAAAGGAACAGCAAGAAGATGTGATTGAAATCTGTTCAAAATACTTCGTTTCTTATATTGGGAAAAAAGATTAATTATTCCCTTACTTCAGGAAAAAAGAAGCGCAGGGCCCTGCGCTTCTCACTTTCTTATTCAACTACTACCTTCGCTTCAACAAACTGATCAAAAAACTCAAGGATCGTTTTGTTAACAAGAATCTCGTTTTCCTTTTTCGAAAATCCATGCCCCTCGTCTTCAAGAACAAGGTATTTCACATCGCGCCCTTTTTCCTGAAGGGCTTTGACGATCTGATCGGATTCCTGCTTGACGACGCGCGGGTCGTTAGCTCCCTGGATGATCAGCATTGGTTTGGTCATTGTGTCCAGGTAAGTGATCGGTGAAAACTCTGTCAGTTTATCGAAGTCCTTGACCGGGTCGCCAACCCACTGATTCATGATTGGTTTCCAGTGCTCAGGCACGGATTCAATGAATGAGAAAAGATTTGATGGTCCGAAAATATCAACGACAGCCTTGAAGTATTCCGGATGACGGCCGTGCAGAAGCAGTGCCATATATCCGCCAAAGCTTCCGCCCATCAATAATGTTTTATCCCTATCAGCCAATCCGTTTTCGTAAAGGTACTCTAGGCCAGCAATATTATCAAGGCGTGGTCCTTCACCCCAGTTCCCCTCAACCATCTTGGTGAACGCCAGACCGTAACCAGTTGAACCTCGGAAGTTCGGTGCGAAAATGCTATACCCTCTGTTCACTAGGAACTGGAACATCGCACGGAAAAATTTACGTTCTGCTGCCTGCGGGCCACCATGAGGCCAAAGGATGACGTGGCCATTGCTCACTTCTTCCTTCGCCTTGAAAAATAAAGCTTCCATCATCATGCCATCATAGGATGAATATGTCAGAACTTCAGGATCAACAAGCTCTTCTTCCTTGACTCCTGGAACAGCCAAATTCGTCAGCTGCTTCCACTCCTCACTGCCCGCTTCCTTCATGTAAATATTATTAGGTTTTGTCGCTGATCCGGCGAGAATATACACATTCCCACTTTTAGCGACTGTGCCACCCTGGATGATCGATGCTGGCAGATTACTATTTTTATATGTTCCTGCAGCCAAATCATATTGATACAAATAATCATTTACGCCTTTAGATGTAACAAAATAAAGGCTGTTCGTGCTCTTATCATATCGAAGAGGCCCAAACTCTTCTTTTTCAATCGAAAGAACTTTCGTGAACTCATGTGTATTAAGATTGAACTTTGCCAGATAATCAAAATCCTCACCAAAGGTGGTGACAAAGTAGTATTCATCACCTACAAACACTCCCTCACCGACTGTGAATTGCTCATCTGTTTCCGGAGTCAGCGAGTAAGATTTCCCGTCCTGATAAATGAATCCAGGAGCGTATGTATTGGCATATTGTTTTAAATAAGCAAAATTATTTTCTTCTTCGTCCACAGCCACTAAAAAGCAAGCCGCACCCTCTCCTTGAACGATGACGCTCTCTTCACCTGATTTCATATCATACTGATAAATATTCAGGTATGTCTCATTACCTTTGGTAGATGTATAGTAAAGACGCTGATCGTCCTTGGATAAAAACGGAAGCATATGGCGGTGTCCTTCTGCCGTACGAAGCGGCACCATGTCCCCTCCTGCGGGTGGCAGTGCATATAACTGACCATTTTCATCACCATCATTATCAAAACCAACTACCATAAAGCTGCCATCGTGCGAATAGCGCAGGGCCTGACACGTTTGGTCAATGAAAGTGAGCGGGTACGGATATTGGTTCGGCAAATCCATCGCCCATAAATTGTATTTCCCAGTTAAATTCGTGCTGAAAACCAACTGCTTCTCGTCAGGACTTACCGTAAAAGATTGAATATTAAACGTTCGATAAAAATTCTTTACATCCGGCTTTTTAAAACTGATCACATTCCCCAACTCCTATCTTTTTTGAAATTTCTATCTATACTGAAAACTTAAACAGATATAGGGCAAAATGTCCAGCCAAAACCCAAGTGAAAATGACTTATGATGGACAAAACCATCCGGGGAAAACGAAAAAGTGGCCGTCAACGGTTTCATTTGGCTCAATAGGACCTTCCTAACGACAAGTTTTTTATAGAGCAGTGCCTATCTGCCACAAAAACCAAAAAAGCGACAAAGTCTGAAAATAAAGTCAAATCCTGCGCTTTCCCGAGAAATAATTCTCAAATTTCCAGGAGGATTTCCCTACTGAAAATTGAATGATAATAATATAGAATCATGTCTGGAGGGTCACTGAATTGTTACTTTACTTTTGATTCCAATCGACTGCCTAAAAAATTTTCGGGAGTTGATCATTCATGTTATATCAAAATTCGATTGAGGGTATTGAGCCAGAAATGCTGGTAGGCTTTTTTGATGGGTGGCCTACACCGCCAAGTCCAGAGACTCATCTAAAATTATTGAAGAACAGCAGCACAGTGGTTTTAGCCATCGATAAAGATACTGATCGAGTTGTTGGGTTCATCACAGCAGTCAGTGATGGAGTTTTATCAGCCTATATCCCCTTCCTTGAAGTGCTGCCTGAGTACAAAAATAGAGGAATCGGCAAGGAACTGGTCCATCGAATGATGGCAGAACTTGCTGAAATTTATATGATTGACTTGTGTTGTGACGATGACTTAGTTCCCTATTACAAAAAGTTCGGCATGATAAAAGCGAATGGCATGCTTTTAAGGAATTATGAGAAGCAGTCTGGGATTTAGGTGGGCTATTATTTCGGCTCAACTTAATCAATTTCTTGCAAAAAAATCAGTCCTTACATTTGGACTGATTTTTTTGCGTAAATGTTCTTTGTATCGTATGCACCACACCTTCCTCTTAGGGAGTTGTTGTTGTTCATTATTCATTACAATGATTAATGAGATATTTTGAGAGTCTCACAGCGTTATCCAATCGATCCCTCTCAGAGTTAAAGACCCTTTCTTTTTTATCTTTACGTATATTCATAGCTTCTTTGATAATGTTATGCCATTCCACTGGAAGCTGAGTAAGTCCATATTCACCAGCGGCCAGCTTGGAAACAATATCGTTTTCTTTAATCGTGTAAAATTGACGGAGTAAGCCGAGAACAGTCCATTCTATTTCAAAATCAATTTGTTCAGTCGGCAGCTGGATCAACTGTTCAAAAGATGCATCTGCCATTTGAACTCTATTTGTCCAGTAGGAATTCATGTTTTCAAGGACATAGGACCTTAAATCAATAGGCTGAGAATCTAGCTGAAATCCCTCTATTTCTGGTCCCAGAACCTTTATTCCTTTCTCCCTTAAAACCCACCAGGTTATCGGGTTGAAATTAAAATATTCGCCGAATGCCAGTTCGCCATTGTTATAGTACGGATATTCTATTTGATCATCAATGCTTATGTATAGTTTCCCCATATCCCCACGAAGAGCATATACTCCATCCATTTCTGGCTTATTATATTTGCTTTCAATTGTCCTATGAATATATGACAAAGCCTCTTTATCTTGCACTGTTAACCGGCGATTTGTTAACGTGATAAAGTCAATGTCACTAGAGTTTTCAACGTAGGCATCCAAAGCGATGGAACCATGTATATATAACCCTTCCAGGGTACCAGGTAGATGTTCATTTAGTAAGTTAATATAATCTTTTAGGACTTTATCGACAATTTCAGGTATGACCACTTACAGAACCCCTTTTTTAAAAAACTTTAGTAAAGTAGAATTAAATTTATTTTGCTTGTTTAAAGTTCAACAAAAAGGTGCCTATATCCTCCATCAATAAAAGCACCACTCTTCAATATTTAAAAAATACTCCCCTTAGTTTTCTAAATCCCTTTCTTTAATCTTTACCTTTTACAACAACACCGTATCTAACTAACGGATTAAAAATCAGACAATAAATATAGTTCTATGTGAAATTTAATATATTATTTAGGTGCTAATTTTTTGCTGAAAACTGTTTGAAAATCTTCGAGTATAAGAAGGTTTTATAACTAAGGTAAAAATTGCAGATAATAATGTAAGTATGTTTTTAAGAAAGTTTAAGGATGTGGTAATCATCAAAATACTAAAAACCCCAGTTTTGTGTATTATTTTCACTTTCTCAATTTCCTACGGAGCTAAAGCTAACTACACAAGCGAAGAATTCCAAAAGTCATTTTTTGATATTGACTACAAAGAGGTTTACGATGCTTTACAAGAAAGTAATGAGCATTTCAAACGGGATATTGCTTTGCCAGTGCAAATACCTCCAATTGAATTTACACACAATTTCGGAAGGCTTAGTGATCTGGATGGTGACATAAACGATGAGTTTGAAATTGAATACAGACATATAAATAAACCCCAAAACCACTATATGATTTGGGTTAAGCCAGTAAAGCTAGGTTTACCAATTAGGAAGGAGCATATTGACCAAACCTTCCAGCTCAAAGATGGAAGCAAAGCGATTTATAGCACCAAAATCGCAAGAGAGTTTAATTTATTGGTATTCGAAAAGAATGGTTGGCAGTATGTCCTAAACATTAATAAAGCTGTTTCCGACCAAGTAAAACCAGAAATTTTAGTAGAAATAGCTAACTCAGTAAATCCATTATCAGAACCACGTTAAAAAGCACCGGTTTTTAATGACCGATGCTTTTCTTATGCTGTTTCTAATGTTATTTAAATTGCCAATTGCCAGCACAGACTCCACTTTCCTACGCTAGTATGAACTAGATCAAGTTTAAAGGGTCCAGGATCCTTCCTGTCTCAGCCATCAAATGGCTCCCATAGTGGTCTTCCTATTAAATTAAGTATTACTCTACCTTTTTTTCTATAAAAGTAAAACAATTCATTTATGGCTCATTGTAAGATCACTTAATACTACTCCTTGAAGACTCGAATTGCTCAAGCGATTTTTCAAATCCTAATAATGGTGTATCACTTTCCAAACAATCCACAATTTCTTTTGCACATTCCATCATTGAGTTGGCGTACGTATTAACCTCAATATCGTAAGTTTCTTGCTTATGTACAAAACTGAGTTGAAAAATTGCTTGTCCGATTCGGCGATCTCCTCTTAACTCTTCTCTTCGCTTAAGCTCTTCGAGAGGACAATGAACCCCCACAAGAAGGATTGGGTAAGACTTTAGCGTTTCATAAAAATTTTGTAACGTAGTGGGGTCATGGAGGATTTGGTCTAGTATCAAATTAACCCCTCGATCTGAGAACATTGCCGCATTTCTATAATAAAAATATTCGGTTTCAATAGGGATTAGCCGCTCGTTTTCCCTATCTTCCATCTTTTCAATGACTAAATCATAATCATCCACGCTGAAAGCAAAAAAGTCAGGAAGTAACTTGGTTATTTCCTTCGCTAAAGTTGATTTCCCTGAACTTGATACACCGTTTAAAACAATAATCATCCCTTTTTGCACAAAAACACACTCCAATGACCTTAGTTGTAAAACTATACTCTATAAATTTAAATAGAAAAATAAAAACCCACATTTAAAACTTAATTGCTCCTTTTGTTTAAAAAAAATTCGCAAACCTAAATAAGGAATGCTTTTTAGGTTTACAACTCCTTAGCCTTTATCTCACTTCTAAAATAATAGGTGCTGTACTTAAATTAAACTGATCTGAACCAACCGAGAATGGTGTAACTTTGACAAATGCATCGTATTTCCCCATTTCAAGGTTAATATTATCGATTGTCTTCGAAAATTTTTCTCCTTCTTTTATTGTTTCTTCAATTGGATCAAAGTCAATTTTCTCGACTATCTCTCCATCTTTATAATTTCTAACAACAATTGTGATTGTAGGCTTAGGATCTAACAATAAGTCATTTTCACCGAAATATTCTAAGTAAGAACTAATCTGAATGTCTTCGTCCTGCCGATATATATTTTTATCACTCTCAATAACTAAATTAAAATAATCTGTTTTCTTTTCTTCTTTCACTGACTCACTAGCTAAATCGTTAATACAGCCAGTTAATATGACTAAGATAGTGCTGAATAAAATAAAGACAGACTTTTTCATTTTCTTTCTCCCTATACTAATTTCAATTTCTAATACTCATTCTCTGTTTTTCTAAAAAAAAGGCGATTATCCTTCTGGATCACCGCCTATAGCAAAAAATAAATTACTTGTCATTATCTAAATCACTTCTATTGCCATTGAGTCTAGAATTCTTTTCGATAAATTGGCCCACAACTGATTGGTTAATCCCGTTCTTCACTGCTTTTGTAATGACTAAATACATAATAAATACACTTACAATCAAAAAAACAATATTAAAAACTAAAACAAAAGCTGGTGCACCCATATTTGATAGCATATTTTCACCCCACTATTAATGGTAGCGTAAAGTTACTGTCTACCTTCAAACAAAAAATGAAAATTATGGTAAAGTTCTATCAATAAAATAGGGATATAATCGTATAGTTCAGCATCTCAGAAAATGACTAACTAGGGCTCTTTCTATATTTCAGATTCCTTCCGATTATTAAAAATGAAATAAGAAAGACAACAAAACTCGACATGAAAAATCCCTTTGAATATCCTGGAATACTTGCCTCTTGTACTCTATCATTGATCTCAAGTGTCAAAAAGTACAATCCAATCCCGTCACCATCTACATTAGTTCCGAGTGCCTTAAGGTCCAGCCCTTTGTTAAATAGTAAAACTCCAAGTAAAAATAAAATACCTGCAGCTACCCAACGGCCTGTAGTATTCATTTGTGTCACCTCTTTCCAACATTAGGATTACTAGTAGGTTGGTATAAAACAGAGTCTACAATAAGGGAGTCGATCCTGGAAGAACCAACTCACCAGAAACTTTAACAACTTAGTTTATTTAAATTCATAAGTCTTATAATCACCAGTATTTGATGAGAATTTTAATATATTCTTATCACTAGGTATTCCTTCAAAATAAGCCCCCATACAACCTGTTGTGCATCTGTGGCCTGCAATAAGAATATTCAACTCTTTTATTCCATGCTGATTCTCAAGTTCATTCATAAAATTAAACACCCTCTTCACAAAATCATCAGGGTCTTCAATTCCTTTATAAACCGAGGAATCAGGTAAATGACCAGCCATTTTAACCTCATTAACATGTAACCTGTCAGCTTCTCCTAAGTCAAAAACATCCAGTCTATCATCTTTAACTGCATTTATGCCGGTGACAATTTCTGCTGTTTGAACTGCTCGTTCCTGTGGGGAAGAAAAGACAAAGTCGAATTTTATATTTTGCAGCCTTTCTCGCAAAGCTTTTGCCTGTTGAATTCCATTTTCGTTTAATGGCAAACCCATTCTCCCTTGCATTTTACGTTCTTTATTCAAATCTGTTTCCCCATGTCTGATTACATAAATCAAGTATGGTTCCTCCTTCTGTAAAAAATCTCCTGCTAGGAATAGAATTTTTCAAATCACCATACCTATCACTTTCCTGATATGCGCTTCATCATCCGCAATATCCACTTGTTTACTCAGGTATTTATTCAATCTGTAAATTTCCGGGACGATACTGGCCATTGTTTTTATGATTTGGTCGGGATCTCGGCTACACTCCCAACTTTTTAAAAGAGACAACTGCCCTTGATTCAATTTGCTTCTTTGCCCCTCAATTTTTGACCAAACACCGTACGGACTATCTAGATGGTCTTCCAATTCCATATACCATCCAGAAGCGATTAACCAGCGGACCCGATCTAAATTTGATAGAGCGTAATAGAATTCTCCCCTCATAGCGGCACGATAAGTTTCGTGTATGAATGCCAAAAGTTTTCCACGCCAAAACTCCACTTCGTCTGCTGTAGGTTTATAAACTATATTTGATGATTCCTGAATAACATTTCTAATAATATTGTTCGGATCGTATAAAACCTTATAACCTTTTAGCCAAATGGATGGTACTACTTCCTCAGGGGAATGATACCAGCTATCTATTTTTACAAAGGAATCATAATGGGTAACAACTACAGGAGATGCAGGATTAAAATCCTCGTAAAATAAAACACTCCCCCATTCAGCTGCCCTGTTACGCATATTTTTTATAAAATTTACTTTCTGAACTGGATCAACAATAATATGTAAATCAATGTCCGAGTAATCATCAAAGTTACCCCTGGCTAATGACCCCGCCTGATAAATAGCCAAAACATTTGAATCTGATGTTAAATCCATTAACGCACTCTCCAAAAGAATGTCACGATGTTTCGGCAACGCTAAATCTCTTTCTAAATGTTTACTTACTAATCCCACACATAATACCCATCTCCTTATTGTTAAAGAACCTATCACCCTGAACTATTCTACATTTGGAAAAGAAATCCCTTTTCATCATATATAAAAGAATGCGTTGATCCTTAATGGACCAACGCATGGTTTTCTATTTATCACAGTTCTCGAAGCGCATTTAAGCGAATTAGGGCAGCTTCCGTTTGTCCGATAGAGCTCTTCTATCGGACACTTTTCCTCCGTCACGCCTTCCATTTGTCCGATAGAGCTCTTCTATCGGACATTTTTCCTCCGTCACGCCTTCCGTTCGGCCGATAGAGCCCTTCTATCGGACATTTTTCCTCCATCATAGCTTCGTTTTGTCCAATAGAGCTCTTTTATCGGACATTTTTCCTCCATCACACCTTCCGTTTGGCCAATAGAGCTCTTCTATCGGACACTTTTCCTCCGTCACGCCTTCCGTTTGTCCGATAGAGCTCTTCTATCGGACACTTTTCCTCCGTCACAGCTTCGTTTTGTCCGATAGAGCTATTTTATCGGACACTTTTCCTCCGTCACGCCTTCCATTTGTCCGATAGAGCCCTTCTATCGGACACTTTTCCTCCGTCACGCCTTCCGTTTGTCCAATAGAGCTCTGTTATCGGACATTTTTCCTCCATCACAGCTTCATTTCGTCCGATAGAGCCTTTCTAACGGATACTTTTCCTCATAGAGAGCTTCCATTTGTCCAATAGAGCCGTTCCGTAACAAAGGACCGATTGTATTTGTTTATATTATCAACCCTATAAACTATTTCTGAATTTTCCGCTGCATTAGATAAATGAGAAGAGCAATTGGACCCATGAATATTGTTAAAATCCAGAATATATGTCTCTTGAATCGGATAAAATATTTGTCTGAATCATAATATACCCAAATTGCGATTACGATGAAAAAGGTGAAGATGACAGCTATTTCGATCTGATGACCACTAAAATCCGTGTTCCTGGCCAATCCCCATCCCATATTCCCAACACTCCTTACCGTATTATATATAAACCTTTACGATTGTGTCAGAACAAGGTTTCAATTTTCAGACTTTTTGGCGATATAACAAGAGAAAATGATTCCACAATTGCAGAAAAACTACCCAAATCAATAGGGACTTCGCAAAACATGCACAATTCCTTATTTGTACGAACTATTTTAATGAAGATAAGGGGCAATATACCTTCCTGAATTAATATACCTGTGACATCAGGATATGATTGAATAGTAGCAAGTATCGGTCAGCCTGCTGCCGTCAGCTGATAAATCCTCATTTCGTAAGATACCTTCTAATTGATATCCAAGTTTTTCGGGGATGGCCCTGCTTTTCAGATTAGTAGATTCACATCTTATCTCGATTCTCTTGAATTTAAGCTGGTTTAGCCCGAAATCAGTTACCGCCTTTACCGCTTCTGTCATATATCCGTTTCCACTAAACCTCGTATTAATCCAGTACCCGATTTCACCTTTAGGAATGGACCAGTCAATCCCCTGAAGGCTGACTGTCCCAATGAAATCATCCGTCTCTCTATGAAAAATGAGAAAACGAAAGCTTTCTCTTTTTAAAAAGTTGATATGGGCTTTTCTCAGGTTAATCTCGGTTTCCACTACTTTAGGGAGCTTTTGCGCAAACGGCAACCATGCTTTTAGCTCATCAAAAGAATCTCTTATAGCCTGGTTAACGATACTTCCGTCATCCGTACGATTGGGAGCCCGAAGTAATAATCTTCCTGTTACAATCTGGGATGGAATATCTAATAATATTGGTTCCGTCATCTTATTTCCCTCGCTGTTCCTAGAATTTTCTACAATAAAAAAACTCTCACCCCCAAGAAATGAATCTTGAGGACGAGAGTTTGACTTCGCGGTACCACCTCAGTTTGTTGATTCGTCGCCAAACCAACCTCTTCGGGTACGTTCATACCCTATCTTTATATCGGAAGAACCCGTCTTGCGATCCCTGATTGATCATCAGATTGGCAAGAAGCTCTGAGGCTTTATTCGTTAAGCAGATATTACTCCTTTTCAGCAACCAGGAGCTCTCTGGAAATATCCTTAAACTTAACTACTTTTCTCTTCAATGCTTTTTTATTTGGAATTTTAAAATAGTTTAGCGTTTATATATATTGTTGTCAATATATTCCTACATTTTGCAATTCAGAGTTAGAAATCAACTGTTTCACTCCAATCCCTTATCTTCTCCAATTCTATACAATAAAAGGGTATTAAGATAAAAGTATAGTTCTTAGAGATGAAGATAACCATTCTGCTATACGCACAAAGAAATTCCTAGACACTTTGTGAAACTCTTAGGAACAATTATCCTTTTCCTTGCACCTGAAAAGTCTAATTAACATCAACAACTCTTAATAAACTTTTTTTGCATCATCACCTGTTGAAGTTTCCATTAAACACCTTTTCTTAGACATTTCATGCCTCGTCATCTGCCGAAATGTCCATTAAACACTTTTTCATAGACATTCCGTGCATCATCACCTGCCGAAATGTCCATTAAACACTTTTTCATAGACATTCCGTGCATCATCACCTGCCGAAATGTCCATTAAACACCTTTTCTTAGACATTTCATGCTTCGTCACCTGCCGAAATGTCCATTAAACACCTTTTCTTAGATGTTTCATGCATCATCGCCTGCCGAAATGACCATTAAACAAACACCCTTTCTTAGACATTTCATGCTTCGTCATCTCCCGAACTGTCTATTAACTTCTTCCTATGCACTTCGAAACTGTTCTAGATTTAAAAATAGCGTTAATCCACCCGGATCAACGCCATTTAATAAAACTTAATTAACTAGCTAATATTCTTCATTCTCTTTATATTCAAGAATATCCCCGGGCTGGCATTCCAGTGCTTTGCAAATTGCATCTAGTGTCGACAGCCTGATTGCTTTTGCTTTTCCATTTTTTAAAATAGAAAGGTTAGCCATCGTGATTCCAACCCGGTCAGAAAGTTCCGTTACACTCATTTTCCTTTTAGCCAACATTACATCAATATTGATTATAATTGCCATTGCATTCACCTCAGACTATTAAGTCGTTCTCTTCTTTGATCTCGATGGCTTCTTGTAGGAGTCGCTGCAGGACGGCTGCAAAAACTGCGACCACTGATGGTGCAAAAATCATTCCCATTCCAATTAAAATCAGTCCTGGTGCATCGTCAACCTCAGCTAAAACATAGACAAATGGGAGAGCCACCACAAACAAGCCACTGATGATGATCGCACTATTTTTGATTTTCTTTAAAGCTATAACCGATAAATCAGAGAAAGCCTGGTTCTTGTCAATGTAAGATAACAGATTGAATGATTGATACAATGCAAAATAAAATGGGACAGCTGAAACGTACAAAACCATTAGGATAGCATAAACCGCAAATGCCAAATCCGAACCTCTTGCGGCTGCATCATTCGCTTCAGACGCAATCTGTGGAAGCAAAAACATGCATAAAGCCAAAACAGGAAGGCCAATTAAAATAACTGCAGCCTTTAAAAAAAGTGTTGACCCTTTTTTCATAATAACAAGCACCTCATTCATTTAATGTCACTTTGAATTTACCATGATATTTATCGATTTACAATAAATTTTTATTAAATTATATAATTATTTTATTGAAATTCATGTTATTTAATCCTTCAAAATACAAAAAAGCGTCAATCCTCAATTGGATCAACGCATTATAAGGCATTATTTTTCAGATGTACCTTCTTTGGAAGCATTTCCGTGTTTAACACCTTTACTCTTGTATGGCTTGGCACTCTTGGCTTTTTTCGCACTAGCCTGCCAGCGATTCCACCCTTTTTTGCCCGTGCCTCTTCCCGTTCCGCTCTTTCCTTTAGCTTTACTCAAAAAATCAACTCCAAATTCTTAAGGTTTTTGGATTAGTTTTATCCATTTCCCCTGTATAAAAACCACATAACATGAAGTATAATCATATACCACCCATCATGAAATTACTACAAAATAAAAGCAGTCCAATCCAGATGGAATCAGACTGCCGATTTTTTATGTTTTCTAATGAACCCTTATGATTTCATAAATATCTTCATCGTGATGTACTCTTGTATGTTTTGATTCGATTCTTTCAAATTCCTCATTTCCGACCTTTGGTAAATCTCCCAACCACCAGCTCTTGAATTCATAAATAAGGTCAGCTAACATTGCGATTCCTCCCGGAAATGAATAAGTTTTATTTACACTCTTATTATACTTGTGAATAGTTTCACATGTAAAGCGCTTTCATTATATCCGGAATAGCAAAATAATATTGAATTATGAGAAATTTATCCAGGGTTGCTCGTGCACAGACTTAGAATAATCATCGGTACTTTGAACAAAATACTTATGTTCAAAAGGAGGTGTGCACATGCCTAATCAAAATGACAACAAGTTCAGGAAAATCCAGTCAGAAAGCTTCAAGCAAGGGAAGTCGCAAGAAGAATATGCGGCTGAATTGGAAATGAACAAGCTGAAAGCACAAAAGAGGAAGTAACCCCGCAGGAAAAGCACACAAAGAATGCCGTGGTTTCCCACGGCATTTTATCACGTTTATTCATCCTTCAATAATGGAATATCCACTTCAACACCCAAGCGCGTCAAAACCTTACCAAGTGTCTCAAGCCCTGATTTCGGATTGATTTTTGTCTCTAAATAGTAGGCTTCACCCGATATCTGAGAATGATAAGTATGAAGCTGTGTGAATGGCCTTTTATCTGGATGAATCGGTTGAAGCGCAATGGCATAGCGCTTGCCATTATCCGTAGAACCAAGAATTATCCCCGCTTTTACCATATCGGATAAATGAAGTTCATGATCCTCAATCCATTTCAGCGCTTCCTTCCAAATTGCTGGAACACTTGAACCTTCAATAACAGACGTCACTCCATTGTGCTTCACCTTTACATATAAAGATTCCCACTTTTTGAAGCTCTTTCGCTCTGTTGTCATGTCACCATCTGCCTCGTCCGTCTTATTAGTCACCTTTGACTTCAGCTGGTCGAACAATTTCTCGACAGTGCCTACTCCAACATTGTCATACTTCGCCAAGATCACAAGTTCCATAGGAAGCTGCCCGACCGTGTAAATCTGGTCTTCAATCAACTGCCTTAAAAGACTCGGAATTCCTGTGAATTCATCTGCCGTTAATGGTACCTTTTTCAGTTCTTCCGTCACTACAATATGACTTGATTTGTAAAAGAAGAATAGCTCCCCCTGACGCTTCAATGTCAGCTGTCTGCGCACTTTTTCCTCTTCAATGAAAGTTCCAAGCTCCTCGAAAAATTGCTCATCATTCTTTTCATTATATCTTTTTACATTCTTGTGCAGCCCCTCAAGATTGCCAGGAAGTTCGCTCATGATACGGGCTTCCTGTTCAGCACCAAGGCGAATCAGGAAAGTTTCCGATTTATCAAATCGCTGCGGCAAAAGAAACGCATCCCTCAGGAAATAAGGAATCTGAAGCGATCTCCCTTTATAAGTGATCGTCCGGATCGGAGTGAACCCTGGAGTTTCCTGGACCTCTTCAACTGGAGTAGCAACAGCCACTGCTACTTCTTCCCTCGCTGGAATTTCAGCTTGTTGTGGAGGCGGATTTTTCAACAGCTCCTCCAACCCTTTCAACCTGACCTCAAGCTCAGACATATCAAACGTTTTTTCTGCCTGGGGAGAAGGATCCTGATATTCCGGTACGGTCACATCAACCGGACCGTAAACCTCAACATACCATTTTACAATGCTGTACAAGGCTTCCCATGATAAAAGCGCCTCGGAAAAGCGGAACATCCTCGCATCATGTGCCGCCTGATTCCCCATTCTCCGTACCAAATGCAATGCATCGCGAATCTCAGGAATCAAATAACCTTGATCATTGAGCAAGTCCAGCCGCTCTTTTAATCCAGTCCGAGGATCCTCGACGATTGCTTCTTCTTTCGTTACCTGCTGTAAAATATTTTCAATAAACACCCGAGAATGCGTCAGCATCGTTCTTGGGCTCGAAAAGATACTGTTTTCTAATTCCTTCGCCAATAATGCCAATTCTTTTGAAATCGGCTCTAAAAATTGATAAAAATATGTATTTGAATTCATAAAATGGTCCCCCGATAGTAGTCTAGTATTGATTTTATCATAATAATAGACTCTTTTTGGGCTAATCCGAAAATTGGCAGACAGCTATTGAGTGACCGAAGATTTTATTGGCGATAATTTCATTTTATTGGCGATTTTTTATTTTTATTGGCGAAAAAAATTTTTTATTGGCGATTTCCCCAAATTTATTGGCGAACTGGAAAAAACACCTGATTTTTACCAGTTTAATAAAAAACAGGAACAATTTTCATCATAAATCGCCAAATAAGACATAAAGCTCAACCTCCGTACGAAAGATATACAATAATGAGTCATTTTCCCAGGAGGAATAAAATATGCGAAAAGTTATTTGCATCAATAACGAAGGTTTAGAGGTGGAATTCAACGTCGGCGATCAATATGAAGTGGATCGGGAGTTTGATACAACCTATATTGTTACAAACAGACTTGGCAAAAAGCACACCGTATTCAAAACTCATTTTAAACCTGTTGAGGATATTGAAACAGTGATCTAGGTACTATTGGCAAGTGTATTAACAGCAGTCTCATCCATATTACAGGCAAAAATCGAAAACTTCAACTTCACATACATCAAAAAAACCTCTCGACAACTCGAGAGATTTTTTTATTATGCATATTGAATTCCAGCAGCCTTGACCTTATTGATATCACCGGAACTGCAAGGTGTGACGCCGTAAGTCATTCCGCAGCTTGGGCAGTTTGTGATGACGGTTTCCATCGTGAACATTTCTCCGCATTCGCAAGCGATCTGGTGCGCGACACGCGGCTTTATCTTTTCCTTGCCTTTGCTTTTTACATGGTCAACAATCGCTTTGCCATCTTCTAATCTAGAACATCCACAGCTCATGAAAAAAACTCCTTTATAGCTTAATTAATACTATTAACATAGCATAAAGGGTTCATGAGGGAGTATAGCAAAAGTCACACTTGGCGATCGACCTTTTCAAGAAAACCGCCAATCACTTGCAAATACTCTTCCGGCTCTTCCATATATGGCATGTGGGCACTTCTTTCAAATACATGGAACACAGCTCCTGGAGTTAACTTGGCGTAATACTCAGTCGATTCCGGTGTTGCCTCATCAAAACGGCCGCAAGTATAGAGCGTCGGACACTCGATTTCTCCCAACTGCGGTGTACAATCAAATGTCTTAAGGTTTCCCTTCACCGTAAATTCGGACGGCCCCCACATCGTTTCATACACAACAGGGTTCTTCATGCCAGCTCCAGCCTTAATCCATTCCAAATCCGGCTCTCCGCGGAACACGAATTGCTTGTTAAATTCCTTAATGGCTGCTTTAAACTCTTCAGTATCAGTCTCGCCGCTTTCCTCGCAGCGCAAAATGGTTTCCTGCACCTCAGCTGGCAGCTTGGCGATATTCCGCTTTTGATCCTCTTCCCACATCGGTGCACTTAAGCATGAACTTGAAAAAATGACACTTTTCACTCCAATTGGTTTTGTCAGCACATAAGCCGCCGCCAAAGTCGTACCCCAAGAATGTCCAAGTATATGTACTTCGTCAAGCTTCAATGCTTCTCGTACCTGGCCAAGTTCTTCAACGAACCGGTCAATCTTCCATAAGGATAGATCATCAGGACGATCCGACTTTCCGCAGCCAAGCTGGTCATACATCACCACAGGCCGATCCTTACCCAGCGCTTTCAATCCTTTTAAAGAATAAGTTGAAGACCCAGGTCCTCCATGTAAAATAATCACAGGTGTCCCACTCGCATCCTTATTGTAAATCTCATACCAGACTCTTCCGCCGGTAACCTCCACAAAACCTTCTTCGTACATATGTAAATTCCTCCTACATTATTAATTTTGCTGATCCTTTAGCAGCCATGCAATACACTTATCGATTTGCTAGATTCTATGTATCATCAAATACTTTCACTCGTGACCGTTTCTTGTTCCAGCAAAGGTTCATACATCATTATTGCATGATTTTCTGTTACAAACTCATCATCAATTTGTATTTTATCAGAGTTAAATACTTTACGATGAATTCGATTATGCCTGACATACCCTCCCCAATACTCCATCGAGATGGCATGCTCCCGTTCATATACCTCATATGATTGGATGGCAGGGGTTTCAGATCTCCATTCACCAACTAAATGAGTGTCATTCAAATAAACAATCAATTGATAACTGGTATTCGTTTCATTTTTAATTTGTAAGTCAAGATAATTATAAGCACATGTAGCTCCACTGCCAAAGGGTTGACTTCTTTTGGAATCGGGAAATACATCATAGCTATGGCGATATCTTTCCGTGATAGTTAATGGAGTGTGTAATGTCATCCAATAGATCAAGTTGGATAATTGGCAAAGTCCACCGCCAACTCCGGTGGTGACCTTTCCATAATGGAGGACCATTCCATCCACATACCCTTTTCGCTTCGTTGTATTGCCAAGTAATCGCCAATATGAGAAGGTTTCCCCAGGCCTGATAATGATTTTATTTAGCTTTTGAGTAGCGATTTTGAGATTCTTCACCTTGTTATGCTGCAACCACATATCAACATTCTTCAATTCGCGAAGGAGTAAGGTTTGGTGAGCAAATACCTGATGTTTTAGCGGTTGATCTTCCTTTTTCATGGAAAATTTCTTATTCCCAAAAACCCAATCAAAGTATCTCTTAGAACGGTAATATTTTTTTCCGAAATAGATCCTAATAGGGCTTCTTTTTATAGGCTTTAATGATTCCATATGGCCTCCTTTTTCTTCTCGACACTTTTCCAATATCTATTAAATTCGCCTCAGCAGATTAATCTCCTTTTTCCCTCATAAAAAAGAGAGTGCCTCATTCAATTGAGACAATCTCTTCTAGTGAATTTCTAAGCTTCCTCAGCTAATTGGACTGTTTTCTTCTTTGAAAAAGAAGTAATGAAAACACCGACAAAGACTAGACATCCACCAATGATCTGCGGTATAGAGATGAGTTCACCAAGAAAAAAGAAGGCAAACACCGCCCCGAACACTGGAATGAGGTTCAACGAAATCGACGCCTTCGATGGCCCGATCATCGCAACCCCACGATTCCATAATAAAAAAGAACAAATCGATGGAAAGATCCCGATGTAAAATAGTGCAGTCCATTCCGGAAGACCGACACTTCCTACCGAGACGATCGACAGCTCGATTGCTACAGCAGGAACCATCAATAGAAACCCGATCGCCAGAGTAAAACCGAAAATTGCCAGCGAGGGTAGCTTTCCTGAGATTTTTTTAATATAAATGGAATACAATGCCCATGAGATAACTGCCAGCACCATAATCAAATCCCCAATATTAAACTGCAAAGCTAGCATTCTTTCAACCGATCCATGCGTGATGACAACCAGTACCCCAAGCATTGAAATCACCAGGGATATCCAATACTTCAGCTCCATTTTTTCACCAATCAAAAGCGCTGACAGCAGGAAAATAAACAATGGACTCGTGCTGTTCAACAAGGTTGCATTGATGGCCGTCGTATAATTGACAGCCCAGTAGATTAGCAGATTGAAGCCAATCACACCCGTCACCGCCAGGAACAAAAGCAGTTTGAAGTGTTCCCGAAGGGCAGCTCTTTCATGCCTGAACAGCCTGATGATGACCGGAGACATAATCAGCACCCCTATCCCCAGGCGAGTGAATGAAATGGTCACCGGCGGAAGGGAACTAGCGAGGAACTTACCGGCCACCGCATTCCCTCCCCAAAACAAAGCAGCAACCACCAGCAAGAAATACGGTGCATTTCCAAGCCTCTGAATCATTTCTTGCCTCCTCCTTCTTACATTCAAAACGTAATCGTATTACTAGAATATTTTTTAGAATGAAAATTATCTATAAATATGGATTCCATTCTCAAAAGCCTGTTGATCGTCATTTTCGATCCCATGAAGGGCTTCTTGTAATGCGAAGGTGCTTTTATAAAAATGGACACGCTTAGCTATTTGCCTGCCATTTGGGTACAAATCGATACACTTATTAAAAAAATCTTCGCCATAACTGGAGAGTATTCCCGCAAAATCATACGCTGGGTCTCCAATACCAGAACCGCCAAAATCGATGATCCCGGAAATTTCATTTGTCCCTTGGTTCCACAAGATATTGGATGCACCGAAATCCCCGTGGATAAGTGTGAGTTTAAAATTAGCGAGCAGATTCCCATTTAGGAAATTCTCGAACGAGTCAGTTACTTCCGCTTGGGATTCCTTCCTCATAAAAGGAAATAATTTATCTTTAATCCTTTCATATAGATCACTCATTTCCTCACGCGGATGACGAGCATCCAATTGTAACTCTCTGATTGCTGTTTCTCCAGAAATAGAATGGATTTCTATTAGAATAGAAGCCAGTTGTGACGCCAGCCCTCTAATGTGCTCATCACTCTTAATTGCTAGCAAACTTTCCTTCCAGAAAGGTTGGCCTTCAATAAGGTGATAGCCAGTGAATACTTTCCCTGGTTCGAACACGTCAAAGAACTTATAAACTGGGGCCGGGATTGGCAGAGATACTCTATCCTCTATGTATTTCAAAATCTCCGTTTCTCTTCTTAATTGTTCAATCCCTTGTTCATATTTAGGAAATCTGAACACCAAAGAATCGTTCACAACAATCACGTCATTATTCTGGCCAATTTCATTTATATAAAATTGACGAATGATTAGCTCTGGATAGACACTTTGTATGTTTTTAATAAATTTATGATTCATTCTTAAAAGTCTCCCTATTTTTCGAACCAATTTTGTATCTTGTTCACAAGTACAGGTTCTGAATCAGCAGTAATTTTCCTCGGCTTGAATCCTCCTACCTCTACCACTTCGATGTGGTTTTCCCCTTCAATCTGTACGACGCAATAATCTTCAAATGGAGAGGCTGAGATTTTAATTTTTTGCCCTGGGTACAATTCTTGAATAGTATCAAGGTCTAGTGGTGACGGTTGCCATTCTTTTGGGACTAGTGGCTGTTCAACCTCGACTTTGTCGTTATCACTAGAACTGCTCTGAGAAAGTTGATGGTATATTTTTTGCAGCAAGGCAATGACTTCAGAGAAGCCTATGAATAGCATCCCTGTGACAAAGCTGGAAAACAAGGCAGATAAAGTCATACCCCCAGTAGATTCTCCCGGACCCTCAATCGATGCAAGCAAAAAGCCGCCTATCATTACTGCGAAACCTATGATGCGAAGCACTTTGGCAACTGAATTTTGTTTCTCCACTCCCACTCCTCCGTTTCTCCTTATAGAAATAAACTTGTCTTTCCAATCCTAACAATCTAATTTCTTTTTATTCTATTTAAAATAATTTTTAAAAAAGTGATTCCTGCTGCCAGTATGCCAAATGTGTAAACGTTAATAAAAAGCGTGTTAGTATACTGATTTAACCAGGGAAAACGGTATATTCTTGATTCAGGTTCCTTAGATGATCTACCTAATTCGTTTATTAGATTTACAGCAAATTGATACTCTAAAATACAAAACGTGATAAAGAGGACAAATGCTCCGATAATGATCATCGTCGATCTATTGGATTTTATCCTGAGTCGCCCGAACCCTTGCCATAAACTTTTTGCAAAAAAAATAAAAATAATCAGTGTTGGCCCCACTATTAATAGAACTGGATTTCCATTGCCTGATATCACATGAGGTCTAATTGTAAATAGATCAACTAAGAAAATAAAAACAAGACTTAGTACCAACCAGCATACCAACGACTTTGACCAAAACTTCATACGCTTCCCCCTAGATTGACTGACCTGCATTCATTGCTCGAGCTCGTTCAATCAAAACATTACTGTAAAAATCCTTTTAACCTCACTAAGTTTTCTTCCAGGAACAAAGCATTTTTCTCCAGTCCGCGGCGCTTGCACCAGCCAATACTGTTGAACGCATCGGTGAATTGATAAAATGGCAGGACAATGTCTAAATCTATTAATGGTCTGATGGATTTATATCCATCTTTAAACGAACTATATAAGGCAGAGTCAAAGCGTAAGAAATCACGATATAGTTTTGTAAAATCAATTTCTGTAGAACCAAATCGGACACTCTCAAAATCAATCATTCCGGCCACATTTTGATCGCCTACTATGATATTCGCTGGTCGAAAATCCATATGTACAAAACTTGGTTCATCCGGAGCCGGCAGCTGATGCTTCATTTTCTCGAATTTTTCAATCGCTTGTTTGTATAATTGAGGATCCAAGACATCCTTTACATCCTCAGCGAAACTGTAAAACTGCTTTTCAACAAAATCAGACCAATTCGCAAATTCATTCTGGATCCCCTTTAACTCTTTAGCCTCAGGGTGATGAATGTTATGCATCTCAGCCTGAAGGACTCCCACTTGAAACGCTATGGTTGGCGAAACCTTAGTTGTTAAAGGGGTTCCTTTTAATTCAGATAATAAAAAAGCTCCAGAGCACTCATCATCACCTGGCCAATAATCCAAAAGGTCAGGAATGGACACACTCCCTTTTAAAATCTCATAAGCTTCTAACTCCCGCTGAAACTTTAATTTTGTAAAGGGAATTTTCAAGAAAACATTTTCTCCCTTTAACAAAGTACATCTATAGACAGTTGAACTATGAGAATCTTCAACCTCGTTGATCGATTGCAGTTCCAAACCGAATTCCCGAATGACTCTATTTAACATAAAACTTCTCCTATTCTAACTAGCATTCCTAGTATGTCATCTCTTCTTGCATTCTGTTATTTTCCAATAAAATTCTCCTACATTTTAAAAAAGCGATTTATTCTTGAGAAACAAACTGACTACAAGGACAATCTTATGGTGTTAATGCAAGAAAATATTCCCTAATGTCTTCTGGCAATTCTTCAACTGAGAGAACTTTTAACCTTTCCGTACCAGGTGTCGTCATGATTAAATAGGTTTTTTCATCATATTCAAACAGAGTAAATTGGCTTATTCTTTCTGCAGAAGTATCCAATCTATTAATGAATTCAAAGTCTTCTTCTTTAAAATAGCCCTCATACCCGTCCAACACCACCTCTTGTGCTTCTTCAAAATCTTTCGCAAACGAAAGAGCTTGATATAACTCAAGTGAATTTTTAGGTATGAAGAAGAGTATGTAATAAATTGCCAGACCAAAAAGTAAAACCAATATTATTAATGCCCTCCACTGCTCTTTCAATGGTTTTTTCTGAAATATCCCCATAAAATGATCTCCTACTGTTTGTTTCATATAGGAATTCAACAAAAAAGTGCGAAATCCTTCCTGGACCCACGCACTCTCGTCTCAAGCAGCATTCATTTTTTTCAGTTCTACGACCCCACCGACCAATCCTATAAAACCGCCAATCGCTAATAGAGCCGGAACAAATGGCGTGTTATGGTTCCCAACAAATAAAGTGAAAACTCCCCAAATACATAAAATGAAGCAGCTTATTAAAGAAATGAGCACCCTTTTCTTTTTGCTGGGTAAAGTTACTTTTGACTCTTTAGTCATGAACAAAACACACCCTTTTAATAACTCCATGTATTACACATTATGTTTAAGTTAATCTGTAAATTTCTATTTCTTTATCACCCAAAATGCCACTGCAGCTAATCCCAGTAATATTACAGCAATGTGCAAATACCAATAATCAATAAATAATTCCCATTGAAGCTGTTGAATTTTTTTCACTCTTTCAAAGTAACCCATTTGCACACACCCTTCGTAATAGGCCTTTTCTAATTATTACGGTTGAATATCACTTTGGTTCCATAAAAGAGTGCATACAGTAATTGTTTCTGGTTTTCGGCATGTTACAAAAACGGCATACGTCAATTACGTATGCCATTTCAAGTATTGATTTATCGTGAGTCTCTCAAGTTAGTTTCAAGTCTCACCCTGAATCGGTCTTTCAAAGATAATCTCGTATGAAGTAGGTTTTCCGTGGCCATTGTACGCTAAAGGCAAAACTTGTACCAATCTCCAGCCCTCAGCTGCATACTCACTGATGGTTTCCCTGTGTGTTGCGGAAGAGAAAAATCCTCCGAGTGAAGTTTCTACAAATTGATATTCGAACATTCATTACACCTCCAAGTCAGTTATGGTTATCTACGTTTCAGGGATGAAAACAGTTCCAATATTTTTCCTAAATAACCATTTTGCTGTAAAATTCATTCTTAAGAATGCTCATTCTTAATCGGTCTACAAATTCACCGTTTCTTAATCTGTCTTGTCTCAGAATTCCTTCTTCTATGTAACCCATTTTCTTGTAAGATTTAATGGCTTTCTCATTATCAATCTCAACTCTAAGCCATATCTTATTTAACTCTAATTCATTAAATCCCCATAATAGCATTTGATTCATCGCGGATAAGCCATACCCTTTACCCCAGTAACTTTTATCGCCTATCGCAATACCCAATTCTGCATGCTTGTTTAACTTATCTATATTCTTTAGATCAATCCAGCCGATATGCGTACCATCTGCGGTCATGATTGCTTTTTGTTCATAGCCGTTTGTTTTGGCAATACACAGCTTTATCCAGTTTTGTGTCTCTTCCCTGCTGAAGGGAGGATATTTTTCTGGCATATTTAGATGTTTCGTTACTTCTTTGTCAAGACACCATTTATATCGATCCTCTGAATCCTGTAAAGTTAACTCCCTTAAAACCACCTTTGGCAATAACGTTGTTTCCATTCAACTTCCTCCTAAACAACTTCCTATTAAAAATATTCTGTCATTCTATTATAATTGTTTTTTTACTTAAAATACCGAATCATTCTATCAATTTGCTCCATCCCAAAAAATATTCCACAAAAAGAGAGTGTCTAGGAACGACACTCTCAAAAATGTATTAATATCCGCTATTTGCTCCTGCAGGCACGACCCCATTGTAATCTGTAAAGTAGCCAGCCAGAGGATAATACGGAATGTTATACCAGTCATCTGGGTTCACTTTCTCGACTTCACCGGTCACATATCCGTGTACCAATGATTTCAATGCCAGGTAATTTTGCTTTGTCAGGTAGCCATTCGACTTTTGGCCCAGGCTGCCATCAGAAGAATTTCCTTTCGTTTCAAAAAATACTGCTGGATGGCTATGACCTTCTGGGTTCAGGTTATTATAATTCAGCCCCATCATCATCGCTGAAACAACACCGCCCCTAATATCGATATCGTATCCAATGCCTGCTTCTCTATCTACTCCGACTTGGTAACGGTCAATATGGGTGTACCCGTAGTCTTTTAACTCATCATAAACATATGCCATCATTTGCTTGGTGATCTCGTTATAGCCGGTACCAGGCAATGTTGGACCATCTGGAGCAAGTGAGATTCCAAGCGAGAAAGACGTGGATTCGTTCGTGCCATAAACTTGTTTGAACCCCTGATGGTGAAGGTCGATGGCAAAATCAGGGTTTACCTCCGCCCAGTAGGCATAAACCACTCGAGATTCCACTGCTTCAAAACCTGCTGACGTCCAATCACGGTTTAGATCAATCAATTTACCGCTATTCGTAAGTTTGGTTTGGCGAAGGTTCATTTCTGCTCCATCCGGATTGTACATTGGGATGAAATAAAGCGTCGACTCTTCCAGAACCTGCTCAACATCCTTCTCTCCGCTTTTTGCATAAGTCTTTAAAAGCTGGAGTGCAGCTTCGGTAACCAGTTTCTCGTTACCGTGGATTTGCGCTTGAATCCAAATTTTCTGAGGGCCTGTCCCAACTTTAGCGACATAAATGCTTCGGCCTTGTTCTGATCTTCCATACTGGTCAAGTGTAAATACATCGACCTTTCCTTTACTGGATCTCTCAATGTCTTCAAGGATCTTGACAACTTCCTGGTAAGATAGGGTGCTGTTAATGTTCGTATTGCCGTTAGTGGATGGCCCCCCAGGCAGCAGTGCTGCATATGTTGCCGAGCTGAATGCAACCATGAGGATCAGTAAAGCCGATGTCATTTTTATTAACCTCTTAAACGATTTCATTTATGTACCCCTTCCGTAAAAAGTTGTCGCCCTCTTAATATCTCCCCTCCTTTTTACACCTTTCGGGACGCTAAATAAATGATAGTTTAAGTTAGCACTACTTTAATAGTGTAAAAAGAATGAATATTTAGACAATATAAGACAAGATTCTATTTAGCCTTTTTACCTACTAATCATTCATATATAATGGCTAACTGGGTGCTACCACTTAGCATACTTACATACGTCATAGTAAAAATGATTCATCGGTAAGAGGACCAAAAAATAATGTGCAGATAAAACGTTGGAGAAGGAAATTACCATCACATTACAGAGGATATTGTGCGGATAAAACGCCCGGGAAGGAATTTATCGTCACATTAATGAAGATATTGTGCGGATAAAACGCCTAAGAAGAATTTTATCGTCACATTAATAAAGATATTGTGCGGATAAAACGCTCCAGAAAGAATCTATCGTAACATTAAAGAAGATAATGTGCGGATAAAACGGCCAAGAAGGATTTTATCGTCACATTAATAAAGATATTGTGCGGATAAAACGCTCCAGAAAGAATCTATCGTAACATTAAAGAAGATAATGTGCGGATAAACCGATCCACAAGTAAATGATCTTCACATTACAGAGGATATTGTGCAGATAAAACGCCCAAGAAGGATTTTATCGTCACATTAATAAAGATAATGTGACGATAAAAGGCCCGGTAAAGAATTTATCCGCACATTTTATAATGCTAAAACAAGACACTCCACATTCTATTTATCAATAATTTTATCAACTAGATTTAAATAGATTACAGAATCTATCAATCTTTAGTCTCATCCAACACAATGACTTTTTTACTGTCTTTCTCAGATCTGCTAGGATAATAGATTTAAAATTAGGAAAATTCAGCAAATAATTTGCTATCAAACTCTCTTTTCCCCTACCATGAGGATGATTCCAAATTTAAACAGGAGGTATTCTTATGACAAGATTCTTACGTACCGGGCTATTTGCTCTGCTAAGTGTGCTGTTGCTCGCAGGTACCATGCCTGCAGCAGGACTGGCAAAAAAAACGGAATTCAGCTATGACCAGTACAGCCAGGTTGACGTCGGCAAGGATGGTATGGTTGCAACCGCCCACCCTCTCGCATCCGAGATTGGGGCTGAAGTCCTTCGCAAAGGCGGAAATGCGATTGATGCAGCTGTCGCCATCCAGTTTGCACTGAATGTAGTGGAACCCATGATGTCCGGAATCGGCGGCGGCGGTTTCATGATGGTTTATGACGGAAAAACAAACGAAACTAAGATCGTGAACAGTCGTGAACGTGCTCCTGAAGGCGCGACTCCAGATATGTTCCTGGATGAGAACGGAGATCCCATTCCTTTCTCCGTCCGGTCAACAGGAGGTACTGCTGTGGGAGTTCCGGGTACCCTGAAGGGGCTTGAAACAGCACTTGAAATGTGGGGAACTCGCCCACTGCAACAACTGATTGGCCCTGCTGTTAAACTCGCTGATAAAGGGTTCCCGATAGACTCTGTTCTTGCAGATGCGATTTCCGATAATCAGGACAAGTTATCAAAATCTGCAGCAAGTCAAGTCTTCCTCCCTAGCGGACAGCCGCTTCAAGAAGGAGATGTTCTTGTTCAGGACGATTTGGCTAAAACCTTTAAGCTGATTCGCTCAAAAGGTACGGACGCATTTTATAAAGGAGAAATCGCTGAAGCAATTGCTGATGTTGTCCAGGAATTCGGAGGTTCTATGTTCTCAGAGGATTTGGAAAAGTATGATGTAACAGTGGATGAGCCTGTTTGGGGAGACTATCAAGGATACGAAATTGCCAGCATGCCTCCACCAAGCTCAGGCGGTGTCTTCCTTTTGCAAATGCTGAAAATACTTGATGATTTCAATTTGTCACAGTATGATGTTAGATCTCCAGAAAAATATCACCTTCTTTCCGAGGCCATGCATTTAGCCTACGCGGACCGAGCTGCATACGCTGGAGATCCTGAATTTGTCAATGTACCTGTGAATGGACTTCTCCACTCTGATTACATCAAGGAGCGCCAGGAACTGATCAGTCTGGATTCAGTCAATCAGAATCCAACAGCCGGCGACCCTTGGAAGTATGAAGATACCGAAGCAAACTATTCACCGACTAGTCAGCCAAATGATCGGAAATATGGAGAAACGACCCATTTTTCTGTAACAGACAAATGGGGAAATGTCGTCTCCTACACAACAACCATTGAACAGGTTTTTGGAACAGGCATCATGGTCCCTGGTTATGGCTTCATGCTGAACAATGAATTGACCGACTTCGATGCAGTCCCTGGCGGCGCGAATGAAGTGCAGCCAAACAAGCGCCCATTGAGCAGCATGACACCGACCATCGTTTTCGATAACGAGGGTGAACCAGTCTTAACCGTTGGCTCTCCTGGAGGCCCGACCATTATTACTTCAGTACTGCAAACCATAATCCATGCGATTGAGTACGATATGGAACTCAAGCTAGCAGTCGAAGAGCCAAGAATCTACACCCACAATCTAAATTCTTACCGTTATGAAGAAGGTATTAGCACTGATACTCTAAACCAACTGAATGCGATGGGCCATAAGTTCGGTCCGAGTCCTACGACCATCGGCAATGTACAAAGCATTTTGATTGACCGCGAGAACGGAATCTTCAAGGGAGTCGCCGACTCGAGCCGAAATGGTGCAGCAATCGGGATCGACCTTAAAGGCAAACGAAAATAATTTAAGAGACAGGTGCGGGGTTTCTTAATGAATTCTCTCGCATGCTTAAAATTTGCAAGCAAAATAGACCATTGAATAAAACAATATTCAATGGTCTATTTTTATTGATTTGTTCCTCCTCTTAAGAGCAAGCACTGCCGATTCGGTTCTTTGGCGGTTATCGCCTTCTGCTTCGCTTTCTCAAGAACGATGGAATTTCAAGTGAGTCGTCTGACTGCTGAGTATCTCGTTCGTAATTGGCAGGCTCCTCGTAGGTATGCTGCTTGCTGTAATTACGGGATTGGCTGTAGCTATCGGATGGATTGAAATTGCCATACTGGCTGTAGCGATCAGACTGGCCATAGTGATCAGAGTTAGCGTTGCTGTCAGACTGGTCGAAGCTGGCGGACTGGCTGTACCTGCTGGACTGGCCATAATTCCCTGATTCTGCATAGGCAACAGTTTCTCGCTGTCTTGAGTGAGAATGATACTGTTCTCGGGAATTGGCAATCATGTCTCCAGGACGGCGCGATCTGTTCGAAGGTGGTGCTTCATCCTCATCATGATCGAAGCCGGTAGCTATCACGGTCACCATGATCTCATTTTTCAGGTTTTCATTAATGACTGACCCAAAAATCATGTTTAATTGGTCGTCAGTTGCAGCCGCCACAATATCGGCCGCTTCCTGGACTTCATACAAACTGAGGTTCACCCCGCCAGTGATGTTCATCAGCACTCCTTTTGCGCCATTGATACTCGTTTCAAGCAATGGTGAAGAGATGGCCTTTTTGGCAGCTTCGGCAGCACGGTCATCGCCAGAAGCCACTCCAATGCCCATAAGCGCCGTTCCATTATGGGACATGATCGTTTTTACGTCAGCAAAGTCAAGGTTGATCAAGCCTGGTACGGCGATCAAGTCGGAAATGCCCTGGACACCCTGCCTAAGGACATTGTCCGCCTCACGGAAAGCTTCAATCATCGGCGTTTTCCGATCGACGATTGCCAGCAATCGCTCGTTTGGAATGATGATTAACGTATTAACAGCTTTCTTCATTTCTTCGATTCCGGAAGCCGCATTTTGTGCCCGTTTCCGGCCTTCAAAAGAGAACGGACGAGTCACGACTCCAATAGTTAGTGCGCCAAGTTCGCGTGCAATATGGGCTATCTCCGGAGCAGCTCCAGTTCCTGTTCCGCCGCCCATTCCGGCCGTTACGAACACCATGTCCGCACCCTCCAGCGCATCCCTAATCTGCTTTCTGCTTTCCTCGACAGCCTTTCTGCCGATTTCCGGATTGGCACCGGCCCCCAATCCCCTGGTCAGCGAACCGCCAATCTGCATCGTGATCTCCGCTTTTGACATATTGAGAGCCTGCGCATCTGTATTCACAGAAATGAACTCCACTCCCTGCACCCCGTCCTCAATCATCCGGTTAACGGCATTATTTCCGCCGCCCCCTACACCTATTACTTTTATAGTAGCAAATTGATCGATATTAGTATCAAATTCTAGCATATATAGTCCCCCTAATTAGCTTCTGAAATTGCCCCGATTTTTCTCTGTACCTATAGACTTCGCCACCGGCTTAGCAATTCCGTCTTTTCCTGGGATTTGTTAAAGAAATGTAATTCTACAGTAATAAAGTGTCATATCTCTTGGAGTGTATGGAAGCGAGCTTTTAGGTGTTTAAGTACATTACCTGCGATATCCGGAATAAAGAAGTTCATTATTAAAATTGCTACTTTTCGGAGGCTCTGGTTTTTTTCTAAACAGTTAATCCAATTAGTTATACTCCACATCACCTATTGTTTTGGCGTCTCAGCAGCTTTAATTTTTCTTTATGTAATTCATTTTCGTTTTTCACTAATCTTATTACTATATATATCATCATCCACTGATTTTTTTATTGAAAAAGGTGGTTAATCCATGTGGATCAACGCACCTTTATACTTCATATCACTATATAAGCAATAGTCAAAAATCAGCAACATTCGCAAATGGTAAAGCTAAATTAAAATTTGAATTGGAATAAATAGTGTTCAATATCATTCTCTCTAATTACATTATACAACTATTTACAATTAATATATAGACTACTCTTTTTGTAATTCCAATAATATACTGATATACACAAATCGAAAAATTTAAGAGGTGCATCAATTTGAATGATAAGAAAGATGTCTTAGATAATGGTCCATTTTTTCATGGTACTAAAGCCGAATTAAAAATTGGAGATTTATTAGAACCACAACACCTATCAAATTACCAAGATAAAAAATCAAACTATATATACTTTACTGCAACATTGGATGCTGCTAAATGGGGTGCTGAATTAGCAGTCTCTAAATCAAAAGAAAGAATTTACGTTGTAGAACCATTAGGCGAATTTGAAAATGATCCGAATTTAACTGACAAAAAATTCCCTGGAAACCCAACACGTTCTTATAGATCTAAATCTCCTTTGAAGATAGTGGCAGAATTAAGTTCGTGGGAAAGACATTCCGATGAGGAAATAAATCATATGCTTACATTCTTAAAAAAAGTACGTGAACAAGGAAAAGCTGTAATATACGATTAATTTATAAAACCCCAATTTCAGGTAACTTTCCTTCTTTGGCTCTTGCAAATATAAGTGTGCAAGAGCCGGATTTTACTTTGCCAAGTTTATCAAAGACCTGTCTCTTTAGTAGAGTTAAAAAAGTCGCCATGAAAGGGGCGAATCGGATATGGTTACTACTTTGAATGACAATAATCCACCTTATCTTTATCTAAAACTTTACCAGTATCCTTCTCAACAATGATCCGAAACCCCTTGCAATTGCGTGTATCCCGTTCATCGATTATATTCACAACATAATTTTCTGCTATTTCTTTCACATTCTTCATCTCATAAGGCGTCAAATGCAACTTAACTGGATGTGTCCAATAGCCAGCAAGGTATCGCTGAGATATTGTAATCGCTAATTGTTCATTAACAGGTAATTCAGAAGGACCAAGATCCAAGGTTCGAGCATCGTGATAAAGGAAAATACCTATTATTATGCTAATCAAAAGTATCGTTACTAATCTCCGTCTTTTAAAAGATATTTCCCTTTCGAAATTAATGAAATTAAACACATCATTCAATACAATGACTGGGGACTATCAGCCATCGTATTAACAAGAATTAAATAGATTAATATATTAAAACCGGGTAACAAAATGAATATCAGTCTTACTGCCAAAGAAGATATCCCAAAATACTCAGCAATACCTCCACAAACCCCACTTATAGACTTATCTGTTGAAGATTTTTTTAACTTATTCTTCATTTTAATTCCCCCTATTGTCAAAACCTACCTTAATTAAATAATACCATAAATAACCAATGGCGATTTTCATTTTCTTTACCTTCTGTAATAACGGGTATACAGTCACATTTAAAAAAACTGCCATATGGCAGCCAATTCATTCGGATTTCATCCTTCATTTTCGGGTTTGTTAATGAATTCTTTGCTTAACATAGCGAATAGATAGTGGTCCCTCCATTGTCCTTTTATCTTTAAGTTCTTCATAAAATGGCCTTCTTGCCGGAAACCTATTTTGCTTAAAAGCTTGATAGAGCCCGTATTTTCTGCATCGCAGACGGCATATATCCTATGGACATCCATGGTATTAAACCCAAAATCTAATAAGCCTTTAACAATTTCTATCCCGTAACCTTGTTTCCAGTAGTTTGAATTAATGAAATATCCGATTTCAACTGTTTTAAAATCCTGATCTCTAACCATAAACAAAGCATTTCCGATGACTTTTTTAGTGCCTTTTATTTCGACGGCTAAAACATGAAGTTTTCTGTTTTCCTCATTTTGAAAAGCGATTTGCTTTCTAAGGCTCTGTAAAGTTTGCTCTCTACTATTTGGACCCCAAGTTAAATATTTCACTACTTGTGGATCTGACTTAAATTCATGAATATCTTCAAAATCATCTTCATCAAGTTCTCTAAGGATTAACCTTTTAGTTTCAACAGCAGTGATTCCAGTCATATATATCTCCTCACAAAAATTCCATAAAAGCATTTCGTTTACTTACTCTAAGTTAATCCTTCATGGACCAACGCAACAGTAACTTCTTATAAAAGAACCTGCATTTTAAATTATTTCCTCTACAACTTGCCTTATCTTTCCTGCTATTTCACGCAACATTGGCTAATATCCTTCTTGAACTAATTCAGATAGAATCAACAACTATGTCCCAAGCAGATGAAGCTGGGTCAATGACCTTAAAATGTTCTATATCCGGCAGAACAACTAACTTCACCTTATCCCCTTTTTCCTGAGCGATTTGGTAATAATTAATGCTTAACTCTACTGGAACATGACGATCCAACTCACCATGTATTAAAACTTGCTCTACGCCAAATGGTAGTAACTCTATTGGAGAAGTCATTTTATAGCGTTTAGGAAATTCCTGTGGCGTCCCGCCTAGTAGTGCAGCTACAGGACTTTTAATTCCCTTTTGTTCGTGGATTTCCCACATGTTTGTTAAGTCAGTGACTCCTGCCAAACTTAATACTTTTTGAATACCTATAGCGAGTTCATTAAATTCATTATCCGTTTGCGACGCGTTAGTTCTTGAAGCTAACCAAAGGGCTAAATGGCCCCCCGCTGAATGACCCAAAACTGTTACTTTCGCAAGGTCGATACGATGCGACTCCTTAATAATAGTCAGATGGTTAATAGCGTCTATTACATCATTAAACGTGCTATTCCATCCTTCTAGTTCCTCACCTATTCTTCTATATTCGATATTCCAAGTTGCATAACCTCGCAGAGCTAAATCTTCAGCAATTGGGGTATTCTCTTCTAAGTTGTATTTAGATTGCCAAAACCCACCATGAATCAGGACAATTACCGGGCATGGTTCTGGACTTTCAGGCAAACGCAATACACCAAATTGTGATTGATGTTCCCCATAAAAAATATTAATTTTATTGAACATAAAAACTACCCCTATATTTTTTTATGGAATTGCCACACTTCCGTCATGAAAAGTGGCATTCTTAATTTTAACTCTTTAAGCTAACCTGAATTGTATCAATAACAACACAATTTGTTCGTGCATTAACCAGAATCCTTGACTCAAGCTTTGAGGTAGAGCAAGTTGATTGTAAAAACTAAGTTTTCAAGTGAAAAAGACAACAAGTTTTAAGCTGATTTTTATTATTGATTTTTTTATTGGCGGTTTTCACAAATTTATTGGCGATTTTCAAGTTTTTTTGGAGAAAAAAATTATTTATTGGCGATTTCAACCTGTTTTTTGGCGAAAATCAAAATGTATTGGCGAACTGGAAATTCCGAGTGTTTTTTTTCCAGTTCAGGCTCGGGTTTCTTCCCGCATATTTTCTTCCAGTTAAGGTCTCGGCTTTTTGTATATCTCTTTTCGAGTCCTTAAATAGATATTTCTTATTCGATCTCCCGCTAGTTAAAATTGTTAATATCAGAAATGACACTTTTTAAAATTTCAATAGACATAAATGGATCTTCTTCAAGCTCTAAACTGTGATCCCCGCCCTCAATCACTTTTAAGGTAAGATTTTGATTATTTTTCAACTTTTCATAGCGTTCCACTATAAAGCAATGACTATCTTTTTCTCCAAAAATGCAAAGCCCTTTTTGATCTTTAGTAACCATTGCGTTAAATACATCATCATTTTGCAGCAATGGAGTCAACCATACCAATTTGGCATCATTAAACATTGGGTGATCGAGCAGGCATCTTAAAACTTTTGTTCCAATCGACTTAGCCACTATATATAAGTTGCTGTATTTTTTTTCATGGATTGCGGTGTCTATCACAAGTTGTACATCTGTTGCTAGATCCCTTTCATTTAGTGAGGAAATCTCTACCCTGTTAAATGAATAATTAATATGCAATACATCAAAGCCTTTATTGTAAAATAAACTAGTTGTATAGTATAACAACGGAGCTTGGGTTGAATAACCAGCCCCTGGTAAGACAATAACCAGGTTATCTGTTCCTTCTTTTTGTTCAATCAACCTAAAAGGGATGCTTTTACTCATTTTCTCACTACTCTCTTAAATTCTTCTTTTATCCAAGTTGGATACAGCACTTTGAGCACTTCATCCAGAAGTAATTCAACATAAAAGGCGTCAATCCTTCCTGGATAAACGCCCTCTTTAGTCTAATCGTTTTTTTAACTCAATTTCATCCCTTATTGGAATACCATCATTACCGACCAGAGGAATTTCCGGTTTTAACTTTCTCGCTTTCTCTACTGCATTATTAATCACTTTGGAAATGACAAAACCTCGTTTTTGATAAAACTTCAGTGCTAATAGATTATCGTTTGTTGTTATAAGTTTTATGAGTGTACATTTTTTCTCTAAAGCTATGTTTTCTACTTCTTTAACAAGCGATGTACCTATACCCTTGCCTTCTTCCGTACTGTCTAATGATATAATTTCGCATTCGGCATCTATAATGACATAGGTAACAAGACCAATGATGTTGTTTTCTTTTACAATGGCAAAACCATCTAATGTACTGCAATCATAAACGCCGCTTGAGATCACCATTTCTGGAGATCCCCAATGCAACTTAAAAAAATCTATTATTTTATTTTTTGGTAAATCTTCAGTTTTGTAAGTTTTCATGACTTCCCCGTGCCGCCAATATTCTTAACACCGATCTTTGTTTTCACTTTTTATCTTTTGATTCCTAATAAAACCATAAGTCGCCATTCCACTTAGGAACAAGAATAGGACTGTAAAAACTATTCCATAACCTATCTCTTGATTAGCAAATTTCTGATAGGCATATAGTGCCATTGTAATAGAGCTAAGGATTAACGATAAAATAATGAATGGCTGCGTCCTCACTTTTTCCAAGGACTTAACTCCTTCCTGCATCTTCTCTAATTTTCAAATATTGAAGCAAGACTGCATTGACTAAAAGGAATCCAGCCGACAGTATAGCAAGCTTTGTGCCCAGGAAGAATGAGAGAATCGCAGATAACAAGGCACCAAACAAAAACAGTTTACTTAATGGACTATTGATTTTAACCTACCCCTTTAAAAAAGTATTTCCCCTAGTAATCGGAAGGAATTGCATTACTTAAGTAAACCAAATATCCAAACGATCAAATACATTGGGATTGCTACGATCACAACCCCTGCCAGAAAATAGCTAAGCGACTTTAAAATAAATTTAAAAACGTCATATATTGACCCCGCTAAGTCATCAATAAATCTCAAAAATAATCACCACTTCCAGTTTTTACTTAAGAAGTCAAAGCTTAACCTACTTACAGCTATAGAAAGCGCAACCCATGTTAAGCCTGAGAAGATGGCTAAAGGTATTGCTTCTGCAGTCATAAACTCAGGAATTAGATTTGAAAAAATGGTTTTGAAAAATAAAAATGTAGAGAACAAGGCGACGAACGCTAATAAACCCAATAAAAATAAAGATAGTTTCTTTGTCAATCTGGTCATCTTCCTTTCTTTCAGCTGTAAACCCCTAACTATCACACCTTGTGATTTATAGGCAATTGAGTAATAATCTTATCTACCAATTCATCCAGTGTTCCATAACATTTCTCAACTTCTGGTAAATGATAAAATGTACTGGTTGTTTCAACATGATCAATTGCTCTGTCTGGTGAGTATAGAAAGATCTTCTTACCCAACCCCAGAGCGATTCCTAATTCTATATGAGTTCCTTTTCCACCTGGGAGTATAACTACGATAAAATCAGATTCTTTGACGGCGTTTTTCTCGTGTTGGCCGATCACTTTTAAATCTTCCAGTAGTAACGTATTTCCTTCCCTTGCTTTGACATTTTTCGTCCAATCATATGTATACATATATCCTTGATGTACTAATTGTTTCGACACATACATCACAGCATCCATGTTTCGAAAACTCGATGCAAAGTAAAATTTATTCATACTCTTCTCCCTTTTAAATAAATCCCTAACTACAAATATTCAATAAATAGGGCTGGAATCCTCCTAGGAACTAAGCACTTCATATTCAAGTTTCTTTTATTAGATGATTGCCTTATAATAAACATGTATGAAAAGAGGTGCTGATATGTCATTGGAGTGGGACAGCCGCTCAAAAGCAGATGAAGTCGTAGTAGAGCATTTTCACTCATCTGCTGTGGAATTTATTGCTTTTACATCGTCTTTACTTGATTCAAGAAAAGATAAGGACCGCTTATATGGTCAACTACTCAAGGAACTGGATAAAAACTCCGCAGAATTTCTGGATTTTTGGAATACAAGAACCGATTGGAGTTTCACCTTTCTGTTTAACTTCCTTCTTCCTTGTCCTTATTTTCATGATGTAGAACTGTTTCTTGAAAAGATATCTACTCTTAGTGATTCTGATTTTTTGTATCATTTTTTTGGCGAGTCTATTTCAAAAAAGCAAATTATAGAATTGATCAAGGATACAGAGAAGCTTAAATCTGCCGAGGATACGATCTGGTGGGAAACCGATGAAAAAAAAGCAGCGATGCATTATGTCCTGAAAAACCTGCCTGATTTCAGAAATAGCTTTATCTCTCTTTTATTAGATGTTTATCAATCCCGGACATCCAAAAATGAACTTACAACAATAAGCAACGTTGCACAGGAATCCATTGATAAAGTTAAATCCATCGACATGGAACCTTTAGCCTTAGCTCAATACATAATGGGAAAAACGTTCAGGCGAACAAGTATGTATCAAATGTATTACTACATTCCATCCTACTTCTTTACTGATAATCGAATCAGGATATTCGATACTAAGACATGTATCATCATTTATGGAGTTGATGCGCCACTTGTCGATTATCGAAAAAAAAGCGCCGAACTGGAATTGCAATTAAAAGCATTATCCGACCGGAATCGAATCCTTATTTTACGAATGCTTGCCCGGAATAAGGAATACGGGGCCAAAATCGCGGAGTACCTTGGCATTACAACGGCAACCGTGTCGCACCACCTGGAACTGTTAAAAAAAGCAGGTTTTGTAAAAGAAGAAAAAGTCGGGACGATTAAGTATTTTTCCTATAACCAAGAACATGCAGATGCTACCCTAAAACAATTGCAAGATTTCATTAACCCCAAATTGTAGTCTAATCCAAAAAAAGGATTAGACTTTTTTTTATAAGATCCGTAATAACTGAATGTTAATGGCACTGTGTTTGAAAAATAAACGGAAGAATTCCGCTTAAATTAAACATGGCCATCATTTTCTTAAAAATAAGGGTTGTTTTTCCGCTTATTTAAATAAAATCATTAGTTTTTGTCTTATTTATAGCCGTTAACCGGAACATCTCCGCCTATTTCCGCGACATTGGCACCCTCTAAAGACAATAGCCGGAAATTCTCCGCTTAAAATTCTCATGCCAACACAAAAACCAATAGTAAATACTAAAAATGGTTGACTTTACCAAACTTAGTAATATAATCATCTTATAAGATAATCATCTAACATTGGAGGTCAGGACATGATTGGTAATGTAATCGAAGTTTCAAATGTTACTCGATCCTACACAACGGATGTAGGGCTATTCAAAAAGGAAAAAAAGAAGGTTGATGCACTAAAGGGGATTACTTTTTCAGTAAAAAAAGGGGAAATCTTCGGCTTGCTGGGCCCGAATGGTGCCGGTAAGACAACGATGATAAAAATATTGTCTACCATGCTGATCCCCCATTCAGGTAAAGTTTCCATTTTAGGACTTGATCCGGCATCTGATTACCGATTTTTGAGGCCGAAGATCAATTTTATTTTGGGAGGAGAACGGAACTTATACTGGCGGTTATCGGCTTATGACAACCTTTCGTATTTTGCCGACCTTTATAAAATTCCTAAATCTATCAAGAAAAGGAGAATAGAAGATTTACTAAAGCTCGTTGGTCTTCATGATGTGGCCCATCAAAAAGTGGAGACATTCTCAAAAGGAATGAAGCAGCGATTACAAATTGCGAGAGGCCTTGTGAACAATCCGGAAATTTTGTTTCTTGACGAGCCTTCAATTGGACTGGATCCTGTTAGCGCGCGGCAACTTCGCGAGACTTTGCGCAAATTAAATGAACAAGGCACAACCATTTTGCTAACAACCCATTACATGTATGAAGCTGACGAGCTATGTGACCGCATTGCTTTTATTAATAAAGGAGAAATAATCGACATAGATTCTCCTTCCAACCTGAAGAAAAAGATGGATAACCTGTCGATTATCGACTGCTCGGTGATGGGCGCATCATCAGCCCAAATTGAAACAATAAAGAATCTTAAAAGCATTCACCATATACAAGTTGACCGACAGGATTTCGCCTTCACATTAAGGATTCAGACAGCAGAGCCACAACTTGTCGTGCCATTCATCTATGATTCAATGAAAAACTCTATGATTACCAATTTAACGATTTCAAATCCAACCCTTGAGGATGTATATGTTAGAACGATTGGAGAGAATGCTTCATGAATTTAGCTGCCTCCCTTCTTCATACCATCCTTGTCCATATGAAACTATCCATTGCACGGCCGATGTTTAAGTTCATCATCTGGATTTCACCGCTTTTTTATTCAACATTGGCGATCTTTATATACGGAAAAGACTCAACAGAAACTTTATTTCATTATGTCGTATTGGGCTCCGGATTCATGGCCCTCTGGTCTTCGATCGTTTTTTCATCTGCCAGTGATGTGAACAGAGAACGATTTTATGGGACTCTCGAAATCATTTTTATCTCGCCAGTTCCTTTCGCGGTCACCCTGATTGGAAAAATCATTGCGAATACATTATGGGGACTTATTTCAATGATTTTGTCTTTCGTCTATTTAAAATTCGTCTTCCAGTTAGATCTTGTTTTTTATCATCCCTGGTACTTTTTATCATCACTACTAATCGTCCTGTTGTCGCTGGCTGTTTTCTCTTTCTTTCTTGCGCTCGCTTTTACACTTTCCAGACAAGCTGAAGCATTGATGAATTTCATTGAATATCCTATTTATCTAATATGTGGCTTTTTATTTCCGATTGCGTACTTGCCTGCGTGGGTTCAAGGCATCTCCTACATCCTTCCTCCCACCTGGGCAATCCAACTTTTACGGAATGTGACGACTGAAACGCTGTCATTCCAATCAGTACTGGTGTCTTTTTCAGTCCTTGTCTCTCTCACATTGTTGTATATTCTAATTGGGGTGTATTTCTATCGTTTAATGGATAAAAAAGCTAGATTTCATGGCAAATTGGGAGTGTATTAAACAATGGAAGCTGTTCAACGATTTTTACGTCATGGATTTTTATCGTATAAGGCATTATTTGGCTGGCTTGATCCAAAGGTATATATTTTCGTGATGGTTCTCAGCCCACTTAGCCAACTCATATTCTTTTCAACACTAGTAAACTATGTATACAAGGGAATAAATCTATTAGGTTATGTAGCAGCGAACGCTCTCCTGCTCTGTGTATTAAATTCAGTGTTTGGCATTATGTCTGTCATCACTTCCGATCGATGGATGGGAACACTTCCCCTGGTTATAGCGACACCGTACAATAAAGCAAGCTTATTTCTATCCAGATCAATTGCCCACGTCTTAAATGGACTTGTAACCGCAGCTATCGGATTGATGTTTGGGGTACTCATCTTTCAGTTAACGATTTCTGTAAAAGAAGGTCTCGTACTGCTTGTTATTTGGCTCTTTTCCATTTTTACCGCGACCGGGCTTGGCCTGATACTTGGGACATTTTGTCTCTGGTCCCCATCTATGCACCTATGGTCCAATTTACTGGCAAGCCTGTTGCTTTTATTGAGTGGTGCCAACTATCCTTTTTCCAGGATGCCAGAATGGCTGCAGTTCCTTGGGCAGTTCACCCCACTGACAAGAGGCGTCCAACTTACAAAAGACATCTTAAACGATGGGAACTATTCCAATGTGATTGTCCTTTTAGGCGAAGAAATCCTGTTAGGCATTGCATTCTTCGCCGTAAGCTTCTTGCTGCTAAAATTCGCTGAATATCAGTCCCGGTCAAAAGGAACGATGGAATTTGATTGATTAGGAGGACACAACAAAAGGCATTGCGCAGCAATGCCTTTTGTAACTAATTCGTAAAAAGCTACAGACTTCTCAAAAAACCTTAAGCACTTGCGCCTTTTGGTACCGAACCTGTCTTAAGTTCACTCATCTTTTGACAGCTTTGCACCTCTTGATGCCGAAACTGTCTTAAGTTTGATCATCTTTTGACAGCTTTGAGCTTTTTGATGACCAACCTGTCTTAAGTTCACTCTTCTTTTGACAGCTTTGAGCCTTTTGGTCCCAAACCTGTCTTAAGTTCACTAATCTTTTGACAGCCTTGAGCCTTTTGGTCCCAAACCTGTCTTAAGTTGCCTCTTCTTTTGACAGCTTTAAGCCTTTTGGTCCCAAACCTGTCTTAAGTTCACTAATCTTTTGACAGCCTTGAGCCTTTTGGTCCCGGACCTGTCTTAAGTTCACTCTTCTTTTGACAGCTTTGAGCCTTTTGGTCCCAAACCTGTCTTAAGTTGTCTCTTCTTTTGACAGCTTTGCGCCTTTTGACCTCGAACCCGTCTTAAGTTTGCTCATTGTCTTATCCCGGATTAAATCTGCACTTCGATTTTAACAGTTGGGACGAATAAATCCGGGGGTGATATACCACAGGATTCTATGAAAGTAACAGGTAAGAAACAAAAATCGAAACATATATCGTATCCAGGCCTGCGAGATAAAATTTAAGATTTGATTTCTTTAACTTTGCCAGACTGTAATTAAATAAAACATCATATAAACTTATCGCAAATAAAGTGACGGACACAATCACTACAAATATATTTCCAGTCATTAACACGGCAAGGATATATAATAACCATCTTCTGAAAAAGTTAAATAGCAAATCAATGAGTACCATAGACAAACCTTCTGGATTCACTTCCAGCTCTGCGTCAGAAGATATTTCGCTTAGACCGGTTTTAATCTTTTTGTAGTCCTTTATGTAGTCGAGATTTAACCATAATAGGATGAAACAATAAACAATAATATAAATCTCTTCGTTGCCGTATAGTAGTTCACCCAAAGAAGATCACCTCCCATTTCCTCTCTGCTACTCATTTAAAACCGCTGTTTCACTTCCCTTTAGTTCACGCTCATCCCATCGGATGAAGGTTTCGAGCAGGATGGATAATAAGACACCCATAATAAAACCATTCGAGAGAAGCGGCTGCAGGATGATGGGGAAAACGGTAAAGAGCTCAGCATCCAAATTCATGATGCTCAGCCCCAACAATACTGGGGCGGCAATCCTGAAAATGGATTTAGAATCAAACGTATAGCCATTCAAGCTTTTTAAAGAGGTTCCAAAAAGCTGAAGATAGGCTACAAAGAGCACGGCATTTCCAACAGTGATTGGGAGCGTTGCCAGCAAGGCACCCAGGATTGGGATGATGCCAAGGATCGCCATCAATCCGCCCCCAATTAGGAATGGTTTCCTGTCAAGAATCCGAGTGCTTTCCAAAAATCCGACGGACGAAGCGAACGGAGCATAGGATACAAGTCCAAAAAAAGCCGCGCCAATTGAATAGCTTCCAGTCAAAAGATACGATCTATCAAATGATGACTGTGCAACATCCTCACCTTTAAGCTTGGACGCTGCCTGGACAGATGCAATGGTATTGCTGAGATTGATGATACTGGCAATAAAAGTGATTGCGATGATTCCGTAACTCAGATTAGGAGTACCAAGGGGGAAGAATGAAAATTCGATTGAACCTTGACTGCCAGCAACTTTTTCCGCAGGAAATACAATCACATAGACAGCCCAGCCCAGCAGCATTCCGATCAAAATCGAAAAATTCCCGATGGTGTCATTCCCTTTTATTTTCAACAGGCTAACCAGAACTACAACTCCGAAAGAAAACAAGGTAACCGGCAAATCAAGACTTCCATCCTCAGTCACTTTCAGCATCCCTTTAAAAAAGATAAGGATCAGTTGGAATGTAAGAAGAAACAGGTATACCGTCATGACCATCGGCGTAAAAACTCTTTGGATATAAGAAAGCAATCGAAATAATCCCAGAACTACAATGACAGTCCCTGCAAGCAGCATTCCCGATGCAATTCCCCCGCCTATTTCCGGAAGGCTCATACCCATTGAAGAAGCAGCCAGGCTGAGATTCAGGACTAATCCCCACATCACACCCGAGTGCCCCTCCATCAATGGATATCGATGACCGAACAACCCCTGCAGCACACATGCCACTCCTGTAAAAATAAGTGAACTCCGCAGCATGGCCGCAATCTCAGCACTATCCAATCCAAAAGCAGTTCCAATCGACACCGGAACAACAACCGTATTAGCAAAAATAAAAAACAACCATTGCAAAGAAGCAAAGATTGTTTTCAACGATGATGTATGATCCATACTCTCACCTTTCATAAGAAATCTTTTAAACAATCATTCTATACATATGGCTGAGCTAGGATTCTACTATGTATGCTCAGTTATTTAAATTAGCGAAGAACTCCCCTATATTTACTCCAAGATGATAGGAACCATACCAGATCCATAGTGTTATGAGTAATGTTGTAAGGGCAGGGTACCTTTTCAAAATAGGTTTCTTTGTTGGTTTCCCCATGCTCATAGCTCCTTTTAGTAAAATATTTCCATGTTATTGTCGCATACATTTCTATTTTCCTCAATACTTTGTTCCGTATTTTCATTTCACCTTCTAGTATGTTTCACTCAATATGAAGTTCCAATTCTATAGAATACTTTTAAAATAGAGGATCCGTCTTGGTTCCCTGGTGAAACACCATTTTCCATACACCATCTTTTAGTTTCCAAATAGAACTCCTTAATGCATGTTGGTTTGTCTCTTCATTGAAAGTCCGGTATGTCGCCAGGACAATTTGATCTGATAAAGGATGAATATCAAAATCACTTAATGTAACTTTGATGATCCCAATTCCACCTTCAAAATCTTCATTCATATACAAAACCCTTCCAGAACTTCCGAATTCAAAGAACTCATCAGCCAATAACTTTTTCAGCTCTGTTTTCGATGAACGGACTTCTGCCGTCAATAACTTTTCCTCTAACTGCTTGATATGATCTTTTAACTCCATTGAGAATATCCCCTTTACAATCAATAGAAGATTAATTCAACAAAGAGAGCGAATATCCTCCTTAAATGATAAGCAATCCCTTTTCTCGTTAAAAGTTGAAACCTCTGCACATTAGAATCGTATTAGCAATATATAGAAAGGGGATGTAATTTATGAGTAATAAAGAAATGAAATGCCAAAGTTGCGGAGGAAACTCTTTCGTCCAGGCGATGGATTATATTAATCTAAGGCCAGTTGATAAAAAAATGTCTATCGGATCTGAAAGGGTTTATACAGTTTGCTTGGATTGCGGAGAAGTTGTTTCAATCAAGGTGAAAAATCCGGGGAAGTTACTTAAATGACCCTATAGTTCTTGATATGAGGCTTCGGACAACTTTTATTGAATTTCTACTGATTTTGACAGACCCAGGAGCTCCTTCTGACAACTTTGATAGAAATCTTCCTAGTTTTGTCCAAACTTGGGGCTACTTCTGACAGCTTTGAAGGTAATCGTTGAAAAGCTGTCAGAACCCGGGGCTACTTTGGACAACTTCAATAGAAAGCTTCCTGGTTTTGACCAACTCCTGGCTTATCATAACTTCATTTATAATCACCATTACAAGACGTGATTGGGTTCTGCAAGCGTCTTCCGGGGCGTATATGCTTAAGGAGAAAGCTAAGGAGAAAGCTTATTTAAAACTGAATGAACATTTATGGGTTCCTATTGTCCATAAATGGATTGCTTTTCCAAGAAGTATATTCTCTTATCCATTTGTAATATTCTATGATTCAAATATTCCAGTTCCGATTTTGTCCTCATATTGGTATCTTCAAATATCCCCCCATTTGCTCTCTTTCGATTAAGTTGAGCATTCTTTGATTTCCTTAATTTCTTTTCTCTACTCTGTAAATTGTTCCATTATTTGTTTATCCAAGAGGCTTCACCTCATTTTTGGTACTATTATAATTTTAAAAAAGACTTGACGATTTTCACGTACAACAATCTTCGTTCTGTCACAATACTGCCACAATATCCCCCTACCCACCCTGTCCTTTTTGCCTGCCCAGCTATATATAGACAGTGAAAGGGCGGTGCAAAATGATGACAATTAAATCTGGGGTCATTGAGGGGTTTGAGGGGTATTCGCAGTTCGGTTCGCTGGAGGAGTTCAATCGTCATTTGGAGATGTGGCTGGCTATCCACAAGTATGATTTTTCAAAGGGCGAATTGGTTGGACTAAAAAGGCTTGCCCGCTTTGCTGCTAAAATTCCTGGTGTCAGCAATGCGAAAATCGGTACGGTGCTGAAGGCAATTCATGAGGAGTACAATGAGCTAGGCATTTCCCGTTCCACTTTTAAAAGAATGATCATCAAGGCAAGCAATCTTGGAATTATCACTGTACATGAAACAGAACGAAAAAATGGCTCACAGTCCAGCAATCTATACGTTTTTAATCGTTTTCCCAATGGTGAACCACCTAAGAAGGAAAAAATGAACCACCATAATAAAACTATTATTCTTTCTGAAACTAAAACTATTAAGAATAATAAACGTGAAGAAATATCCAACACCAAGGAGCCTGCAGGCCACCTTTTTGTAAGCGACCGGATTCCAAAGCCATTTGTCGAGTTGGCTAAGTACTTCTTTCCAGATGCAAAGACAATCGAGGAATTTTGGAGAATGACGGCAATCGCCGCCTACAAAAACAACCAGGAAAACGAAACAGACACCATACTGTCCGTCTCTATGGATTCTTTTAAGCAGCTCATCCGAAAAATGAAAACAAATATAAAAGTTAAAAATCCGCTCGCCTATTATACAGGGATTCTGAATAAGAAGTTTCAGGAAGTGTACTTTGCGGAGCTATTCGAGCTGGGATTCTTACCGGGAGAGTAGGATTACATGATGTACTTTCACCATCGGCCATTTAGCTGTCCAATTTTTCTTGAGCAGCCGCTCCTCGTAAATGGCAGCACGTTCTCTCGTCTCTGTAAAAAATGGAGTCGGCTTCAACTCCATATGGAGGACATCTTCCAGTCCGAATGGTGCCGTTAGGACAAGCCTGCTTTCCCTATCCAGCTTCACACCTAGTGCCGTAGCCGTTTCAGGGAATTTCGAAATGGCGTCTTCCGAAGATTTATAAGGCGGAATTTGATTGACAACGTGCATCCTTGCCTGATTTTTCACAGACCAGGGAATCTCAGGCATATGGCTCTTCAACTCAGTTTCCAGTTTCTTTTCATACTCTTCATCAAGATTTGCGGAATCAAAGTATATCACATCAACATCTGGAGTCATTGTCCGCTCCTTAAATCCATGCAATGTGTCCCAGATTTTCGAACGCAAAAAACCAGCGCAGATCCACCAATCCGGCAAGTCAAGTGTGGCTGCTGTATGGATGATCTTCATCATATTTTCGTCTGATTGAATTAACTTTATTATATCTTCTTTGTTTTCCAGCAAAATAAACACCTCTATGACACGAACGTATATTCTTATTTTAACACACTATATCGTTAGGGAACATTTACTTTCATCCATACTTCAAATAACAGTTAGAGAGAAACATATTTGAATGATTCTTGGTGACAATAAGTCATAATGCAGAGGACTCCCTCCTCAATCGAGAAAAGGCCTTTTGGCCAAGCAAAAGGGAATAGGTAAATAAGGAGATTCTATATGGTATTGTTCATTTATCTCTTATTAAACGGTTTCGCTTTACTTTTTTTCATAAAGAAAAAGAAAAACCTCCACATTCTAGAAATCACGGCTTATTGGTTTCTTGCTTCTTACATTACTCAAAATTTCTCTGCCCTTTGTTACATGAATTTTAAAACTCTGCGCATTCCTGAAATTTTGCCGCTTGAAATATCTCATTTTATTAGTCGAATCAACCTTTACCCAGTGATCATGCTTCTATTTTTAGATTATTATTTGGTCACGGATACATGGTCCAAAAAGGGCTTTTTAATGATTTTGTTTATAGCAATATTAACAGGTGTTGAATGGATAAACCATTTTTTAGGTGTATTGATTCATGTGAATTGGCAGTTTTGGTGGTCACCTTCCGTATGGTTTGGAGCTCTCATCTTACTGATTGGCTTTATGAACGGATACCGCATTCTACTTTTTAAAGGAGGCCATGACAAATGAATGTAAAATACGATTGGAACGAATGGTTCTTTCTGATCTCTTCCGTTGCAGCATTATTAACATTCTGGCCCATCCGAAAATACTTCCGGCCAGTGATTGTCCTGCTTATCTGGATGTATAACATATTTCTTGTTTCATCCATTGACTATTTTTTAATTGCTACCCCTTTTACGGCCTACTATTTCGGTGATAATCCAACATACGAACTTTCCGGAGCATTGTTCCATTTATTCATGTACCCTTGTGCTTCCTTAGTATTTCTTTATTTTTACGATAAGTTTGAATTACACGGTAAAAAAACTGTTTTCTATATTATAGGATGGACAGGATTTTCGTTATTATATGAATGGATTTGTGTGAAAAATAAAGCCTTAATTTATACAGGCTGGAAGCTCTTGTATTCCATCCCCGTTTACCCAGCAGCAGCCATCTTACTGATCATTTTCTTTCATTTTATTAAAAAACAATATCAAGAATTGACGTATTAAGATTTTTTGTAATCAGGAGGAAATACATAATGAGAAAGTTATTTGCTGTGATAGGTCTTGGCCGCTTTGGCGGAAGCCTTGTCGAGGAATTTCATCATCTTGGATTCGAGGTTCTGGCCGTCGATGTGAATGAGGAAAGAGTGAACAGGTATAGCAAATTTGCTACACATGCTGTTGTGGCCAATGCCATTAGTGAAAGTAATCTGAAATCATTGGGTCTCAAAAATTTCGACCTTGTCATTGTATCCTTCGGCGGTAATATTGAAGCTAGTATCCTCACCACATTGCTGCTAAAGGACTTGGGTGTCAAACAAATATGGGTGAAAGCATTAAGTGAGAACCATCAAAAGGTCTTAGTAAAAATCGGAGCCGATCGCGTCATTCACCCTGAAAGGGAAATGGCTAAGAGAATCGCCCACCATGTTACTTCTGATAAGATTATTGATTTCATTGAGCTTTCCAAGAACCACAGCATTGCAGAAATCGTCTCTACAAAAAAAGTAACTGACAAAACATTAAATGAACTGAATGTAAGTGCCAATTACGGATGTACGATCATCGGGATCCAGCGCGGAGAAGAATTTATTGTCTCCCCCTCAGCTGAAGAAGTCATCTGCACTGATGATATCCTCATCGTGTTAGGTAATAATAATGAAATTCATGCATTTGAAGACAAAGGTGTTTAGTTTTTAAACATCTAAAAACCGGATAGAGCACAGGGTTACCACCCTGTGCTCTTATGATCCACCATTAAATTTTAATGCTTCTAATCTCTTTATACACCGGTTTCCACATAGCATCTGCCACTGCCTTTTGGACATCATGCATATCTGCCTGAGCAACCCCCTCCTTGATAGCAGCATGAATGACTGCCATTGCCACCTTTTCAGAAACTTCCTGCAATGTATTGATGTTAGGAAGTAGGGATGCGCCAGGCTTATCATTGCAGCACATGTCGGCAACAGCGTCTGCAGCTGCGGTGAACATACCTTTTGAAATGATTTTTGCTTTTGCCACAATGGCTCCGAGCCCAAGTCCCGGAAAAATAAAGGCATTGTTAGCCTGGCCGATTTCATAGGAAACTCCATTGTGTTCTACATCCTCAAAAGGGCTTCCCGTTGCAACCAGTGCCCGTCCTTCCGTCCATTGAATCAAATCTGCTGGGACTGCCTCTGCAAGTGGTGTCGGGTTGGACATCGGCATGATGATTGGGCGATTTGTATGCTTTGCCATCTCTTTGATGATTTCCTCCGAGAAGGCTCCTGCTTGTCCAGATGTACCGATCAGTATTGTCGGTTTCACTCTTTTGACCACTTCCATTAATGGAATGATGCCTCCGTCATTTCGTTCCCAGCCTTCCACTTCTTGAACTCCGCGGACATAAGGCTTTTGAAAATCCAAGACATCTCCATGTTCTTCCGTCAAAAGGCCTCTGAAATCCACTGGCCAGAACTGGTCATAAGCTTCATCCTTCGATAATCCTTCAGAAACCATGGCATCCACCATCTGATCAGCATTGCCAATTCCAGCAGCGCCTGGACCAAAGACAACAATCCGTTGCTCCTTCAATGAACCCCCGGTCATCTTCAAGGCTGACTTAATAGCCGCTAGCGTGACAGCTCCGGTTCCCTGGATATCATCATTAAAGGTGAGAATCTTATCTCCATACTTCTTCATGATCTTACGGGCATTCACATTGCCAAGGTCTTCCCAGTGAAGCAGGACATCTGGATGAAATTTTCTCGCTGTCGAGACAAACTCATCAATGAACTCATCATAACGCTCTCCTCGGACACGCGGGAACTCGTTTCCGATGTAAAACGGATCGTCCGCCAAAGCCTTGTTGTTTGTTCCCACATCCAGCACAACCGGCAATACACGGCTAGGATTAATCCCTGCAGCTGCTGTGTAAACGGCTAACTTACCAATCGAGATATTGATGCCGCCAATCCCCTGGTCTCCAATGCCGAGAATGCTTTCAGAATCGGTAACGACAATCAAGTCAATGTCATTTTTGGCATGCCCGAGGTTCTTAAACGCTGTTTCAATCCCCTCTTGGTCGTCAATCGATAAATACAATCCACCTGGACGGCGATATACTTGTGAATATTGCTCGATTGCCTCCCCGACAGTAGGAGTATAGACAATAGGAAGCATTTCACTTAAATGATCCTTAAGCAATCGGTAAAACAGGACTACATTCCTGTTATACAAGTCATAAAGGACTCCATTTTTAAATAAATTGGTGGTCCTGATCGAATACTGCTCATACATCCTTTTTACCTGTTCATCGAGCGTTAGCACCTGAGGCGGCAATAACCCTTCCAGTCCTAGCTCCTCACGTTCCTGCTTAGTAAAAGCTGTACCTTTATTCAAAAATGGATTCGACAAAAGCTCCTTCCCTCTCAACGTCGTCTGGATTACATTAGAATTGGACATCAATTTCCCCTCTTTCTTTTGAAGCTGTTCTTGGTTGTATACCCTTTTCACAAATTGATAAAAACAGCCGGGTATTTATCAGTCCAACTAAGATATTGAAGGACTCTCAGAGTGGTTTTTCATTAAATCAATGAAATGAACACTCCTTCAAAAAAAGAAAGAACCAAAGATATACAAGTAGGGAAAAAGCACTTGTATTCTTTGGTCTAATTAACACTATAAATCGAGCAGAATCCGTAAAATAATTAAGATAATTACCCTGACTTCTTACCTGGTCAAAACATAATATATGACATATAACCAACTAAAGAATCCGTGAATGATTGCCCATAAAACGGAATGATGGATACTCCATGATATTGAAATGGCCAAAGCAGAACCAAAAGTAACAGCACTCTTAGAACCAACAGGAACTTTAATTCTTTTTTCTTTTCTTTCTTTCATATGCTCCCCCTTTTTAAAATCTGTATTTTCTTCTCTATAAGTTGAATTTATTTCTCCTTGAACCTGATTATTCCTTTTTCTAATTCCTTGTTCTAGACTATTTTCCTATCTTAAAAACTTGTTGATCTTCCTCTTTTCAGATGGTGTATTCAGACTTCTGTTCATGCCAGGCATCACTTTCAACTTTAATATAATTCATCGCATTAAGATTTCCCTTTTTCACCTGTAACTAACTGGCTAAACTCCTAAATTCAACCTATAAAAGGAACACTAAATGCAGTATGATAGTACTATCATATTTTGGGGGAATCACTATTGATCCAGGTGGTTAAGGACTTATTATTAAATCTATTATTCATTATTGGGTTTTGTTCTTTTTTACCAATGTTTTTAGAACAGAAAGGGATCAAGGTGAAAAAGTGGCTTACTATATTATTCTTTTGTATTGCGATTATTTTATGTATTACCTTTCCTATTCATTTAAATGAAGATTTTGTGTTTGATTTACGAGGTGTTCCAATTTTCATTGGGGGTTTATATGGCGGGCCAGTTCCGTTGATGATTTATAGTCTGATTGCCGTGGGATTCCGACTTTTATTCGGTGGTGATGGAAGTATTACCACGATCATGATAACTCTTTTAAATTCCATGTTAATTCTAGCTGTTTATAAAAGATTTAACTTATTGGCGGCGAAAGACAAGTTAAAACTAGTAGTGGTCTTAGGGATCCTCTCAACTATAGTAGTATTTGTGTCACCCTATATCCTATTTGGTTTTACACTCCAGCCGGACTATTGGATAGGGTTTGGGTTTACTGTGATCCTGTCATTATTTATTTTAGTTTACTTAGTTGAGAGTATCCGGGAATTTTCTTTTTTGCGTGAGCAGTTTATTCGTTCTGAAAAGATGGAGGTTGTTTCTCAATTGGCCGCATCAATAAGTCATGAAGTAAGGAACCCAATGACAACCATAAAAGGGATGCTGCAAATGCTAAAGGAAACACCTGATATATCAGCTGATAAAAAAAATCAGTTCCTAACGATTTCCTTAGATGAGCTCAATCGTGCTGAGAAAATCATTTCGGATTATTTGACCTATGCCAAGCCTACAGTCCAAGCAGTACAGATATTTGAGGGTCATTTGGAAATAGAAAGAGCTATTAATGTCATCCAGCCGTTAGCAAACATGAATTGTATTGAAATAGAAACAGACTTGATACCGTTTCAATTAAATGCTAATCAAGAAAAATTCCAGCAATGTATTGTCAATTTAACCAAAAATGCTGTAGAGGCGATGCCCAATGGCGGAAAGCTTACTTTTCAAGCATTACATGTAAATAACTCCATGGTTGAGCTTATCATAAGCGATACAGGTGTAGGAATGGAGCAAGACCAAATGACTCGTTTAGGAATGCCCTATTATACAACGAAAGGAAAAAACGGCACAGGTCTCGGTTTAATGCTGGTATATAGAATCATAGAAAGTATGGGCGGCACTATTTCAGTTCAAAGTAAACTAGGAAAAGGTACTGCTTTTACCATTAAACTAAACACATTTCAGTGAACTGAGATTAGGAGGAAAAAGCTAACCCGCATACCTGGGTTAGCTTTTTCTATGAGGACTGATGAATACAGAGTTGTATCTTTGAGTTGGATCGCATGAAATAATTTCAAGATTGTTTATTTCACAACATCGCAGTAAGGACAATAACCACATACAGACAGTTCCGACCCGCCAAAAACCTAAAGGTCCTCGGCACTACAGAATCCAGAATAAAATGGACTATTTTGCACACCCTAAGAATAAAAACTTCCCGGAGGACCGCAAATGCCAGAAAAACCGCAGATCACTTCTTCTGAAATAGGGACACTTTGGCTCACTTATCAGGAGAAAACGATGATCTTAAGAATGTTAGAGTATTTTATCGAAAAAGCCGATGATGAGAAAGCTAAAGAAATCATGACAAATTTACATAGTGATCTTGAGATTTATGTTGGTAAAATCATTGCTATTTATGAACAGGAAGGTGCCGTCATTCCGGTTGGCTACACCGCACAGGATGTAAATAAAGATGTTCCAAAGCTTTATGACAACGGTTTTGATATTATGTTTGTCCGACTATTAAAGCAAATCAGCATGGGACTTCATGCCTTAAACCTGACTATGACGTTCAGGGAAGATATAAATATTCTTTTTGAAGACCTTACTGCCCTTACCCAGAAGTATTTCAGGATTTGCTCCCAATATCTGCTTGAGAAAGGGCTTCTTGTCAGGACTCCTTTCGTTTCAATGCCTAAGTCAGTGGAGTTTGTTAAGAATAAAGATTACTTAAGTGCAAGCACCCTTAACCCGCTGACACAGAAAAGGACATTAAACACAATCGAGGTGGCACATCTTCATAAAGGGATTGAATCAAACCTTACTGGACTCCAAATGATCTTGGGATTTGCTCAGTGCGCGCATGATAAAGAGGTCAAGAAGTTTTTCCATGAAGGTGCGGAACTGGCCAAAGGAATCATAAAAGAATTAAGTGAATTAATGATCCAGGATGAGCTCCCAGTCCCACAATCTCCTGGAGGAAATGCAACTCGATCCAAAGTCGCTCCATTCTCCGATAAGCTAATGATGTATTGTACAAGTCTGTTTTGCAGTTTTTCCCTGGGAAGCAACTCCCTTGGCACGGCTTTTAGTTTACGTAATGATCTGCCTATAAAAATGTCCATCTTCACTAAGGACGTTTTTGAATATGCCCATAAAGGGGCGAAAATCATGATCAGGAACGGATGGACAGAAGAGCCTCCACAAATGATCAACCACAAATAATAGTTTCGATAGAAATAAGTTGAATAGATAAGGATTGTTTAACTGATACCCAATTTTCAGCTTATTTCTCCTATATAAAAGAGCAGTAGTCTACGTTTAATTGCGTGAATACTGCTCTTTTATTTGATTTTTACATCAATTATTCACAGAAATCCCAAAAACGCCCCCATATCCTGCTTCGACACTTTGATGGGAACAGCACTCATCAATCCAAATCTTTCATCTCGATCATTCGGTTTGTCAACGCCCCTGAATGAATAATATCAACATTTACTTTCACCTTGTTCAAACTCGCTTGTTTCAAGTTGTCGGTTTTTCTCCAGCTTTCACGGTAAAGGACATGTTCTAAGTTTAAAAAGTCTGTTTCCTTTTCAATTCCTAACTCATATTGTCCCTGGATTTCTTTTTTAATGATTGTCTCACATAACCCCTTCATTTCAGCCAGTTTAAGATTCTTGTTTTTTTCCCGATTGGCAAGATTCCCTTTAACATTGACCACAATATCGACTTCCGGCCCATTACTGACATACTTCACTTTCGGGTCTTCAAAAACGGTTAAAAAGGATGGGCCCTCCTCATTTGGGATCATTACCTGGATTCTCTCCATCTCAGGGGTGGTCCATCTCAGTCCCTTTACTTCTTTTATTGTAAAAAAGCCCTTATACTCATCATTTTTAATAAAATAGGCACCATTCATATACAGCTTGGATTCTTGCTTTTCCCCTTCCTTCCATTGGCTTTTATTGATCGAAAGAGATGGAAGATGGGAAGTGTAGGCTGGTTCGTATACCTGCCTTGCCAATTCGAATAACTGTATTGGTTTAAGTTCAGAGCTTTGTTGGAAGATGGATTCCGGATGATGCAAGATTGTATTCAGAGACGTTTGACCAAAAAATCCCTTAGTTGACAGGATGTCCTCGATCGATTCGTTCGTACCATAGACCCAAGGAGTCAATCGGAACTCGTGGTAACGGGTCAGCCCATCAAAGATTTCCTGGAATCCTTGTTGTAAAGCAGCTTCAGATAGGACAATTGCTGTGACGTGGGCCCATACGAATCTTTCCTGAGCCGTCTTATAAATTTCAAAAAACGAATCAATAAAGATTTCGCCCTCCGCTTTCGATACCCACATTTTGGCTGGTGAACTATCACCACCTTCAGTTTTAGCAACCTTCATCAAATCCACCAATTGAATATAGGTATGATATTTCCCATCTTTATAATCCACCCCGATAGCCGTTGCATAGTTCAGATCCTGAGTTTCTTTGATATCCGTACAACCTGTTTGCAGAATAAGAATGATCATAACCGCAGCAAGTGAAAGGTTCCTTCCCAACGTAATCATCTCTTTCTCCCCTTGTTTAACATAGATGCAGAAAAGTTCTTTGTTTTATAAGGGTTAATCAGCAAGGCTGAAAGAATTTCCTTCGGTCTTAGTGACACAATGGGCTCCATATAGTTAAGTTTGAACGACTCTAACTGACACAAATAAACCAGGACGGCAAATGAACCGATATAAACACCAAATATACCCAAGAAGGTTGCCATGATTAAAATTAGGAAACGAAGGACTGTGACAGTTCCTGTTAAAGACTGATTGACGAGTGTGTATGTGGCTACTGCGGTCAAAGCAATGATGACAATGATGGTTGGCGAAGCGAGGCCCGCCCGGATGGCTGCATCCCCAATGATCAGACCGCCAACGATTGATATCGTTTGCCCTACTGCTATTGGCATCCTTATTCCTGCTTCCCTTAGTAATTCAAACAAGATAAGAATGAATAATGCCTCCAATGCGCTTGGTAAAGGCAATCCCTGTCTCGAGACCACAACAGTTGCCAGCAGCGGAAAAGGCAGCTGATCGACATTCACGCTCGCGATCGCAATCCAAAATCCCGGCAGATAAATCGCAATGAGGATCCCTACTATTCGTAAAACCCTCTGGAACAACACAAAGTAATAAGGGAAATGAAGATCCTCTGGCGACTTTGTTAATTCAGTGAAATTAGCCGGACCAATCAATACCATGGGTGAACCATCCACAGCAACGATGAATCTGCCCCTAAGCATTGATTCAATCGCAAAATCCGGCCGTGTTATATAATCCATTAAAGGAAAGATAGAAAGAGTCCGGTCTGAAACCCATTGCTCCAGCTGCCCCGCACTCAATATACTTTCTGTCTCAATCTTGTTCAATCGTTCTCTTACTTCATTCAACGCTTCATAATTCACCTTATCGGATAAATACAGAATCGATACCTTGGTTTTCGATATCGAGCCTATTGAGATGGTTTCATTAAAAAGCTGCGGACTTTTGATTCTTTTTCTGATCAGGGAAATATTCGTGTTCAATTCCTCGGTAAAAGAATCTTTTGGGCCTTTGATCGATGTTTCAGTTTTTGACTCCTCTGGTGTTCTTTTCGGTATATTCGCTATGGCGATTGCCCAGAAATGCTTTCTGCCATTCTGAAAAATAACAAGGAAACCCGAAAACACTTTGTCAAACAAGACAGAAACCTCATCAATACTGATCACAGGTGGCAAATCCTTTTGTGTATCCACAGCCTTTCCCCTTGTGTTAAGAAAGGCAATGACACCGTTATAATACTCATTCAATTGATTTCCATCCACCATGCCTTTACAGTAAATGACTGCAACAGACTCACCTGTCTGCTTATAGCTCGTAACCTTTACATCCGCATAACTCTTAAATAATTCTTGGAGCCCTTTTTTATTCATTTCACCTGATAATAATGCTTCCTGTGCCACGATGATTTTTTCAGAAAATGGCTGCTCAGACATTATTGTTCACCTTCTTTCTTCCAGGCAAGAACCCAACGATGAGCAGAATGGCTGAAAGAGAAAGACCACATATGAACATCACTGGATAATAAAAACTGCCGACAATTTTTTGCAGCAATAAATCACTTAATGGCAAAATGGAAATCGATGAAAATATACCTCCGCTTGCTATTAGCAAATTCCTTTTTAGTTTGAAGGATTTGATGTTGAATAACTCTATTAATAGAAATAAACTCAAAGAAACTTTAACGAATGACCCTGCTAAAAATTGAAAAACGGCTAAGAAGTCCATATGAGATACTTGTCTCCCCAATTGGACAAGCCTCCATTGTTCAAGTGCAGGAAACCGGAAATTAGCGGCAACATGGGGGCCGAATGAAGAAATGGAACCTGTTGTAGGACCTGCAACAAGCATTAACACAACAGACATCAGGATCACCCAATGTATGTATTTAAACGGCTTGTTGAACTTATCATGCACCAGGAATAATATGAACAAATCCATACTCCCGCCCAGCACAATCACAAAGCCCTCGAGCACCGGATGAAAACCATTCACGAACACAGGGAAAAGCATTGAATAGTCTTTTTTAAACATAGTCGAAAAGGCAACAAAATACCCAAATGACCAAACAATTGGCAACAAGATGACCGATGTATAAAGAATCACTCTAAACCCTTTAAAAGCCGCCCAGACGCACAGTGACGTGAAACACAATGTAACAATCCATGCCGGTGTATTTGGAAGGAAGTAAACCTTGATCATAAGAATGAAATCGTATGATGACAATGAACCGGAAACAAGGAAATAGACAGCAAAGAAAAGCATAAATCCCTTCCCCACTATACTGCCAGCCCGATTTTGCACCCAGCTTAAAAAACCTTCGCCATTCATCTTTTTAAAAATGAAAATGGTGAGAAATCCCCAAATCAGCAGGAATACATAGGCCAGCGCAACACTAGCCCAGGCATCCCGCTTTGCTACTCTCAATAAATGCGGAAGGATCATCACATGGTTTGATATTCCAGTAAATAAGATAATCAAAGCTGAGACTTGAAGCCGAGAGAATTTCATAGCAAACCCCATTTTATGACTAATAGAAATAATTTTTACCATTTAAAAGAAAATATGCAATCTGCGGCACTGTTTTCATATACAAGCCAATTAAAAAAAGCTTGGAGCACTAGTGCTCCAAGCCTTGCATTTGGGATATGTAAGTTACTGTTGTTGGTAGAATAGCTCTATCGTGACAACAGTCCCCTGCCCCACCTCACTGGAAAAGTCAATTTTGCCCTTATGGTCATTGATGATTTTTAAACTGCGCATCAAACCAAGACCTGTCCCTTTTTCTTTGGTGGAATAATACGGTTCACAAAGATGTTTTAAACGCTCAGGACTTATGCCTTTTCCATTATCAATGACCTTGATCATAACTTTCTCTTCCAGGCAATGCACTAGAATCTGAAGATTCCCGTGGATATCCATCGCTTCTATTGAATTTTCAAAGAGATTTATAAATAGCAGTTTTAGATCCGGTTCATTGCAAAATAATAAAATCGACTCACTATAGTCTGATTCTATGCTTATGTTTATTTGACGGTCGTCTATTTCCATTTTTAATCCATGAATAGCATCATTGATGATTTCTATGAGGTTTGCCTCAGCCCATTTACCTTCATTAGTATTGGAGAGTTCTATGAATTCATTGGCAAACTTATTGAGTTGCTCTAACTCTGCTTTTATGACTGGAAGGTAATCAAATAACTGGCTGTTCCGATCTCCTTCTTCGAACAATTTCAAGAAACCCATTAAACTCGTAAGCGGATTTCGAATCTCATGAACGACCCCTGAAGCAATTTTGCCTACCAGCGCATGCTTTTGCGCTTGCTGCATAACTTCATCCATTTCCTTCTTTTTCGTAATATCCAAAAAGGTAGACAGGACGTATTCCACTTTTTTATAGCTTCCTGCTTCGAAAATAGGCCGAGTGTCAACCAGGATCCACCGCTTTTCCTTCTTTTCAGGATTGTAGATAAACATTTCTACGTTGCTGTGTCCTTCCCCAGTCCGCAGCGTTTTCATAGCGGGATGTTCCTCACCTGGGAATGCTTCACCTGCCGAGTTCTCTGCTTCCCAGTCTTTGCTCATTGAAGTCATATTCTTAAGTTCATGTTCACTATAACCTAAAATTTCAGTTGAATTCTTGTTCACATAGATGATTTCACCGGAAGTATTTTGGACAATCACTCCACTTGTCAGTGCCTCATAAATCCTTTTATGGTGTTCTTCCAGGCTTTTTTTCTCAGTTATATCACGGGTAACACCAACAATCTCTCTTACGGTGTTGTCATGTAAAACAATCGGCGATAATACAGTATGAAAGCTGTAGATCTTATCGGCACATCCTAATTCCCATTCAAATTCCGAAACCTCTCCGCCAAGAGTCTTCTTGACCTTCTGATGCATGATGCAATCACTTAACAAATGGTCAATGGACTTCTCTTCAAAGGCTTCCTTCGTAAATCCGTTAGTTGCTAACCACTTTCCATATACACTGGTGATGGTGTATGAGCGGTCAATTGTAAAAACGAGGTCATTCATCGAAGAGACAAGTGTTTGGTATTTTCCCCTGCTCTTATCAAGCTCTTTATAGGAAAGAACTTCATCGGTAACATCCACTCCAGTGGCTAAGACAAAATCAGTATTGCCATCAGCATCAGTCACCGTTTGAGTCTTCCACTTGATATGTCGTTTCTTTCCATTTTTCATCAACCAGGAATTTTGATATTCAAGTGGGATATTACCCGACAGGTAACACTGCGAAATCCGACCCTTCTCCTCACTTTCAATAAAAATGTCCCAAAACTTCTGGTATTGCAATTCTTTAAGGCTGTAACCTGTCATCCTTTCAGTGTATTGATTGCAGCTATATATTCGGCCATCTTTATCAAGAATCAAAACAAATGATTGGGTTGTATCCAAAATCATCCGCAAGTATCTGTTTTCTTCTCTTACTGCATCATTTTCACAGGAGGAACTGGAATACTCTTTGAACATGCAAAAAATCAACGGTTTACTACCCTGGTTAATAAAGGATGCATTGATTTCTACCGTAAACACTTGGCCCGTTTTATCACGAAGCTCCAAGATCGTGGATAAACGATCATTTTTGAATAAAAGGGTTTTTAATGTTTTCAGGACCCTAGGAGATAAATGATTGAAGAGGGAAATTCCTTTCTTAGTTAAAAATTCTTCTCTGGAATATTTAAACAAGGAACAGGCGGTTTCATTGACTTCCAACACCCGAACCTCATTAGATGCTTCATGATCTATTTCGAAAATTACAACAGGAAAGGTTAAATGATTGAAGATATTCTCAAAAAGTAACGGACCGTTTACTGCTGTTTCCATAAGTCACCTCCTGTTTATAATACTATTATTGTAATAATTGCTACGGAAGCAGTCCATATACCAGGATAGAAATAGGTCAATTTTACCATTGCTAGATTTTTTTGTGTGTTATTTCAAATAGGCCATTCGTTAAGAACGGCAAAGGATTTCTTATTTGAAACTTCTTGCTATAAACATAGACGCATCCTGATTTATGAAAATCTTTTTACCATGATAAAAAGTCTTAATCTTGATTGAATCAAAGCCAACTTTTGATAATATATCCTTTAACCCTTCATGTGAAAATCCATTATGTACCTTCGGATGATCTATTTGATCATTTTTGTCAAAGTCCACAATGATCAGCTCGCCACCCTCATTCAGGATGCTGAACAATTGCTGAAGGATTTTCTCCGTATCTGGAATATGCAGAAGGACCATCGACATTAAGACGATGTCCGCTTTCAGTTCAGGAGTTTCCAGAGTAAAATCTGAATAAAGAACCTTCGCATTGCGGATTCCTCTGCGGGAAATCTTAGCTTCGGCAACATCCAACATTTGTTTGGAAGAATCCACTAGCAAAATAGAGTCGACTAAATCTGATAACTCTAGGCTGACGAGGCCAGTCCCGCTGCCATAATCGATTAACGATTTTGTTTTACTCTCCCTTATTCCCTTTTTCACTTCACTGACGATTACTTTTGCTAATTTAATTCGATCTTCGGTATCATAGCGTCTTGCCATTTGTTCGAAAACGTTGGTTTCCATTTTACACTCACCTTTTTTATAGTTCCTATTGCTAGTATAGCAATGTTCAAGCAGAAAAAGCTGCCTGAATGGCAGCTCGGTTTCTTTCATACTTTGTTTCCAACTCTATTACTTAGTCTTAACCAACCCTTCATCCAGCCCCTTTTGTAAAAAAGGACTCGGTTCTCCTATACAATAAATCTGTAAATGATGCATCGCTCGTGTGCAGGCGGTATAGAATACTCTGCGCAAGCTCTCATCAGAATAAACGTCCTCCGATGAGTCATAAATAATGACAGCATCGAATTCAATCCCCTTGGACAAGTAGGCAGGAATGACAACTACCCCTTGTTCGTATTCGATTGAGCTGCTTTTAATGAGTTTAATTCCTTCAATGTTTGAAAGGGCTTGGTGCGCGCACATGCTTTCCTCTGCAGACTGGCAAATAATCGCGATACTACGGTAACCATCATTCCGCAATCGTTCAACTTTGTCAGCAATCCTTCTGTGCAGTTCCTCTTGATTCTCCACCTGTGTCAGCACCGGTTGTTCGCCATCCCGTTCAAATGGGATGATTCTTTCCCCGTTCGGCACGAGTGAACGTGTAAATTCAATGATCGGTTTTGTGGATCGGTAACTCCGTGACATGTTGATCACTTCTGTTTTATCCTGCCCATATAGGCTGGTGAGTGTGTGAAAATCAATCATTTCACTGGCATGGGCGAAGATCGCCTGGTTAAAGTCGCCGAGCACAGTCATTTTTGCTGCAGGGAATAATCGCTTCAAAAACTCAAATTGAAAAGGCGAATAATCCTGTGCCTCATCCACCACGATGTGTTTAATTGAACTATTGATCTGAAAACCCAGTATCAGTTCTTTTAAAAGCAGAAACGGAGTGGCATCCTCATAATAAAGCTTCCTATCATCGAGCATCTTTACAGTGTCTAAACAAACTTCCTGCCATTCCTCTGGTACTCGCTCTAATTGATTGCTACCGGTAAAAAGCTGCTTGTAGATTCCCTTGATGTTAATGAAACGATAAGCTTTGATCATTTTACGCAAAGGATTAAACTTCCGTCTAACAATCAGGCGGGCCAATGAATCGGCCTCGATTTCATAATCATGTATCGATTCCCCTATATATCCCCGTTTTTTTGCTAAATAGGCATGCGCTTTATGGTACTCCTCATCACTAAGCAGTTCGATTTCTTCTTGGACCCATGCTTGATCTCGTTCAACCTTCTCAGCCTCATCCATTTCCTTTAAAAGCCAATCCTTTAATTTTTCAAGACGGCCATGAAAACGGAACGAAGGATCGCTGCTGTAAAAACTTTTTTCCATTTGCTGTGAAGTGACAATAGCCTTTCCTCTAAAAAGAATATTCTTAAAGACCATGCCAGACACTTCGAGTGACTTCCTGTAGGATAGAATCGCTTCAAAAAACGGAATGGATGCTTTGAATTGGATGCCTGCTACCCTGGCTTTATACGACTCATCATCCTTAGCTGTTAAAACATATTCCAGTTGTTCATATGGATTCTCAACGTCAAAGTCTTTGCCTAGCCGATGATCCAGATATTCCTGGAAGGTTGCCTGCTGCATATTCTCCTCACCAAGTTCCGGCAGGACATTTGATACATAGCTGCTGAACATTGTATTCGGAGAGAAAAGGATAATTTGATCTGCATTCAGTTGGTCTCTGTATTTATAGAGCAAATAGGCAATTCGCTGCATGGCAGCAGATGTCTTTCCACTTCCGGCCGCACCATGAACAATCAGCAGCCTGCCGGTGTCATGGCGGATGATCCGGTTCTGCTCCTCCTGGATCGTCGAAACGATATTATGCATATGTTTATCCGTGCCTTTGCCAAGCACCAGCTGCAAGATTTCGTCCCCAATCGTCAGGCTCGTATCGAACATCGACTGTAAAAAGCCGCCACGAATGAGATATTGCCACTTTTTCTCGAGATGGCCATCGATGGTCCCTCCCGGGGTTTGATATTTTGCCGGTCCAGGCTGGTAATCGTAATAAACACTTGAGATTGGAGCCCTCCAGTCATAGATCAAGAAATTTTCACCCTCAGCATCGGTAAGCGAGGAAATCCCAATATAGATTTGATCCGGAGCGGAAGAACCGTCTTCCGTAAAATCAATACGACCAAAATAAGGAATCTCCTTCATGCGGCGCAGCGTGGCCAGACGCTTGGAAGAGTGTCTATGTGTACTCTGGCTTACCGACAGAGCTTGCGCTTCCTGTCTCAAGCCAATAACCGTTTCAAGAAAATCATCAAAAGTATCCGTATTTACCTTCACTTCATCCCAAAAATGTTTCCGGATGTTGACGACTTCATTTTTACGCCTAGAAGTTTCTTCTTCCACTCTGAGGAGTTCGTCCGTAATGGCCTCCATCACACTGTCCAATCGCTTTTGCTCATCCTGAAGATTCAAATTCATAGCAACACCCCTAAACTTTTTTGATAAAAGAGTTGACTACCGATTCGATTGCATTGTATAATTAAAATAAGGATAATTATATTTATTTAATAAAAGAATGCGTATCTATATAAAGTTACCACAGGATTTTGTTCTTTTCAATATGAAAAAGAGCAGTATTTTTCGTTTCATACGAAAATACTGCTCTTTTTTTGATTATCATTCTTCTTCTTTAACAATCTTTTTCTCCAAAAGCTTAATGATTACTTCATTCTGTTTGGTACTCTTATGTAAATCCTTCGCAATGATCGGAAATAATACAGAATGAATACCCACACCGCAAAACCAAACATCAATAAGAATATTTGCAAAAATTCTACCCCCTAAAACTAATTGCAAATACCCACATTCATGTTCGTATTTAGAAGTGTTCCCAGTCTCTGATCAAGAGCAGAAAACCAGGAACATAAAAACTCGATATCTTCCCCGTTTCTTACGATGAGCACAGAACCGGGCACATAAAAGCCTGATATCTTCCCCGTTTCTTACAATGAGCACAGAACCGGGCACATAAAAGCCTGATATCTTCCCCGTTTCTGACCAAGAGCAGAAAACCGGGCACATAAAAGCCTGATATCTTCCTCGTTTCCGGCTAAAAAGGTAAAACCGGGCAAATATAACTCCCGGATCTATTCCTTCCAACCAGATCCCCCTCAAACCATTATCAAGCTCTCTTAATCAATCTCCAAATGAAACTTGCGATCAACAAAACCACTCCAATAGAAGTTCCAATAACCTGATCCATTAATACTTCACCCGTTTGGGAATAGACAATGACCAAAGTGCCTCCAAAGATTAAGATAATCAGCGCTGCCAATCGCATAAGGTAGGTCGCATTTACTTTCAACCATATCCCCTCCTATCAATCTAAAAATCAACGAATCTTCCCCACCACATTTTCGATCACCGTGCTGACATCCGCATCCCCATGATAACGCACATACATGACTGCATCACCATGAGCAGCAAATACCTCTTTCATTCCCTCTTCAGCATGCACAATCAATAAATCTAAATCAGCGTGTTTCTTTTCAACATATTCATCCAGGCTGTTGTCATAACGATATCGTTCCACTAAGTCAGAAACCAGGTTTTCCGCCATCCCAGGAAACCTGAGCTGGTAATATTCTGTATGGATGGCTGGTGAATATTCTCCGCTGAGATCTTCCCACAGCTTCCCGGGAACCACACCGCTTTCATCTGATTCATATTGAACGGGTGCTAAAGGACTCCATTCAGAAGAAAGTCGATTGCCCCAATCCACATTGTCACTCATATATTCGGCTTCTGCCCTTATCATGTCCGGGTCATTTTCTACATCTGCCAACCTGACAATCGGCAGGTCCACGCTTCCTTCTGGCAAGGTATTTGTCTCCATTTTCGCAAGCTGTGCAAACGGAATGATGGCACTCAGTCCCACCACCACTGTAAAAAGAAAAGCAGCTGCCGTATGGATTCGGTGATGTTTTTTCCATGAAGCATGATGGTCGATCGGTTTCCCTTCGACTAGTCTTTTGCGCAAATCCCGGATCGATAAGGCAGCACGTAATGAATGATAGGCAGTATATGCAATGAAAATCGTTAATATCGTCTGCGTGATCATCGAGCCATCTACCATGACGTATGTAGGTGTGCCATCAAGGAGCCAAATGGATGCCATCATCCCGAACATCAATACCATGCCAATAATCGCACTACCCGCATTCCACGCCAGCTTTTTATCCAATTCCTTTAGGGTATAAGCCTGTTCAGCTGGATCGGTATGAAGCTCCGATGCATCCTCCTCGGCCGGCGATGAAAACACGTGGAACTGACCATAACTGGTCACATAACCCCATCCACTTTCACCATACATCTCAATTTGCTCACCAGGAATCCTTTTCGTCGTGGATACATCAATTCTATACTTCATATCCCTAGGTTCTCCCTTTTCGAACCTGGCAAAATGGATGCCCATCTTTTTCAAATAAAGTCCCCTGGCCGCCATATCAGTAAACCAGCTTTCATGCTCTCCGATCCGCCAAAAATCACTGGGGCGAAGCTTATAGACCGATCTATTCATTTCGAGCATCCTCCTCTAAAACCCAACTGTCTTGGATCAGTGCTTTCAGCCGGTCATACTCAACCTGTAGAGCTTGTTTTCCTTCCAGCGTGATTTCATAAGTCTTCCTTCTGCCATCATTTTCGGCTAATGAAATTAAACCATCCTTTTGCATCCGTGAAAGGACTCCGTAAAGCGTACCGGGACCCATATTCAGCCGGCCATTCGAGACCTCTGTAATCGCGTGCATAAGCTGGTATCCATGATTCGGCCGCATCAACGCCAGCAGCACATAGTACATCGCTTCCGTCATCGGTCCACCAGAATACGCCATCAAAAACACCCCTTCATTCCTAAAACTCTTATTATGTCCCTCGTTATTATGTATGACGATATATCGTATAACATAATATTACAACAATACTTTCCTGCTGTATAGAAAAATGAGCAACGAAAAAGAACCCACGCTTAAAGACCTATCAAGGTTTTTGCTGGTCCCGCCTCAAAAAAACACCCATAAGTTTCTCTCGCAATAACTGGGTATTTATGTTAGTGTGTAGGGAGCATTCAGAATCTTCAAAATCCTCATGAGCTTGATTATTCATTCTTCACCTCTTCATCATTTGTTTGTTTTATCCGTTGCCAAATGATCAATAATCCCATTCTACAATCTGTAAAAATAACCAGAGGTACAAGAATTCCCTTGTGAGGAGATGGTTCCCAGTGTCAAAAGAAGAGTTCGAATTCATAGGCAAAAAAATCTACGATCACCGACATGAGCTTGCTAGATTATTCAGCGAAAATATTCCTAAATATACTTCAGAGCACTTTGAAAAATTTAAAATGCCAGAGGCGGAATATTTGAAATATAGATCTCAATTAATAGGTTATTTTGGGGAAGCATTATATAAAAATCAAGAAGAAGCATATAGATCTGTAGGTAATTGGGCAAGAGAAGTAGCAAACCAAACCGTTCGATATGGAGTTTCTTTAACGGTAGCATTACGGATCATTTCGCTTTTCCGCCTGGTCATTTGGGAAATATTCACCGATGAATTAGAGCAGAATAGGATTTCCTGTAACACGATGGTCAAAATAACGGAAATATTCGACAAGCTGATTGATTCCATCTTTAGAATTACTGGAGAGGTTCACGAGAAACATAACATCGAGCGTGTAAAGTCAGCATTTACAGAATTAAAGGAACTGTCTGTGCCTGTTGTTCCGATTTCTCCTGGAATTGCCGTATTGCCAGTAATCGGATCGATTGATAATGACCGCGCAAAAATGATAATGCAGGTTTCTATCAATGAATCGATTAGACTTAAGCTGAAATATTTCATTATGGACCTATCAGGCGTATCGATTATCGATAGTTTCGTTGCAAATTCTCTATTTCAGATTGTGAATACACTAAAACTAATCGGTGTAGAAATCATTATCACAGGGATCCGGCCTGCGATTGCACAAACCATAACCCGCATAGGATTAGATTTTAACATAACAAAAATCAGCAGTTCATTAGAAAAAGCTTTATCGGACCTGGGATTCAAGCAAGTGAGCACTTTTTAATATATAGAAAGAAAATGGAAGTATTTCTTATTTCTTTATCCCAGTTAATCACAGAATGAGAACTAAACATTGTCGAGACTTCCCTATTAAAACGAAAGGAGCATATTCTGAAAAACAATCAGATTATGCTCCACTTCTGTTACATATCAATTCCTCGCAACAAACTACGTCCACTCCAAACCGTTTATCTTTCAAAAACAATGCTGCTGCCATTGATTTACGAAACACCGCTTTACACCAACTGTTAAAACGCTTTATTAATAATATTTTTTCCATGACAAGAAATAGGCAGTGGATTGGACAAGCGGAAACAGCATGACGATAATGACTGGATAATAAGGAACAGATTCTGAAATGAAAGGATAGAGCAGCATGAGTGCTGTCAGGATTGGGAATGTATACCACATCGTGACATAGGATGCTCTGCAAGCTTTGGCCGTAATCTCTTGTTCTCTTTCGTCACTTTCTTCAAACTCAGGCGGCAGAAAGAAAGCCTTGGCAATAGATTTGTTCTTCTTTTTGCTCTTCATGAACAAAGTGGCTGACAAAATTCCACCGATCACTAAGGCGGCAAATATAGGAGTCGCATTGATCGTCACTTCCCAGGGTGGCTCTGGATTCTTTAACACTTCTGCAAAATCCATCTGGGCATAATAAAAAGCAATCATCCCCCATGCAAACAAGACAAATATTCCGACTGACATTAGAAATTTTTGATTCATTTTCCCTCATCCTCCATAAAAAAAATCTCTTCAATTGGCAGCTGAAACACACGGGCAATTTTCATCGCCAGTAACAAGGACGGTATATAGCTCCCCTTCTCTAGAGCAACAATCGTCTGTCTTGTCACGTCAACCCTCTCAGCCAAATCGTTCTGCGTAAAACGATGCTTCGCTCTCAATTCTTTAACACGATTGGTAAGTCCCATTAGCTTCAAACACCATACCTTTCACAATAAAAATGCATACTAGACTTTACATTTTGTAAAGCCAACTATACATATCAAGCTAAAAAAAAGCTCAACTCCAACATCCTCCAATTTATCTGATAATCCAATTGTATACTTCACTTTACATTTTGTAAAGCCTACTTTACAAATTACATAAAACATATTCGATACTAAGACACTACTTTGGTTAACAAGCTTGCGACCAATGGTAACTGGACCGCCAGCCTGTCTTGTTCATACAAAGAATTTTTAAAAGTTTTTGCTTTCTTACTATTTTGATTTTGTATAGAGAGGTTAATAATAAACGGAGAATTTCCGTCTAATATTTATTTACGATCCTTTTCAGCAGAAATAAGCGTATTAATTCCGGTTAGCTGCTCTAAAAATGCCAAAATTCAAGGTTTTCATTGAAATAACCGGAAAAACATCCCTTATTTTTCACTAGTCTTGCAAAGCTGTTCCAAATAATGGCATTTAACCAATAAAAGGTTTTAAACAGAAAAAATCCTCCTATGTAGAATGGTAACAACAAGTTGCTAAACACCTATTCTACAAGGGGAGGATTCCTATGAACTCAAAGAGTTCTATACCCAATCAAACTTTACCCGACTCAACTGTAGTTCAAAAGTGTTTGGCACTGTTAAATCTTGAGAATTATCGTGACCCCTTTATGGACCATAAAGCACACAAACTTTTTTCTGGCCATGTCATTACCATGACGGTAGAAGGAATGCTTATGAGACGTGAATCCCTATGGGATTTGAGTGAGAACCTTAAATCCAAGAAGGTGTTCAAGGAACTGCTGGAGCTTAAGAGTATACATGGATCTTCTATTAACAGAAAGCTTATGAAGCTGCCAACCGGTCTCCTGCAGGAGACTGCATTCCGAATCTTTAAGCAGATTGACCAACATCATAAACGCCTGCCTGGCTTTGAGAAGATAGGAAAGTTGGCCGCTGTAGACTCTTCTCAATTCTCGCTCCCTTCCAAGGCGGGTGAATGGGCTTATTCCACCAAGAAAAACAATGGAGTAAAGCTTCATCTCTGTTTGATTGTCGCGGATGAAAATACCTATTATCCTGGCAAATCGATTTTTTCTACTACCGGAGTAGATGACAAGGAAGTCGCGCTTGAACTGGTGGTCGACCAAGCTGTCACCTACATCTATGATCGAGGATACATCAGTTATGTTCTCTATTCAGATTTAATCCAAAAGAATCTAAAGTTTGTCGCCAGGGTAAAAATGAATTCAAAGCTGACAATCGTGAATAAGCATGACATTCATGGTGAACCTAACATTGTTTTAGACGCTGAGGTTCAGGTTAAGAAGCCCAAGACGGAAGAGATCATCTCATTGCGTCTTGTAGAATTCCTTGATGACGAAGGCAATAAATACAGGGTAGTCACGAACCGACGGGACATTACTGCAAGTGAAGTCGCAGAGATTTATCGCCAACGATGGAAAGTCGAGCTCTTTTTCAAATGGATCAAACAGCACCTTAAGTTGGTGAAGTTCTACAGCCATAAAAAGGAGGCTGTATGGAATCAGTTATGGCTCGCCATGATCGCTTATGGGCTTTGTGAATTGGTCAGGATTCAGACTTGTTCTAAAAAATCCACTTGGGAAATACTCAAGTACCTTCGTCAATACTGGTATGACTCATGGGATTATTTTATAGAAGCCTTATTCAGGGAGCCGAGCAGAAGATCCAAAGGAAGGCGAAAGAAAGGAAAACCCGGCCGGCCAAGAAAATATCCCAAGAAGTTGAAGACCGTCCAAATTGTCCAAAGATAAACGGATAATAAGATGCTAACTAACTTGCTTGGTAACTTGTTGTTTTAAACAGGTATGCCTTTTTTTGTTTCCAACGCTAACTAGCTAAGTAACTAAGTTTGAAAATAAACTAAAATTAACTAAATTTGGTGTCTCGTTGCAAAGCTAGTGCTTATTTTTATGAAAATAAGCGACTTGTGAGATTTAAACGGAATTTCTCCGTTTATTTTCAAACAGTGTGAAATCTTAAAGCATCTAAAAAAATAAAGAGCACGTCCTGATGGAATCATCAAAACATGCTCTCAAACTATCCAGTATACATTACATATCTAAGTCCGTGAACGCATATGGCAGTAATTCTTTCAATGCCAATTCCCGGATCTCTTTTTTATCATTCGTCAGGTACACCGGCATGTCTGGTGAAAAGAATTCGGCCATCACCTGCCTGCAGATGCTGCAAGGCGGCAGGAAGTCAGCTGTATCGCCAGAAACGGCGATCGCTGCGAAGTCACCCTTTTTGTAACCGTTCGCCACTGCTGTAAAAATAGCCGTTCTCTCAGCGCAGTTCGTCGCACCGAATGAAACATTCTCTACGTTCACTCCGTTGTAAACGGTACCATCTTTCAGCAGCAAAGCTGCCCCAACAGGAAATTTGGAATAAGGCGCATACGCATTCTTTTTTGTCTGGCGCGCGCTTTCCACTAATTGTTCTTTATTCATTTCATCATTCCCTTTCCCATAAGAATGAACTTTTCACAGTCCCCTTTACGCCAACGAAAAGTTGACAGGACTTCTAATATAATATCTTTGCTAATTTTTTGTCAATGAAAATTCGGTGAATTAATTGATTCTTGAATACAAAAAGCTTAAGGCGAAAGGGAACGGTTTCTTTTTCCTGTCAAAAATAAGAACTAGAATAGGGAAAGAAATATCATATAACAGTGCCGGTGCGTTTTTTTACTATTTACTTCATCCTTAACGATAGCGCCATTTTGTACTACTTATTAAGTTGATAGCATAGTTGAACCACACCAGAGGAAAACCTTTTTGTTTCAACTAAATTTAGATTCACTCTTTGCTTAATGTCAATAAAAAGGGGTTTTCCTTCTCCTAAAATAATTGGGTGAACAGATAATCTAATTTCATCTACAAGTCCTAAGTTTATAAACGTTGTTATAAGACTCGATCCACCATAAAGCCAAATATCTTTACCAGGCATATTCTTTAATTTGGTTATTTCATTCTCAATATTTTCACTAATAAATGTCACGTTATTTTCTGGCCTATTTTGAGTTCTTGAAAAAACATATTTCTCTTTACTATGGACCAATTCCCAAATTTCATTTTCTGTATCAGAAACGTCAGAATCAGGTTTATACTTACCCCATAAATCATAACTTTTTCTACCATACAGAATAGTATCTATTTGTTGTAAGAAGTTCTTGAAGTCCATATCCGGATCCATAATGCACCAGTCTACTTCCTCTTTAGGACCTTCGATAAATCCATCTAAAGTAACTGCTAAATCTAAAAGTATCCTTCTTGGTCTGTCGGAATTGACCATATATTTATCCTCCTTTAGTTCGAATAAAATCGGAGACGTTTTCTTGTTGCACTATTCTCCTTCGTTCTCAAGACCGGTTATACATGTTCAATTTTCCCCGCAATACACTTAATTGTTTCATCAACTGCTCATACTCTTCATATTCAATATTGCAGAGCTTCAATTCTGCGGCAATTTTTTGCACGATGGCTTTTTTTTGTTCGAATGCTTTTGAGAGGAGGCTTATGCAGACTTTCCGTTCATCCTCAGTTGACCGCTCCCTCTTTAGCCAGCCATTGGTTTCCATTCTCTTGATCATCGGCGTCAAGGTACCAGTTCCGAGGTTCAGTCTTTCACCGAGCTGTTTAGCAGAAAGCCCGTCCTTCTCCCACAATGCTAACAGGACCAAATATTGCGGATAGGTAAGCCCGAAGGAATCCAGCGCTTTTGTATAAAGTTTGGTAAACTGGCTTCCCGCGTCATAGACCGCAAAGCACAACTGATTTTCCAATGTTAAAAAGTCGTTCAAGTGACTCATCCTTCACAATGCTTAGAGTAATTTTTCAAGATCATTCTTGATTTTTTCCGGCTCAGTAGTTGGCGCATAACGTTTAACCACCTGGCCATTTCGGTCAACAAGGAATTTCGTGAAATTCCATTTGATATCCTTCGTCAGCAATCCGCCCTTTTGTTCTTTTAAAAAGGTAAATAGCGGATCAGCCTTCGCTCCGTTCACATCAATCTTCGCGAACATCGGGAATGACACCCCATAGTTCAACTGGCAAAACTCAGTTGTTTCCTCGATGTTATCAAACTCCTGGTCATTGAACTGGCCGCATGGGAAACCTAAAATCTCCAAACCTTGCTCGTGGTATTCGTCATACACTTCCTGAAGACCTTTAAACTGAGGTGTCAAGCCACATTTACTAGCAGTATTGACAATCAGCATTGGTTTTCCTTCATAATTTCTTAAACTTTGTTCCTGTCCATTTGGCTTTTTTACCGTAAACTCATAAACAGTTTTCATTTATAGTCACTCCTCCGAGAAAATTAAATCGTGTACGATTAAATCGTATCAAATATTTAGATTTCCTGCAAAGTTTAAGAATTGAGAAACCTACGAAAAAAAAACACAGGGCAGGACCTGTGTCAGTATGAAATATAAAGTGTGCTTCTAAGGAATTATTGATCACTTGGCATGGTGGTTTCCTTGGAAACTTCTATACTCCAGGTAATGATCGTCGTGCTGTCCCTGACATGGTGATTCTTGATACTCTCCAACATAGAAGTGACCACTCTTTCATCCACTTCAGGATCAGTAAAGGAATGATAAATGCTGGCAGGGTTTGCGTAGGGTTCATTTGGGCATTCAATCAACCCATCTGTCGTGAGAAAAAGACGATTTTTTCCTGTCCTAAGCTCCCTTATGCCAACGCTATAACAAGGAACGCCCAATTCGAATGTATTGACTTCGCCGATCCATTCATAAAATTGTCTTTGATTCAACTGATTCTGACCTAACAAAGCGAGTTCCTGATGGAATAAATAGAGCACACAGTCTCCTACCGAGAACCACCATACATACTGATCCTTCCGGGCAACAATTAAGCAAGCCGTTTCTCCTGTAACATTTCGGCAGGCGAGTAAGAAGTCTTCTGATTGAAAGAGGCTTATCATCTTTTCTTCTAGCTTTTTAAAAGCCTGTTGATTTGTCGGCATGGACAAAACTTGCTTTATTTCAACCTTCGATCTGCTGAATAATCAATTCTGCACTTTCCGCAGTTTTATGGGCATCCAGAATAATTGCAAACTCCCAGTCTTGCTGCTCATTGAACCATACCAGACATCCATCTTCATTTTTATACTGCCCGGCACTTGAATTGCCTCCATAACGCCCAACCACGATTTTACCAAGCTGTAAAACGTCTGGCGTGTCAACAAAGTGGGCCTGGCTCCCTACCCAGCTAAACTCTTCGCCCTGCTTAGCCATTGGGATGATTCTCTAAATAGGACTTGATGCGAGCGCAAAGGGCAATCACATTGTCATTGTCACCCATTGGCGCACCTTCCCAATCATACACAGCATTCGGACCCCAATATTCCTTAGGAGTGCCTGGATAACGAGGAACCAGGTGCATATGAAGATGTGGCACCGCATCCCCCGACACAAAAGAATAGATGTGTTCAGCACCCTCACTTTCCATAAGAGCCTTGCTCACTTTAGCCATCGTCATGCCGAATACTTTCGCTTCCTCCATATTCATCTCTCCAAGTGTCGGAACATGCCTTTTTAAATCAATCATAATATGACCTAAATAGATCGGGTTCCCATTTCGATCAATATGGCCAACATAGACAAATTCATCCTCGTAAATCGTCATACCGGAAGTCTGGATCATGCCCGCATGCTTCTTACAGATAAAACAATCGTTCACAGAAATCCCACCCTTTTTTGATATTTTTAAAAGTATAATATATTATATAGGTAAATTGGTATAATTTTCTATAGAAGTTAAACAATGAAAGGATGCTTAAGAATATGAACTTCGATACCACAATAGACGAACCCAATATGGATAACTATAAAACTACCATCGAGAGAGTAGCAGTCAGAGCGGTTATTAGGAAGAATAATCATATTTTACTGGTTCAATCGAATAGAGGGGATTTAAAATTTCCTGGTGGCGGAGTTGAAAAGAACGAAAACCATGAGGATTGTTTGTTACGTGAGGTTAGAGAAGAAACTGGCTACATCCATTGTGTTGTCAAAGATAAGGTTGGCACAATCATCGAACGGAAAAAGGATGTCTTCGAAGAGAATGCATTATTCCAAATGATATCACACTACTACCTATGTGATCTGGTAACGCAAGATAAAGAGGAACAGCAATTAGATGAGTACGAGGCCATCCTGGATTTTACGCCCAAGTGGGTTACACTTGAAGAAGCTATCACGCAAAATGAAAGTCTAATAGATAAATTTGAACAAAATAGCTGGTTGAAGCGGGAAACCTATGTATTAAAACAATTAAGAATTAATAAGTTAGAATGCACAGGATACGTTCAACCCCTTCAGTAAAATAGGAAATGAAGTCACTTTGTTGAATTCTTAAGGAAAGTTCAAATGAGAGGTTTTTAAAATCATGCAAAATTACTATGAATCGTCTATTTCTTTATCAAATAATATGAAATTATCCTATACCGGCTATGGAGATAGTAATCAAAACACGGTGATCTTTTTTCACGGATTCGGTTCTTCAGTACATGCCATACACCCTGATCCAACCATCTTGGATCAACATAATATTCGATTTTACGCTTTGAATCGTCCTGGTTATGGTGATTCAGATATTGGATTGGGCTATTCTATGGAGGATTATGCTGACTGGTTAAATGAATTCCTGATCGCTAAGAATATTCAAAAGGCGTCTCTTATCGGCTGGTCAGCTGGTGGATTATACAGCCAGGTTTTCACAGATAAATACGCAGAAAAAGTTGAATCACTGACCTTGGTCAGCAGCGCTATCCCCCTAAATAGTGAAGAGACCAAAAGCGTACTGCCATCTAACTGGAAAATGATCAGAAATATGAACAAGTATATCCCTTTTATGACGAAGTTTTACTTTAAAAGCCTCAGTAAAAAAGTAGCGAAAAATCTGGATGGTGTCATTCAGGAATCGGTCAAACAGATGGTGGAAGAGGACAAAAAAGTCATGAATAACCCAACCATACAGCCGGCCATTTTAAAAGGGACTGTAGAAGGTTATCGGAATAGCGGGATTGGGGTATATTACGATGCCCTTGCATTGTGCAATAAGATGAACGAATCCAAAAACCCTGGCTTTAATGGGAAGGTACATATTTGGCAAGGTAGCGCAGATACAATCTGGACTTCAGACACCTCTAATTTTCTTAAGGAAAAGTATACGAATTCCACTTATACATCCATTGATAACGGAGGACACCTACTCTATTTATCTCATTGGGATGAAATTCTTAGAAAATCAGTGAGTTAGAAATCGATTCATAAACGCCTGGAAATTCAGGCGTTTATGTTTGTTATTGGATTAAATTTCACTTCTCAACAGACTATAAACAATCAAATCTTCATAATGATCATAAAGATACTGTCCTGCCCGCTTGATTCCTTCCTTTTTAAATCCTAATCGCTCAGGAATCCCCTGGCTTTTCAGGTTATTGGCTGCACATTGGATTTCGATTCTATTGATAGAATACCTGCCAAATAGTTCATTAATAAGACTCTTTAAGCTGATCGTGATGATGCCCTTACCTTCACTGTCCTTAGAAATAAAATAGCCAATGCTCGCAGCTCGATTGCCCCAGTCAAACTGGACGCCAATCATTCCGATAAGGTCACCATTATATCTGATAGCAACATCGAACCCTTGATTATTAGCCAGGTTCTCCAACCAATACTTTATGACCGGCACCATATCTTCTGCCGATTTCCGTTTATCTACCCATAGAAGCCATTGTCTTAAATGATCCCGGTTGTGATCGATTAACATAAAGATTTCTTCCGCTTGATGCTGCTGCAACAATTCTAGGCTTATAGATTCATCAACCTTAAAACTAAACATTTTATAATCCCTCACAATTAACTCGTCTAGCGGCAAGGAATCCGCTCTTACAATAAATTCCACCAGCAAGGTTCTTTTTCCTTCTTCTAAAAATTCAACTGTCCATGAAGTGATATGTTGCAGATAGTCCAGCTGTCATCTATTAACAAATGGCTTTATGACTCTTTTTATACGAATTCGTATTCCCAAAGCTCTGTATAAGTAAGATGGATCAAGCCTGTATATTGAAAATGATCATACACAGATCACATCAGGACAGATGAAATGTTTACACCTTTTACTGGGCTTATTCATGATGAGGTACAATGAGAAATACAAGCTTCAAGCTGAAGTTCTTTTTTACCAACATCCAATTTTACGATCGTTAAGCTTGTACCAAAAATAAATGGTGGCTCCCATAAGTGTTTTATTGAAGAATTCCTGCACAGCAAGTATAAATTTTTAATGACAACTCCATGTGTCACAATGAGGACATTGCCATCTCTCACGTTTTTCTCCAGGTCCTCCAAAAACTCCACTAGTCTTTGTTGGACCTGTAAAAATGATTCCCCTCCAACGCTTTCATAGTCTTCAGGTTCGTTCCAGTATGCCTCGAATTCTTCTGGATAGAGAGATTTTATTTCGTTCTCGGTTTTTCCCTGCCATGCTCCTAAATGAATTTCCATCAGCCTTTCATCGGTCAGTAAGGGAATCATCCTATCCCCTTTTACCAGCCTGGCTGTTTCCAATGTCCTGCCGCTGGGAGAAGCGATGATCTGTCGGAACTCTATCTCCTGAAGGCTGGCTCCCAGTGAACGGGCATCTGCTTTCCCTTTATGCGTAAGGGAAGAATCCAGGCGGCCCTGGCTCCTTTTTTCTTTATTCCATTCTGTTTCACCATGTCTGATTACATATAAATGAAGCATGTTTTACCCCCAGTAGTTAATTTCATGAAGATAGCGGCCGCAGATCAACTCTAATTTCTGCTGGATGTCTTCCGGAAAAACTGCCACAAAGCAGGTCGATGGACCAGAGGATTTTAAAAGTGGAACAGTTGTATCCACATTTTCTTCAGTAAATTTTGTATGATCAAACAAAGTATTCAACTCATAAAGAATACCCCTCGAGCCAACAGGAATCGTCACCACTTCTTCCAAGCTGCTGACTTGCTTAAAAACATGCAGTGGCACAACCTGTTCTTCCTTTTCCATCACCTCTGACCCTACCAGAGGGAAGCCAATGACAACTATTCGTGTATGGGCGTCATAATTCAGGTTACTGATTTTCATATTTGCCTTTCTTTTACCCATAACAGTAATGCCAAAAGCCGATTGGTTTAACGCAAAATTGCTTTCTGTGCTCCCGGTGATCCTTATGTTTACCCTGCCGAGCTCACGAGTTCCTTGTTCAATACCTTGTACTAGCTCTTTCCAGGCTTCTTCGCCGCAAAAGTTCTGGACGACTGTCGCAAATGGTTCAGCACCGGCACTTATGCACTCCATCACAGCAACTCGGAAGGAATAGTATGCGACGGTTTTGTACGGAACCTGTACTGCGTCACCATCCTTCATTCCAATGCTGCCGCTATTGTCACTGGCTATCACAAGGTTTTCTTCTTCATTCAAAGGGATCATTAAAATATCTCTCACTTGCGGTTTTCCTCCCAGCTGCACATTATTTAGTTCTGCTCATGCCTGTTTCGAAAGTGGAAGTCTGTCACCAAGCACTCTGACGACCCTTGGCAAAACAATAAAAGCAAGCACGGTATTTAAAACGGAACCGACAAATAAAGATGGCACGACCGCTAAGTAAAATGACTTTCCCATTAACATCATAAACGGAAGCGGGGCGGCGAAGCTGTTGCCCAAGATAAATAGTACACCTGCTTGCCAGCGTTTACCGCTTCTATATAGCATCGTGAATAGATAAACAAGGAGGGCCATTTCACAAGCAACCAGGAAATGAAATGGGCCAAGCGGCATTCCCGCAACGATAGACGATAACAGATGGCCGATTCCCCCTACCGCTGCTCCTGCCGCCCCTCCCAGAAGTCCTGCTGCCATCAAGGCAGGCAAGGCATCCAAAGCTACACTTCCTATCACTGCTGGAATCTTGATAAATGCTCCTGCCGCTGAAAGGGCGATGAACATGGCCAACCAGGATCGTTTCTTATTCTTCACCCTGTTTCGCCTCCTTGCGTTTTCCCTCCCTGAACACCTTGGCACTTCGAACGTATTCAACATCCTGCATATTGAGCCTGGAGTTGATTACCCTTGCAAGAGCAAAGAAATAGTCCGACAATCTGTTCAAGAATTGTAAAGCTGTTTCGGAAACTTCCGGATCAGCTTTCAACAATGAAACAACTAATCTTTCAGCCCTTCTTGTAACCGTACGGGCAAGATGGATTGAAGCGGAAGCAGGTGCTCCTCCCGGCAATATGAATCTCTCAAGCTTTGGAGCTTCGGCAATTAGCTCATCAATTTTCTTTTCAAGGTAATCAACTGATTCCTTTGTCAGCTTAAGTTCCCGGCTCTTTGTTACATTCGCCAAATCCCCGCCGCAATCGAACAGTTCATGCTGGATTTTTTCGAGATCGTCCAGAATATCCGCAAAAATGGATGGATCAAGCTGGGTAACAGCCTGGCCAACAAAGCAGTTTACTTCATCGACGGTTCCGTACGCTTCGACCCGAATATCATCTTTTTCCACCCGGCCTCCGATAATGCTCGTTTTCCCTTTATCACCAGTTCTCGTATATAGTCTCATATCCATACCCCTTTATTTTAGTTTTTGACAGATTCCATACCAAATCACGTCAACCCGGTCAGCTCGTAAGACGAGGTCCTGGTATACCCATCCAGTGGTGTCTCGCCACACGCGATCTTCAGCCTCCATGGGGACGATTCCTTTCGAAATATCACTTCCAATCAACACTATCTTACGCTGTTGATCATCGCTTTCCCATTTCATCCACTTTTGGCTAATTGACAGCCATTCTTGGCGGCTCACATCTGCCTGGTTGTTCTTGGCCATTTGCCGAATCCACACTTCAATACCTTCCAATACAATGATTTGCTTGTCCGTCAGTTCAGGGATTTCATCCCCTTTATATGCTGAATACCAAGAATGCTCAAGATCATCTAAATGATATTGCTTCTTGACCCACTCTGATTTGCCATTAAAGGCACCTCCTGTAACGAAATGCACCGTTCCTTCCTCCTTAGACCCTCTCTGCTCCAGGTTAATTGATAGCCACGGCCATACGGAATTTTCCAATCCCAAAAATCTCTATCTTCGGGAGCATACTGCGTCAACAAATAGCGGATCACTCCCCCATGGGTCACCACTGCAGCTGATTGAGTTTGATGTTCAATGACATTCCGGCTGATTTTCTCCCAAGCATTCTTCACCCGGCAGGTAAAATCATCAAAAGATTCCCCATTTGGAGGGGATTCTTTGAAAGGCCGTGAAAGCCACTTTTTATAACTGTCCTCGTACTTCAGTTGTTCATACGTTTTGCCCTCCCAGTCGCCAAAGTGAATTTCTCGCAGATCAGGCAAAACTTCGGGCATCTTTTTAGGAAAGAGAACCTTCGCAGTTTCTCTGCACCTTCCAAGGTCACTAGTATAAATATGTTCAAAGCAGTCCTGAATCTTAGGTAGAAGCTGATCAGCCACTAAAGGTGAATCAGACCAGCCAAGATATGCTTGACGTTCATTATCAATTGTCATCCCATGGCGAAATAATGCAATAGCCACAATGTCATCCACAGCAATACCTCCGTCAACTCGACACTAGCTCCAAGCGTATCCCCTGTCATGCCTCCAAACCATTCGATGATTTTCTTTTTAAGGAAAAGAACTATGAAAAGGACTGCCAGGAGATAGCTGGCCATGCCAATATATAAGCCGGTAAAAAGAAGAACCAAGCCTAAACCAAAAAGATAAACAGGGTAAACCCACAAGGTCTTTTTTGTTGAAGCATGGTGAAACATTGCCCCGAGACCCTCGCTTTTTGCAGGCTTCACCATAACGAGCAAAATCCCCATCACTATTCTGCTGAGAAAAGGAATAGCGCTTGCTAGCAGGTAAGTAGCACTGTGCAACATGCCAACAATTTCGTAGAGAAGGAAGAACCTCGCACTCAATAGAACAATAACGGACAAGACACCAAACGCCCCTGTCCTTGGGTCTTTCATGATTTCCAAACGTTTATCTTGATCCCGGTAAGAAAAATAGGCATCACTTGAATCCATCCAACCGTCAAGATGGATGCCACCGGTAAATAAAATCGACACAAGCCATAGTGCAAAAGCAGCGGTCAGAGCAGAAAAAGGAGTCCACTCGCCAATGGCATAAAGGATGCTGGCGTAAATACCACCTTGCAAAAGCCCAAGTAAGGGAAATGTTTGGATGGCACTTTGTAGGTGCTTTCGGTCCATTGGAAGCTCCAAAGGAATCGGGATCGTGGAGAAGAACTGCAGATTGATTAGGAGACCCTTAAACCATTTCATGACGGCTTCCCCACTGTTCCGAGATTTCTTTCAGCTTGTTCCAGTCGAGATGCGCCTTCAGATGGTCGGCCAATTCATCGTACTTCTGGTCCTTAAGCCTGCTGACATAAACAGGACTTCTCTCTGGCTCTCCCTTCGCCTTGCGGATGGAGTTAAGCCAATGGTTCCTCCATTGGTCATTATGAAAAAGATGGTGCAGGTATGTACCGATGATGCGGCCATTTTTTCCATAAAATCCTTCTTCCAAATCTTCATTTAACAACAATAACGGCTGGCATGCTGCAGTCATTTGAGTTTCACCTAGATGGATTTCGTACCCTGCAGCTGTAAGTTCAATTCCAGTGGACGGATGAAGCTTTCCTTCTGCCCTGGCAGTTGTTTTTACGCTGGCAAAGGTAGTGACAGCTGGAATGATCCCGAGTCCATCTTCTTCGGCAGAAATTGTTCCAGTATCACTCCCAAACGGGTCGATGAGCTTATCGCCAAGCATTTGATAGCCTCCGCAAATCCCGGCGATGAAGCCGCCTTGATCAACATAATCGCGGAGCCAACTGTAAAGACCTGCCTTTTTAAAATATTGAAGATCCTTGATTGTGCTTTTTGTGCCAGGAAGGATGACGGCGTCTGGTTCTCCAATGTCGTCCAGCGAACTGACCCATCGAAGCGACACGTCAGGCTCACGATAGAAAGGCTCCAAGTCAGTGAAGTTTGAAATATATGACGGCTTGATCACTACAATATCAAGACCGGCCCTGTTCTTGGAATTTGGGATCGATAAAGAATCCTCGCTATCAATCATATGGTTTTCTAAATATGGCAGGACACCGAGAACGGGAATTCCCGTCCTTGATTCGAGCCACTTGATTCCATCTTCAAACAAGGATTGGTCTCCGCGGAATTTATTGATAATCAACCCTTTTACCCTGGCTTTTTCTTCGGGAGTCATCAGTTCCAAAGTGCCTACTATGCTGGCAAACACCCCGCCTCTGTCAATATCCGCGACCAATATAGCCGGAACATCTGCGATTTCCGCTACCTTCATGTTGACAAGTTCACGGTCCTTCAAGTTGATCTCTACAGGGCTCCCGGCACCCTCCATAACAAGCATGTCATACTCCTGTTCGAGTTTTTCAAAAGCGGAACGAATTGCTTCAAGTCCCTGTTTATAAAATACTTCTCTGTAGTCCTTACCTGATAAGGTAGTCGCCACTTCCCCAAATAAAATCACTTCGGCGATCTGATCAGACCTTGGTTTTAGCAGAATCGGATTCATCGAAACCGCAGCCTCGATCCTTGCTGCCTCTGCCTGAATTCCCTGGGCTCTGCCAATCTCTTTTCCATCAAAGGTAACATATGAGTTGTTGGACATATTTTGCGACTTGAACGGCGCTACCCGGACACCCTCATTTGCATAGGCCCGGCAGATGGCAGTGGCAATCAGACTTTTTCCTACATCAGAAGCTGTACCAAGTACCATGATCCCATTCATGGCGAACCCTCTCCTTTCATCACGATCGGCACCCCAGATTCAACTAAATAAGCATAATCCGCCTCTTTTACAAGAGCTTGATGAAGCAAACCCAGCACCTTAGCATAAGTAAAGACAAGCTCATCATCGTCTATTGCATCACCAAGGACTTCATTGCTGACAACAATAAATGCTTTTGCTTGTTGAGCCACTTGATTCAGTTGATTCAAAATCTTTGTTACGATCATTTCGGTAAAATCATCATTGACCCAATGACCATCTTCATGAAAAAACTCATTATTCAATAGCGTGGTCAGGCAATCCAAGAGGACGATATCATTTTTCGTCAGAACCGTTGAAAGCGGGGAAAGGTTTCTCGGGATTTCCCAGGTTCTCCATTTCAACCCGCTGAGTTCACGGTCCTGTTGGTGGCGCAAGATTCTCTCTTTCATTTCATGATCGCTTGGCTGCCCTGCAGCGACATAATGCAGCTGGCCGGAATATTCAGCTTCCAATTTACCCGCAAGAATTTCAGCAAACCGGCTCTTGCCGCTGCGGACACCACCGCTGATAAAAATTAAAGACGACTGTCCAGCCATTCTTCCACCGCCCCCATCAATTTGTCGTTGGCTTCAGGACCCTTGACGGCAAATCGCAGCCATCTTCCTTCAAGCCCAGGAAAGTTCACAGTATGTCTTGGAATGATTCCGCTCGTAAGGAGGTTCTGCATGAATGGATACTGGTCAATAAGGGATGGGTCCCTCAGAAGGTAAAAATTAATCCTGGATGGAGAAACAAGCAGGTTCCGTTTTTGATAAAAACGGAAAAGCCGTTGTCTTTCCTGTTGTATCAGCGCAATGGTTTCAATTATGTATGATTCACTTTCGATGCACCATTCACCTGCCTTCAGGGCAATCGCATTTGTGCTCCAATGAGGCTGGAAGGGTGCAATTTTTCTGATGACAGCGGGATCTGCGAGCAAATAGCCGAGCCTCAAGCCAGGTATGGCAAACATTTTCGTCATCGAACGGATGATCAATAAATTCGGATACTCATTTATGTATGGAGTGATCGATTCGTATTCTGCAAGGAAGTCGTAAAACGCCTCATCCACAATCAGCAAGCATTGATTCCTTCTGCACTCCTCCAGCAGATGAAGAATAATCGATTTTTGATAGTAGGAACCTGTTGGATTATTAGGATTACAAAGAAATAAAGCATCCGCTTGCTGGAGTTTGTCACTTAAATCCTCGCCCGTCCATGCCCAGTTGGCCGGCAGCTGATGATACTCCACCTGGCAACCATTTGCCTTGCATGCTTCTTCATATTCCGAAAAAGCGGGCTGGACAATCACCGACTGTTTTCCAGCAAGCAAACGCCCAATCAGTGAAATGATTTCAGCACCGCCATTCCCAAGGAGAACCTGGCTTTCGTGCAAACCTTCCCTTTTGGCAATCTTTCTTTTTAAATTTGTTCCATGAGGGTCTGGATACTCTATGACAGACTCAAAGAGCTGTCCCCAATTCTCTTTTAATAAAGGAGGCGGACCCAGTGGATTAATATTGGCACTGAAATCAAGCGTTTCTATCGGAACTGGCAAATTCATTGCTTCATATAAATAGTGTGGATTGGCACCATGAGTAGGCCATTTCAAATAGAATCCCCCCAAGCCACAGGATGGCTAAAAAAAGTGGAACAGTACCTGTGACAATTTTGTTAACTGCTAGAATATGATTTTTCTCAAGGAAAACTAGTGCTTCGCCCATCGTTGCCCGCTCCGAAATGATCCCTTTATAATGATTGATGCCTCCGAGCTGGACTCCGAGTATGATTGCCACAGCAGCTTCTCCCCATCCGCTGTTTGGGCTAGGGTGCTTTTTGGCATCGCGCCTGACCAACTTCCACGCGGCCATTCTTGTCGTATAAAACGGACGATTCGCAACGATCATACAAACTGATGTTATCCGGCTTGGCACCCAGTTGACCAGATCATCCAGCTTCGCTGATGCCCAGCCAAAATCTAAATATTGATCGTTTTTATAACCAACCATCGAGTCACAGGTATTGATGGCCCGATACAAGAGCGCCAGCGGAGCTCCGCCAATCATTGCCCAGAAAAGAGGAGCGGTAATGCCATCGCTCGTGTTTTCGGCTACCGTTTCGACAGCAGCACGGACAATTTCAGGTTCCTGGAGCTGCTCTGTGTCCCGTCCAACTATCCAGCTAAGCTTATGCCTCGCCTTTCCCAAATCATTTTCTGCAAGTGGATGATAGACTGATAACCCGGCTTCCTTCAGGCTTTTTTGCGCAATGGCAGCCGCAATCATCACGGCTTCCATGAGGATTCCCACTAATGGATGAAGGTAATAAGACAATGATGTGACCAGGACAGCGACGCCTCCGACTGTCAGCAGGACGGCAGCGACCATGGCAATTCCTTTAGCTTTTCTGCCGCTGCCTCTATTCAATCCCCTGTCTAACTTGAAGATGAGAGTTCCCATCCATTTCACCGGATGAGGCCAGTCTGGCGGATCCCCAACGAACCAATCAAAGATGACAGCAAGTGTCAGGGCGATAAGGTGGTTCAGAATCATTTCGTCACCCTTTTCTTGCTGTTCCTGATTGCTTCTACTGTACATTCATGGACTCCCTTGCCAATAGTCCGCCCAAGAGGAGTGATCGTACCGGCGTATTCCAGCTTTTGTCCCTGCTGGCTCGAGGCAACCATGATGCTGTCAGTAGATGTACCCGTTGCCACCGTACCAGAAAGTTTGTCCCTTATTTCGAGATCGTGCAGCGCCTTTGTCTTTGCTTCAGTAGCTGTCATCATACTCTGGATGAACGCTTCCTCCGTCAGTACTCCGTTGACGAAAAGCCAAATGTTGATGGTTCCAGGTGACATGTCATAGGAGTAATACTCGCTGCTTTTCGAGGCGTCCACCGCATTGCCGGTACCTGCCGTCACAACGATAAATACAGAGAACCCTTCTTCCTGATAGTGCTTAAAACAAACATCCTCCAGCATCACAGCAGTCATCATCCCGACCGTTCCTTCAGGCTTAAATCCCTTTTCCTTCAAATAATGAATCATTTCTTCCCGATGGTCACTGCAATCATAACTCTTGTCCACATGCCGGTTCACAAAGCTGCTGTGCCAGCCTGTTCCCGCCCCGACAACTCCCGAAGACATTGTTCTTAATGGAATTGGAGAATTCAAGGCGATGAATCCTTCTCTCATTTGGAGATGGCGTTCTCCTATTTCCACTGATATTGCATCATTTGGGCTAGCCGCAGGAAACAAACTCGTTTCCTGCAATGCTCCCTTAGTATGAGACTTAGTTTTAATGCTTGTCCGCAAGATATGAGAACCCATCGTATTATTTAAAAACATCCGGGTAAACCGCTTTTGCAAGCTCTTCTACTCCTTCTGTCAGCCTTGGGCCTGTTCTTGTCACCTTGTCGGAATGAACATCGAAAACACGGTTTTCCTTGACCGCCGTAATCTTGTCCCAGCCTTCACGGCTTGTAACATTTTTCACCGGCTCAGGTGTATAGTAACCATGGGTCGTGATGATCACCTCAGGATTGCTTTTTATGATTGCCTCGGAATCCAGCTTTGGCCATCCCTCTTCTGTAACGGTGTTTTCTGCATGAATGATCTGCAGCATTTCGTCAATGAAGGTATTTTTTCCAGCAGCATAAACTTCAGGTGCAGGCGAAACCTCTACGAATACCGACTTTCTGTCCTCTTCTTTTATTTCCTTTGCCTTTGTCTTGATCTCTTCTATTTTCTTCTTCATGTCTGCGATCATAGCATCGGCTTTTTCCTTTTCGCCTGACGCTGTACCAATCATGCTGATTGATTCATATACTTCATCGAACGTTTTCGCATCATTCACGATCAGCACTGTAATTCCAGTGTCTTTAAGCTGCTGAAGTCCAGCTTCAGACGAATGTGCACTAGAAGCATGGGCAAGAACCAAATCAGGCTTCATAGAAATGATTTTCTCGAGATTGAACTCCATGCCGCCAATCTTCTCTTTCTCCCCCACTTCTTCAGGGAAATTATCAAAATCAGAAACTCCGACAATCTGTTCTTCCAGACCCAATCCATAGGCGATTTCCGTATTGCTCGGAATCAGGGAAACTATTTTTTCCGGTTTCGATTCTATGGTCACTTCCTGCCCTGTTCCATCCGTAATAGTGACAGGGAACTTCACTTCTGCCTGCTGGACAGTTTCAGTGTTCTTTGTCTCCTTAGCATTTGACTGCTCAGCATTGCTGCCGCAACCTGCCAAAGCACCAATTAATAACATTAAAGCAAATAATAACGCATTTAACTTCTTCATCTTTTCATTCCTCCGATTTTTGATTGAATCGATCGTTTTTTAACAAGCAATCAAACTTGCCTGTTCGGTGTAAAACAAAATGAAATCTTTCTATGAAACTAAAAAAACACCTCCATTTTACTCATGGAGATGTTTGTGTCGGTTCTTCTAATAAACAGCCAGAATCGTTCCCAAACACCTCCTATCCTCGTAGGTTGTGGCGCGAAGAATCAGGCAGGTCTCCTGGCTTCTGGTCATCGCTATCAAGCGCCTTCCCATACAAAAAGTACAGTGGCATCAGGCTTGAAGCTCCCAGTTACAGTGGCGGGACCGCGTTGGAATTTCACCAACTTCCCTATTAAGTCTCTAAACTACTAACTCGTTTAGAAGACACCAGATTCTTTATGTATTCAATTTTCCGCTGTTTTTAATTATACACAAATAATGTCGGGGGGAGTAATAATTTGTATGAATTTGTTAAAATTTAATTCTCATTGATTCCCTTCTGCAAGTTTAATCACTTAAAATGCAATGATAGTATGTTAGTTTTATACATAAAAAAATCAAAAGTCTTTAAGCCTTTTGATTATAAGACTTTGAACATTGTAAAAGTATTTATCAATATCGGGACCACCGCTCATGAAGCATTAATCTTCTTCACGGAATAGAATGGCTTCCTTCGCCATTACCGCAAGTTCAATTGTTTCAATGGTTTTGCAATAATTATTTAGTATCTCTCCATCCAAACTGACATCATCATGAATATAATCCAGTACATGCAAATCCTCAAACCAATCTCCACTCTCTGCTTCCTCATGAGGGGTATTAGGCCACGCATATTTTAAAGCAGGACTGTATAGCCGCTCGGCACCCTTTCTCAACACACAATTTTTGACCTTTCGCTTATAAAGGGACCGGGGAAATGAGTCATTCACATCATTAAACAAATCCGGCCAATAATCCTTTCGCGAGCCCGTGTGAGGGTGTTCATGAGCCCATTTCAATACCCCTTCCAGCATCTCTTCCTGCTGAAAAAGAAGCGAGTACAATTTTTTTCCGAATATAATTCTTTCGTGGAGCGAAGTGAAATACCGTAAGGATGCGCCGGCAAGCGAAGCCTTCTCCCTTTTGTCCCCTATACCATAGGGAAAAATAGTGTTATTAAGGTTCAAAAAATCATACATTTTAAAGCTGACCGTACCTGTTACGACTTTTTTATAATGATGATTTTGAATCAATCTTTTTTCCAAATAGCTTTGTTCATTGATGACCATCGCAACAGCCAAAGTAGATTTATCCCCACTGTGCCAATAATAGCGCCACATCGTCTCCATGAAGGCGGAAGTTTGAAAATGAGGCAGAAGATGGAACATTTCCTTGCTGCTCATCACACTCAGCTCATAAATCATAAATTGAGGATACACATCTTGAAAAATCAGCCAGCTGCCGCGTTCCAAAAAGGCAAAAAAGTCGTTCTGTTCTCTTTCAGACAATAGTTTTGTCAGCAACTCCCCTTTTAAATCCGTCATGTTCCAGCCGACGTTACGCGATACCATATGTCCGAGAAATGCCCAATGTATTTCAGGGTGTTGAAGGTAAAACCGAAAATACGCTTGCGTCCGTGATACATTGTTCTGATTAAGTTGTCTCGTCTGTTCTTTTATAAGCTGAATCCATCGTTTATCATATTTTGACAAACTGGGCAGATGGCCGGAAGATTTCTTTTTCATCTTTTTCTTTAAATCTTTTTTCACGTCTGCGAAAGAGTTCAGCAAAAACGGCATCATCCTTCATAATAGTTCATTTTTAGCGGATCAGTCATTCCCATCAATGGAATGCATATTCATTTTGTTCATGGAATATGAATACAAAGATGAATATTTGGGAGAGGATGGGTTAAATGAGGCATCGTGTAATGAAGGAAATGGACAGAATCGCTGCTCAGTTAATTCAGGACCAATCAGACGACGGTGCCTGGCGTTATCCTTTCGAGACCGGGATCGCAACGGACTGCAGTATGATTATCTTATTGCGGACATTGGAGATAAATGACGAGGAGTTCATTGAAGAATTGGTAAAACGAATCGCCGGACAACAGCAGGAAGATGGCTCATGGAAACTGTTTCATGACCAGGAAAAAGGAAATCTGACCTCCACTGTGGAAGCGTATTATGCTCTTCTCTATTCTGGTTACCGCGATCGAACAGACAAGGATATGCAGGCTGCCAGGAGGTTTATCATGGCGAACGGCGGGGCCTCGGAAGTCCATATGTTTTTGAAAATCTTGTTGGCCTTAACTGGACAATGTGAGTGGCCGCACCTCCCCATTAATATTGAAGTGATGCTTATACCCGACTCCTTCCCTATCAATCTTTTTGACCTCTCCGTTTACGGCAGAGCCAACATTATCCCTTTTTTGATTCTCGCCAATACGAATTTTCGTAAGAGAACGCCCCGGTCGCCCGATCTCTCCGATTTGTTTCAAAACAAAGAAGTTCGTTTCTTTACAGAGGATCAAGAAGAAGAGACCCGCTCGCTGATCAAATGGATCAAACAAGGCATCCAGGGGATGAAATACCATGGAAACCTTCGCGAATTGGCATTATATCGTGCCGAAAAATACATGCTGGACAGAATCGAACCGGACGGCACGTATTTAAATTATTTCAGCACAACTTCCCTTATGATTTTTGCCTTACTGGCGAGAGGCTATCATACTACCCATCCAGTGATTACCCGTGCAGTGCAAGGGTTAAAAGCAATGACCTGCCGTATTGACGGAGAACTCCACTGCCAGTACACGACGGCTACAGTCTGGAATACGACATTGATTAGTTATGCTCTGCAAGAATCCGGTATTCCCTATTCATCCAGCACTGTCCAAAAGGCAAATCAATACATTCTCTCTCGCCAGCATCTCAAATACGGAGATTGGGCGATTCATGAGCCTGACGTATTACCAGGAGGCTGGGGATTTGCAGACTTGAACACTTTCCACCCAGATATTGACGACACTACCGCTGCACTGAGGGCGATCCGTACTTTGGCCACAGAACAAGTGGATTGCCGGCAGGCTTGGGATCGAGGAGTAAATTGGCTCATTTCCATGCAAAACAAGGACGGAGGCTGGGCCGCATTCGAAAAGAATGTGGATAAGAAAGTGTTGAACTTGTTACCGATAGAGGGCGGAAAGGATTTATTGATTGATCCATCCACGGTTGATTTAACAGGGAGGACTTTAGAGTTCTTCGGCAACTATACAAACTTGGATGAACACCATCCGATGATAAAAGATGGAGTTCGCTGGCTGTTGCGGCATCAGAACTCAGATGGTTCCTGGGTGGGGCGTTGGGGCGTGTATATATATGGCACATGGGCGGCTGTATCGGGAATGATTGCCGTTGGGGTTTCCCCGAAACATCCAGCTATTCAAAAAGCGCTAACTTGGCTGCGGAAAATCCAGAATCCTGACGGCGGCTGGGGAGAATCATGTAAAAGTGATATCAAAAATCTTTATGTGCCGTTGGGCGAAAGTACCCGGACTCATACTGCCTGGGCTCTTGACACACTCATCTCAGCGGCCACCGGTGTTACGCCGGAAATCGAAAACGGTGCAGCATTTTTAGCGGAGCGGAAGGAAAAAGATTGGACGTCAGCCTACCCAAAAGGAAGAGGAATGGCAGGCTCCTTTTATATCAATTACCATTGTTATGAATATGTTTTTCCATTGCTTGCCCTGGCCCATTATCAAAAATTAGCTGGTGGAGAGCTCCTGACTGATAAATAACACAACATGACCTCCCTTGCTTGGTGATTAGCATATTATTCTAACCCGTCCCATAAAATGAACAAACCACAATAGACGGCAGTCTCGGAACTACAAGGAGGTAGGCAAAAGATGTTAGCGGAGCTCCACCAATTTTTAGATCTGAAAACATTAATCTGGCTGTTTCCCATCATTTTCATTTTTCATGACTTAGAAGAAATCATCACCATTGAATCTTCCATGGCGGCAAACAAAGACAAATATCCGAAAACTCACTTCGTCGAGATGACCATAAGAATGAGGAAAAAGCTAGGTTCGACTGCTGCCCAGCTTGCTGTTTCCGCTACCTGGATTTTACTATTCATTTCATTTACAACAGTAACCACCGCCCTTTTTTCATCTGACGGAGGGAGCTTCCTTCTATTTACAGCCATTCTAAATTTATTTGTTTTACAGGCAACGATGCATATTGTTCAAAGCATTATGTTCAGGGGCTATTCGCCTGGTATCATAACGGCCCTGTTCCTGCTGATCCCTTACTGTCTCATTACGTATTATTTTTTAGTATACTATGGAAAAATGGACTGGCCTTTCTTTTTCACCAGTCTTCCGGTGAGTTTAATGATGATTCCAGTTTTCCTGGTTGGCAATCTTTTAGGTCGTTATTTCATTCGTTAACAGGCACCTCTACTTTTTATCAAGTGACTTGAGATCACCTATTCCCAGTCTCTATTTACCCTATATGTAAAGAAGCCCGGGTTTCATCATCCCCGCGCTTCTCTTAGGTATTTTATCTCCCTGTGCAAAATCCACGGTTGCCTCCACAGAAAAACTCAGAATATTCAGACCTTAATTTTACGACCCTTCCAACTCACAGAATGGAAAATATTCACCCTGATGAAGGAGTACAGATAGATCCCTACGAAAAACAAAAACAATATCGGATAAAAAGGGAAAACTCCCCATCTGAAATTACCGACCCTGCTGGCAAACCATGCACTTTGAAAACTATACAAGGTATACAATATGGCACTGAACAGCATTCCGGCAGGGTTCCCATCTATTATGGAAGAGATCAATGCTCCTGCTGCAATGAAACTGCCTGAAATCCACAAGATAACCATCAGCATGACAACGGGATGAGTTGACTTGGAACCGACGGCAAAACTTTTGCACCAGCCCTCGATCAGGCTTCCGATGCCTTCAGGGTACATTCGCAAGGACATAATTCCTTTTCCGCCAAGGCAGCGGACCGGGAGATCATGTTCAAGAAATGCCTCACCCAGTGCCAGGTCATCCATGATGGCTCCTTCGATTTTTTTATGCCCTCCTGACAAAAAGTAATCATCTCGATTACATAGGATGCAAGGACCGAACGAACCAGCGGTTTTAAACCGCGATCCCCAAATTGTAAATAAATTCATCCCGATCACGACAATGATGTTGAATACAACGGAGATGTGCTCATACAAGCGCTCCACTGTATGAAATGGCTGTAATGCAGTAATGCCCTTGGCTCCCTTTCCCTGATAGAAATGCAGCAAATTGCTTAAACCCTCCACACTGGTGAATCTCGTATCTGCATCTAAAAATAATAACCAGCTCCCTTCGGCCTGCCCGGCACCATGCCAGCAGGCTGATGATTTACCTGCCCCTGGATTCTGCAGAACCTTTGCACCATAGCTTTCCGCGACAGCCGCAGTATTGTCGGATGAATCGTCATCAACCACCAGAATTTCAAATTGTCTGAAGCGCTGCTCCTGCAATGATTGCAATAACGGTGAGATTCTGCCCTCTTCATTCCTAGCTGGAATAATGATGGAAAGAAACGGAAGACCACCCGTAGGTCTTGAGGAGATACCTGGAACCGGCAAAGACCAGAACACGATGAAGCCAATCACAACTGCCACAAATCCAACCGCGAGATTAATCACTTCTAAAGCAGTCATAAAACCTGCCTCCTTCCGCTGCGAGTAAGTAAATGATTCCTGAAAAGTACTTATTTCTGACTAAATGAGTATAAATTTTTCCACCTGGATTAGTGTCTAGCACCAGCGCCTAGCCCCTCGAGACGTTTCGGTCCTGCCAATGAAGTCAAAGAGCGACTTCACTGTCAGGCCCTCCAACGCTTGTCGGGGCTGACCAAGGCGCTTACGCTTTTCTTATACCGAGTAATCAAACAATTCGCCTGTATCGTCTTGGATCAGTTCCTGTGCTGTAATCTTGGCTGATAATAGCACAATTGGGACCCCCGCCCCTGGATGTGTACTGCTGCCGGTAAAGTACAAATTTTCACAATGGCTCGCCTTGCTTTGCGGACGATAGTGGTTGCTTTGTTTCAGAATTGGCTGCAAACCAAACGTGGCTCCATTATAAGCATTGAACTTCGACTTAAAGTCCAATGGTGTTGTATGCGTTTCGGTGACAATCTCATTTTCAATGTTTTCGAAACCATGGATTTTCTTTAATTCATTTAAAATGTAGCTTCGGTAATAAGAAATAGTTTCTTCGTCCCATTCATAGTTTGCTGTAGATACATCTGATACGGGCATCAGGATATACAATCCATCCTTTCCCTCAGGCGCAAGGGAAGGATCCATTTTTGAAGCTATATAGACATAAAAAGAGGCATTCGTCAGTTTCTTCCCATCAAAAATGTCTTTAAGATTCTGATCAAGGTTTTCGTTGAAAATAAAATTATGCACAGGTTCAATTTCTTCATATTTCCGGTCCATACCGAGATATAACAGAAAACATGAACAAGAGTATTTCATGCTGTCGATTTTCTTATCGGTATATTTTCCTTTGGCCATTTGATCTTTTACAAGGTGCTTCATCGCATATGGAAAGTCTGCATTACAAACAACATAATCTGAAGAGATTTTCTGCCCATCCACAACGATTCCTTCGGCTTTACGATTATGAATAAATATCTCCTGAACATCCTTGCCATAGTGAATAGTTCCTCCAAGCTCCCTGAAAAGCCTTTCCATAGCCAAAGCCATCGTATACATACCACCTTTTATAAACCATACTCCATATAAAAATTGAATCATGGGAATCATGGTGTAAAAAGAAGGACTCTTAAGAGGGGAAATACCGATATATAACGTTTGAAAACTGATCAACTGTTTCAGCCGTTCATTCTTAATATATTTTCCTATAAACTGATCTGCAGTGTCATATGGTTTCAGTTTCAATGCTTTCTTCAGCATCGGGAGGTTATAAAAATCACTCCTTTTGCGAAAAGGTCTTTGAAGGATGTGATGCTTTGCAATGTGAAATCGTTTGTAAATTTCATTCATATATTGAAAAAAACCTGCCGTGTCCTCTTCGCTAATTGATTCAATTGTCTTTGTCAATTGTGTAAGATCAGAAGATATATCGTAAGGCTTGTCAGGAATATCACTGAAATAAGCCCGATAAATTGGATCCAATTTTTCCATTGGAATGTAATCATCTGGGTCGCGGCCGCATAGTTCAAAAAGTTCACGGTATATTTCAGGCATCATGACGATGCTGGGCCCCAAATCAAATTTGTAGCCGCCATCCAGTTCAATACGATTCATTTTGCCTCCGGGTGTTAAACCCTTTTCATATATTTCTACCTGATAGCCCTCATGCTGGAGCCTTATCGCACTGGCAAGCCCTGCTACTCCGGCTCCAACGACAATCACCTTCTTCTTTTTCATGTGAATTCCCTCGCTTTTAAAAGTATTCTGCTTCATTTCATCACAAGTCCTAGAAGTAATGGCAGTCCTACATCCCACCTGTAGAGAAAGTGAAACAATCATGATCTCTCCTGAAGAGAAAGGGAATCGATCATGCTTGCTTATGGAATAGGCGTGTTCAATAATCTTACTACAGCAGCCACCTTCTTAACTTTTTCAATGCTTTCATATTTCGGTCGGAATACGGCGGGAATTTACCTTGAAAACGCAGGTAATGGTACGTTCTGTAATCTATTTTTTCATAACTAAAAGCAAGAAAACCAGCTTTGCCGTGATAAGCACCGTATCCGCTTCTACCAACCCCTCCAAATGCGATAAAGGGACTCGCAGCATGCTGGATCACTTGATTGACACTGATGGTGGGTGAACGCATATGCTCCTTGAACAGTTGAATTTGCTCCTTGTTGCTACTGAATATATAACCCGTAAGTGCATCGCGCTGAAGGCTGCCACTGGCTAATAATGATTTCAAGTCTGTATAGGGAATGACAGGAAGAACCGGACCGAAGATTTCCTCCTCCAGAATCGGACTTCCTGGTTTGATATCCGTTACCACGGTCGGAGCGATGTAGCGATCATTTCGATCATGCGTCCCTCCCTCCCGGACAATTCCCTGCCCGATAAAATCAACCATCTTATGAAAATGTGCATGTGTACAGATTCTGCCATAATCCCCGCTTGCCTGAGGCCGCTCTCCGTAGAAAGCGGAAACACAAGCAGAAATTTCAGTAAGCGTTTTTTCATAAATAGAGTGATGGACAAAAAGGGTATCCGGTGCAATACAGGTTTGACCAGCATTAAGGAATTTACCCCAGACAATGTCCCTGATGGCGGCTTTGGAAAAGCCTGTTTCATCCATGATACATGGGTTCTTCCCGCCGAGTTCCAGGATTACCGGTGTGAGCTGTTTAGCTGCCTGCTCTGCCACAGCTTTCCCTGTCTTTCCGCTGCCTGTAAAAAAAATCAGGTCAAAAGGGGATGAAGTCAACAGGCTCGCGGTTTGTGCATCTCCTGTCACAACATGTAATTGTTCGGGAGGAAATGCATGGTTGATGATTTCTTTAAGCAGTTCAGCGGTTGCTGGTGCATGTTCAGATGGTTTGATTACACAGCGGTTACCGGCGGCTATTGCACCAATGGCGGGCATCAAGGTAAGTTGGACCGGATAATTCCACGAACCGATGATAAGGACGCTTCCATATGGATGCCTCATTCTTTTGAGAGATTCCACATATCCCAATTTAAGGTGTCGGGACCGGACAGGCCGGTTCCATTGTGCTACATGCTTGCAGACATACTCGATTTCATTCAATAAAACGGCGATTTCAGAGGAAAAGGATTCGAATGCCGGTTTTCCTAAATCCGAGTGAAGGGCCTCGATAAAGGCTGCTTCGTGCTCCAAGAGAATGGTTTTCAGCTTCAAAAGCTGTTTTTTTACCACTTCAGGTGAAGGCCTTCCCGTGGACAACAGTTCCTCCCTCTGCCTTTCGGGTAATGTCTTCAGGAAATGAATATCATGGTCAGGCATGGGATGAATCCCTCTGGACTATTTTCTCGCTTACAAGCTGGCCGCTTAAGGTCACCATCGGCATTCCGCCGCCGGGGTTTACGGTTCCACCGACAAAATAAAGATTGTCATAGCGTTCACTTTGTTTCGGATGTTTGAATCCCTTATTTTTTTTGCGGTCTGACACCGTTCCATAAATGGCGCCTCGGTCAGAGCCATACATTGTTCTGATATCCTCCGGTGTCCATAAATCCTTTGTCACGATATTTTCCCGCAAATCGTGTAAGCCCATCTTTTCTAATTTGATCAAGACCCGCTCAGCGAATTGTTCATAGTCCTGCTGCGTGAAAGGTTTCTGATCCCGAATATAAGGAATATGGGGCAGGACTTTTATATTTTCATGTCCTGCAGGAGCTTGCGTCGGATCTGTTTTATTGACGTTGACCAAATAAATGACCGGATCGTCTGGCAGTTCATGACGATGAAAGATGGATTGCATTTGCTGCTTCATATTTTCTGCGAAAAAGAAATTATGATGGCGCAGCTGCGGATAGCTCTTTTTCACGCCCAAATGCATGACAAGACCGGAGCTTGCCGGTTCAAATTTCTTCTTTAATTTATTCACATACCGGCTGTCTTCCTCTAGTAATCGTTCGTAAACAGGGATGACTTCCATATTGGAAACATAATAATCCGCTGTTACCTTTGTACCGTCCTCCAAAATGGCTCCTGTGATTTCACCGTTGTTTTTTTCAAGTTTGATAATCTTCCTGCCCAGGTGGAAGTGAACACCCACTTCGTTAGCCAGCTTCACTAGGCCTTCCCCAAGTTTATGCAAACCGCCGGGTACATACCATACACCTTGGTCATGCTGCATGTAAATCATCATGTTCAAGACCGCCGGTGCATCGTATGGGGACGAACCAACATATTTGATAAAATACGAAAGCATATCGCGGAACTGATCATTACTTATTCGTTTATCAATGGCTCCATGGACTGTAGAAAACAGATCAAAATTCTTTATAGCAGTGAACAGGCTCGTATGTTTCATGATTTCTCTCGTCTTATCAACGCCATGCTTATAGTAGGTCTTATCCGTCATATCATAAAGTCTTTTTGAATAGTGAAGAAGATCCTGATATTCCCTTATATCGTTTTCACTCAGGGATGCGTTCTTTTCTTGCATTTCCTTCAAATCTTCATATAAATCTATGACATTTCCATCTGGGAAAAAGGAGCGCCATTGATGTTCCAGTTTTTCAATCGGCACGTAGTCCTTCATGTATTTCCCACTGGCAGAAAACAATTTTTCAAAGACCTGTGGCATCGTAAGGATGGATGGGCCCAAATCAAACCCGAAACCATCCTGCTCAAGCCGGTTCAGCTTTCCTCCAATATGGTCATTTTTTTCATATAAAGAGACATCGTATCCGGCCTGAGCAAGTGAAATCGCAGCCGACAGTCCACCAAGACCGCCTCCGATCACTAGTACGTTTTTATTTTTCATCTGTTATTCCCTCTCCTTCTCGCAAATTAAATTGGTGTTGACAGCAGTGTTGATTTGGACCATTTATATTTTGTAAAATAGTTCTGTTTGGTAAGAGATCGCTAGCGTATAACGGAGGAAATCCTTCAATTTTCATAGGATTCGGCACTTGCCCTGATTTTCCTTGCGACAAGCTTCCAAGCCTCTTCTGCTTTTTCTTTTGGGCCTAGATGGGTAAAAGCATGCTTACAATCTATAAAGATCTCTTTTTGGACGCTTACCCCAGATGCTTTTAATTTCTCATAATAGCTTTCGGCTTCAGGTCTGAAAGCATCGTACTCCGCTATGAGAATAAGGGCAGAAGCCAAGCGGCCGTTGACCACAGCACGAACAGGGGAAGCGAGATGATGCTCCGCTTGTCCTTTGTCCGGTACGTAGCACATGTTTAAAAAATGGGCAACTTGAGGATATCTTGCACGCCACTTATCTGGTTCCGGTTTTTCTGCATGCGGGGTGGCAAAATCCAGCATCGGGCAGGACAGAACTTGGAGCAACGGCTGATTTTCCCCTTTCTCTTCCAAGTAAAGACAGAGGGCTGCTGCTATATTTGCTCCTGAACTCTGTCCGCCAACCATTATTTTTTCTGCATCAATATTCAAATCATGGGCTCTTCTCTTTAACCATTGAAGGATTTCATAACCCTGTTCAATCGGCTTTGGATAGGGGTACTCTGGTGCTTTCGCATAATCGACATTAACAACGACGCATTCTGCCTGATTAGCAAGGAACCGGCAATAAGGATCATCCATCTCCTTTTCATGCATAATGAACGCTCCACCATGAAAATTAATATAGACAGGTAACTTTTTCCGGCTTGCTTCCAACGGATAGTACAAGGAAACGTTAGCAGGTTTTACAGATGTCCCAACGATCACATCTTTTTTCATCTTCACTTGCTGAAAGGGAATCATAGGTGTCTTCTTTGATTGATTAGGCAGGAGACGAAGTAATTTTGCCATTATGACAGTGAACATAAGGATAACCTCACTTTTTTACCATTAGCTTGGATTACGATCATTCTTCTGAAGGAAAAATGCAGCCTGCTTCACCGAGTACCCTTGGTGTGTTAAATTTTTTACTGAAAGAATCTTGTTTACATCAGCTTCTGTATAGACTCTGTATCCATTGTCCAGCCTTTTAGGAATGACGATTTGATAACGTTCCTCCCATTTCCGAATGACAAGTTTGGACAAACCTGTTATTTCAGAAACTTGCTGAATGAAATATAAAGGTTTTTCTATCATGGTTAACATACCTTTCTATAGAGCATGGGAAAGGTTTTTCTATTTGTATAAACCATCCCTTTCGTTGCACCGGACATCTATCTTCCCCTCTATACACCCTCAAACTTCTCGAAAGAGTTATTTTAATACGAGGATCCCACCCGCTTTATGGATGAAGTGTTCTTCAACTCGTTTAAGCTAGCAGCTCCAATGCTAAACATCGCAGCCTTTAATTCGTACTCTGTTTGAGTAAAACGATCCATTAACGCCTTTTCCGATGTTACCGCTTCTGCAAGAATGGATCGGCCAAAGCCAGCAAGATCGGCACCTAGCGCAATAGCCTTTGCTGCTTCTACTCCATTGTTGAGTCCGCCACTAGCAATGAGCGTTCCGGTTCCTCCATTTTGTTTTATATCAAGAATACACTCTGCTGTTGGAATGCCTAAGCCACTAATCGCATCAGCTACTGCTACTTTCAACGGATCAGTGGAGCGAAGTTTTTCGACCTGACTCCAGTTCGTTCCTCCTGCACCAGCCACATCTATAAATGAAATACCCACATCAACTAACGCTTTCGCCAATTGACTATTTATTCCCCATCCTACTTCTTTCACACCGATTGGAAGAGAGAATGACTTACATAGATCTTCAATTTTTTGAAATAACCCTCGGAAGTTTGTATTTCCTTCAGGCTGAATTAATTCCTGCAGACTGTTTAAATGTAGAACTAAGGCATCAGCTTCCACTAAATCGACAATTTTTTTACATTCATCAACACCGAAGCCGTAATTTAGTTGTACAGCCCCCACATTCGCAATAATCGGAATGCTTGGTGCGTACTTTCGAACTCGAAAGGTATAGGCTCTTTCAGGGTCTTCGACTGCAGCTCTTCCAGATCCTACGCCAAATGACCACCCTTTTTCTTCTGCAGCGATGGCGAGGTTTCGGTTAATGGTCATCGCCTTTTCGGTTCCTCCGGTCATCGAGCTAATGAGAAAGGGAGTAGCCACTTTCTTTTTAAGAAAAAAGGTCTCCACGTTAATTTCTGTAAAATCCACCTCAGGAAGTGCCTGATGGATAAATGAAAATTCCTCGAAGCCTGTTGTCACTCCTCTACCTTTCACATCGTCATTAAGACATATTTGGATATGATCTGCCTTTCTCTTGTTCACATCCTTAAATTGATTCATAATCTCCCTCCTTTAAAAAAGGCTCTGTTAAACACGGCTGTTGATTTTCGTTCCAGGCGCTTCGCTTTCCGCGGGAAGTCGGGGAGCCTCCTCGGCGCTTTGTACGCCTGCGGGGTCTCCCCATGACTTTCACATCCCGCAGGACATTGATTGTGCTTCCTCGAACCTGCCCACGCACGATGGAAATGCGTTAGCATTTTCGGAGGAGTCTACGCGCCTTCCACTACAATCAACAGGATGTAAAAATCAACATTTAGCATTAACAGAGCCATTAAAAATTAAGCTTCAATCGATTGGTGGTCAACATCCTCTAAAGCACTTTGTAACGTTGTTAAGTAGATTGCTTTTTTCTTCTTATCACTCACAACGGCTCGTTTTGTATAAACTTGATATTCATTACTTTTGACAGCTTCCATAATGGCAGCATAATAGTTGGATGCCAGTTTAACTGAAAACGCACTTTCAGTTGGGTAGGATTCAATATCTGCCAATCCTTCTTCAAACCAATCCCACGCAAGGTCCATCAGTCCATTGATCATTTTCTTGAACTTAAAATTGACGTTCATCTCTTCAAATTCAGTATGAGTATATTGATAGGAAGCCATCCATTCATCTGGAATATACCGTCGGCCTCTGTTTAAATCCTCTCCTACATCCCTAATGATGTTGACAATCTGCATGGCTTTCCCGAGCTGAATTCCTGCCTTCTGTACATCCGGGGTAGGCGAATCATGAAGAACGGGCAGAAGCATTTCTCCAACAGATCCGGCTACTTTTTCACAATAAACTTCTAGTTGCTTCATTGATTGATAGTGTGTTAATGATAAATCCATTCGTTGACCTGATATTTGCTTTAAAAATGGCTCTTTATCTATCGGAAAGTTGTCAAACAGCCACCTTAATGAAGGCCAAATAAAGTGTCCCTCTGCTTCTTCAATATGGTTGAAATGATCTTCTAGTTCTTCGAGTGTAAAAGGTGAATTTTCAGGCTCGTCAACTGAATCATCTATTAATCTGCAAAATGCGTAAATGACAAACACTGCTTCTTTCCTCGGGGAAGGAAGAAAACGGAATGCCTCATAAAAGCTTGCAGAGCCTTTCTTCATCATTTTTTCACACTCTAGAATCAGGTTAGAATCAATCATGCTCCCAGCTCCTCTTTTATTAACTCGCTTAAAATGCGTGCTCCTTGCAGCACAATTGGAACCCCGCCTCCTGGGTGAACAGAGGCACCTACACTATACAGACGTTCAATGTTGTATGGAGATAGTTGGGGTCTGAATCCTCCTGACTGGAATAGAGTCGGCGCAATCCCAAAGCTTCCGCCTTGAAATAGACCATCTTTTATCGCATCTTTTGGCGTACGGATTTCCATCCACCTGATGGATTCTCGCAACCCGCTAAAATGTCTCTTTTCAGCCTTTTGCAATACCTTTTCGACAAGAACAGGTGCTTCCGTTTCCCAATCAATGTCATCGCCAGAAGGTACCGGAATGAGCATGTAAAGGACACTTTCTCCAGGAGGTGCTGCCTGATCATCTAAGGCGACAGGATTAAAGATATAAAAGGAAGGATCATCAGGCAGCTGTTTTGTCTTAAATACTTGGTTCATATTCTTTTCAAAGTGTTCTGGCAAGTAAAATTGATGAGTTTTCATCTCTGAAAACCTTTTCTCCACTCCTAGATAAACCAGGACACAACCTGATGAAGGTTTGTAGCTTCGCTTCCGTTCACGGGTATGAATCATAGGATGCAAATTGGGGAAATCACCATTGAAAACGACTGCGTCAAAAGTGTAATTTTCATTGTTCGCAACTAACCCTTTGCACACATTCTGTTCAATCTGAAGCCGATCGACCTTTGCTTCGACATGAATCTCGATTCCCATTCGTCTGCAGGCTTTCTCTAACACAGGTATTAGACTGTAATAACCGCCCTTTAAATACCAAATACCAAAAGCATGCTCACTATAGGCGACCAACCCATACAGTCCGGGCACCTCTAACGGTGAACCGCCAATGTATAGAGATTGTAAGGAATATGCTTCTTGAAGCTTTGAATGTGAGAAGTAGGAAGCATTAAAGCTTTTCAAATCTTTGTATGCTTTTGAATCAACTAATAGTTTCATATTCTCAAAGGTAAGAAAATCTCGTTTTCTTTTAAAAGTCTTGCTTAGAAAGGCTTTCATTCCTAGACGATAGACACGAGACATGTCAGAGAGATAACGAAGAAATTGATCGGACTCCCCTGGGAACAATCGCTCTATTTCGGATAGCTGGGTAGGCAGATCCCTATACTTCGTATAAGTACTTCCATCATTAAAATGAATATCGTAAAGTGGATCACACGGAATGAGCTCCAATTCTTCTTCTGGTATCCCAGCCTCCTGAAGGATTTCCTTCAATAAATTTGGCAAAAGAACAATGGTTGGTCCTTGATCAATTCGATACCGCTCATTACCTTGAGACGTTAGTCTCCCTCCTATGAAAGCTTCCTTTTCAAAAATGGTGACAGAGTTCCCTTGTTTAGCCAGTAATAGTGCCGTTACAAGTCCACCCACTCCTGCTCCTACAATCCCTATTTTCATAATGGCATCTCCTCTTTGATTAACCCCTTATCTTGTGTGAAGTAGACTTCATTTTTTCCATATTGTTTGTTTACAAGGTTTGCGCTAATTCGCGCTGATTCAAAAATGGTCGGCAGTCCGCTGCCAGGGTGGGTTCCTCCACCAACTAAAAAACAATGACCTACATCTTCAAATTGATTATGGGGCCGGAAATACATCATTTGATCAAGAGTGTGGGCCAAATTGAACGTCGCTCCTTTGTATACATACACTTCGTTTTGCCATTCAAGAGGAGAGATTACTTTTTCAACTTCAATATGAGAACGAATGTCTTGCAGCTCTGGCTCTTGCTCCAAGATGGATAGCATTTGCTCTCGTACCCTCCCTTTTTCAACGTTCCAGTCAATTTCAGCATTTAAATTCGGTACTGGCATTAATACGTAGAGAGAGGATTTCCCTTTTGGAGCCAGGGTTGGATCCGCTTTAGATGGATTGTGAACATAAATGGATGGATTCTCCGATAATTTCATCGTTTTCGTCATTTCCTCCACATTTTTCTTATAATCATCTGCAAAAATAATCATATGATGTGGAAGATTGAGCGGTTTGTTCACACCTAAGTACAGCATGAAGGTAGAACAAGACAGCTTCTTCTTTTCAACATTTTCCTTTCGGTACTTCTTCAAATCTGATTGATCAAAAAGGGTCGTAACGGCATGACCAAAATCGGCATTTATGATAACGTCATCGCTGGTCACGGTTTCTCCATTTTCTAACCTAACGCCTACTGCTTTTCCTCTTTCGACGAGCACCTTTTGTACACCGGTTCCTGTATAGATTTTCCCTCCATTTTCTTCGATCACGGCAGCCATTGCCTTACACAGCTGATTGACTCCGCCAATTGGGTGGAAAAGGCCGTGTCGATGCTCAAGATAGGAAAGAATCGTAAAAGTGCCAGGACATTCCCACGGGGACATCCCCAAATATTTGGCTTGGAAGGAAAATGCCCATTTAAGCCGTTCGTCTTCAAAATATGTAGATAAACGGTTATACACGGTATCAAGCGCATTTAACTTAGGTAACGCTTTAACCATGTTTCTTGTCATAAAATCAGTCAGTTTTGTAAACGGCTGCTGAAGCAATGGGGTGACGCGGTCAAACTTCTCCCCTTCTACCTTCATAAATTTCTCATAACCAGAGAAGCTGCCTGGAAACTTTTCTTCCATTTCTGCTTTCATCTTTTCCTTGTTTCTAGAAGGAGAAAAGGTCAAGTCTCCAAATTTCAATGTATATAAAGGATCCAGTTCGTGCAGTTCCATATAATCCTGTAAACGACGTCCACTCATCTGAAATAACTCCTCAAGGATAGAAGGCATCATAAAGAAAGTGGGACCTAAATCAAAGGTGTAATCGCCTAGCGTAAGTTTTGACGTCCTGCCGCCAATGATGGGCTGCTTTTCATACACATTCACCTCATAGCCCTGTGCAGAAAGAAGCATAGAAACAGCTAGCCCACCGGGACCTGCACCAATAACTGCGACCTTTTTCTTCTTCGACATTTTCATCAATCCTCCACCAGCTTTATAAACTCATTATACAAACGTTATACAAACATTATACATACAGTATACGAATTTGTATAATATTTGTATAATATTTTGTTCTAAAAGTTCAATAAATATTTTTTACGGCAATCATCATCTTCTTACAACAGCCTATTTCTACAAATTTTGATTTGAACTTAGGACTTTCTCCAACAACTGTCTCACCTGTAACAACTACTGAAAACCTTCGATACAAGAGCTACCTTAGGGAGATCATATCTGTGTCACAAAAACAAAAGGGACATAGAGTTGGGATCGCCTCAAGATTAGAATTAAAATTTATTGAGAGAGTTCAAAATGGTGTTTTTATTTCGAATCCAATATAATGAATTTGCGACCGACTAGTCGGAAGGTGAGTGTAAAATGAACACAAAAGATAAATTGCTTAAAAAAGGTCTGGAACACTTTTCAGAAAAAGGATATGAAGGAACTTCGCTAATTGAAATTGCAAAGGATGTAGGGATTAGGAAGTCAACCATATACTCTCACTTCTCAAATAAAGATGAGTTGTTTTTTGAAGTCCTTCATCGTGTAAATCAAGAATTCTTAGAGTTTTGCACGAACTGTCTTGAGAATGATAAAGACTCATCGATTGACGAGAAATTGTATATTCTTTTGGTGGAATCCATCAAAGTGAACAAAGAAAAATATCAAAATGCACTATTTTGGAAACGGTTAAGGTTATTCCCTCCAGTTCATTTAAAAGAGTCACTGGCAGAAAAATTCCAAGTACAAATGTCCCCTTTACTAGGGATGATCGAGCGGTTGTTTGCTGAAGCAATACAATCTGGTGAAGTGGTGAAAAGTGATCATAACAGCATAGAGTTAGCCATGGCTTACTATACTTTGATGGATGGCCTGGTCATCTCTATCCTCTATGATCGGGAACAAAATTTAGAGAACCGAATAGAAATTTTATGGTCTGCTTTCAAAGATGATTTATTTAGAAGATAAAGGATGATTGATATTGAATTTGGATGCAAAAATAAATGTAGAAGGCATTGACTTTAAATGGAATATGGAGAATGGCAAGTTCTTATTTGAGGAGCAAGATGCTGTATTATTTTGGATTACTTCAGCAATGAAGTCATTTTTTGACACCATTGAGGAAGTATCTGGAGAGGAAGCAGCTAACCTTGTTCTGGAAACAACCGGTTACCGACAGGGATTAGTAGTCGGGGAATATTTTAGCAACATAAAAGACTTAAATGTGAAAGACGCTGCCAGAATGATCACCCACACCTATGCGTCTGCTGGCTGGGGAAGGTCTGAGATAGTAAAACTGGATATAGACTCTTACACTTTCTCAGCACAGATCAGGGACAGCTGGGAATATAAAATTAATTTGGCTCAGGGAAAAAGAAGCGGAACATCCTTCCTTGCAGCCCATTTTGCAGGGGTTTTTAGCGGACTTTTTGGCACTCATATATGGTATGAGCTTGTACAGGATCAGTTGCAAGGTCATGAATATAGTATTGTTTCCTACTTTCCATCCAACATCACCGCTGCTGCTAATATTCATGAACTGGCACGTAAGAAAGAGTCTGAAGAGATTAAACGTTTAGAAGAGATGGTAGAGCTAAAAACAGAAGAATTGAAAATTCTCGTTAAGAAACTGTCATCCCCTATCATTCCCGTTTTGGATGGGATAGTGGTCGTGCCTTTAATCGGAAAATATGATGAAGGCAGATCAGAAGACTTATTTATCAATACCTTACATAATCTGCCAAAGTATAAGGCTAATTATCTGATTCTAGATTTAACTGGCATTGATAATGACATAAATGATCTAACCATCGATTTGATAAAAAAAATCGGGACTTCTGCTTCCTTAATTGGGATCAAATCTATATTAGTCGGTATTTCTGCAGGACTGGCGATGAAAATAACGACATCAGGGATTAGTCTTTCAAAATATGAAGTTTTCCAGACATTGCAGCATGGAATATACCATGCTCTAGGCCAGGCAGGTAAAACGATTATTTAATAGACTCCTTGAACTCAATTAATTTCTTTTTCTATATATATCTTTAAAAATATGACCGGTGAATAAGTTAAGGGGAAATGGTATATGAAATCGTATTCAGATGCAAAGATCAGAACAAAGCTGCATGAATTTTTTCAGGAAAAAACATGGGCCTTAACAGAAGAGTGGTACGACTCCTTAAATAAAACAGACCCTTCTGGTGTCTACTCGTCAACAGACCCGGAAGTGATTACTACTGTTAAACAGCAGAATCATGCATTTCATCTTCATTTCTGCCATGTCTTTATTACTGACCACTCTGATTTTGTTAAGAGCATGGAAAAGTGGGTTCATGAGATTGCGCAGGATTCGGAACATTTAAATACACCAATCCATTATATTTTACGTGAGTTTTTTAACACTCAAGAGCAATATTTAAAATTGTTTGACCAATTCTCAGCTGAAAATATGGAGGAATTTGCGGACAAGGATTTAAATGAATGGAGAATGACCATTATCCGTACTTTTAAAAATATCATTACCTGGTTTGCCGAAGAATACCATCGATATTCATCGATAAAATTACAGGCTCAGCAGGAAACGATCAAAGAACTGAGTTCGCCCATTATTACGGTGGGAAGAAAGACTGCAATACTCCCGCTCATAGGAGTTATTGATACAGAAAGAGCGAGAGTAATATTAGAAAACACACTATCTCAATGCAGTAATAAAGACATAGATATACTTTATATCGATTTGTCAGGGGTGATGATTGTCGATACGATGGTGGCTCAGCAAATTTTCCATCTAATAAATGCTTTGAACTTAATAGGAGTAACTTCTATCCTTTCAGGTATCCGGCCGGAAGTAGCGCAAACCGCAGTTCAACTGGGCATCGATTTTAAAGATATTATCATTAAATCCAACCTTAAACTGCTAAATGATTAATGGTGTTAAAAAAGTGAGGAGAAAACGAATCATCCTTTCTGAATACTTTTCGCGTGCTTGTCCTTGTTAGTCTAAATTTCAATTATTCATTTACAATTAATTTTTAATTCAATAAGTCTGCTCCCATCAATCAGTTTATATGCGAAGGTGGACAGCAGTCTGTCATTCACGGAACTATTTCACATCAAAAAGACTTAGAGAATTTTCAACTCTAAGTCTTTTTTCATTTGGATATAAGCCCCTCTTTACATTTACATTCGGAGGGTTAACGATAAATTGTACTTTATTTTGGAGATTTTTTCTATCCATTGTTTGAGGAGGTTTTTCCACCACTTATTTTTAATAGCAATAGTTCCGTTTCTACACCAAATTTCCCAACTCGTGTAATGAACTGAGCGTATTTGGTGACCAAATCACTTCTAACACTCGCTCTAAGCCCTAGCCCTAAGCTGCCAATTGATATGTGTCCATAGTTAAGAATAGATTTATGACAAATTTTCCTTCATAAAGGAGGCAACTTTCAATTCATTTTGAACAGTAGATTTTTCTAACTGCTCGATAATTAACTCTTGCCGTTCAGCTGGATGATTCTGACTTAATTTAGCCTTGGCTTCGATTTTAGTAATGTTGATCTTAAATGCAACAATGCCTTTACTCAGCCCTTCAATATATCCAGAATCGACGTTTTTCAAATTGTAGGGACTATCTGGCTTTTCATATTTATTGATCATCTCATTTAAGGAATCAAAGATTACTTTGTCATCTTCAATCATGTCCACCTTGCCGTATAAATGGATGGACACGTAATTCCAGGTAGGTACAGCGTCCGTTATTTCATACCAGGAAGGTGAAATATAACTGTGAGGACCCTGGAAAACCACAAGAACTGTTTGATCTTTTATATCCTTCCACTGTCCATTAGCGCGAGCAAAATGACCATATAATGCCTGTTCATCCTTCTTTAAAATCAATGGCAGATGAGTAGCATACGGTTCTCCCCTATGCGTCGAGTAAAGAGTGGCAAAACTATACTTTTCAATAAACTCATAAATCTTCTCTTCATCCTCGATCTTAAAATGTTTGGGTATATACATCACAAGTTCTCCCCTCTCTGAGGAAACAGGCAAATCATTGCATTCTTATTTGCCCAAAAATCCACCCTCAGACTTTATCGTTTGTCCAGTAATCCAGCCAGAATCATCGCTTGCTAAGAACGTGATTAAACGTGCAGCATCTTCAGGTACACCTATCCGTCCTGATGGAAATAGTGGCAGCAGCTGCTCTCTCAATTCATCATTGATCCAACCGGAATCTGTGGGACCAGGATCGACAGAATTTACTGTAATACCGATTGGCGCTAACCCGACTGATAAAGGTTCCGTTATGGCAATCATCATCCCTTTAGTTGCTATATAAGCCAGATTGTTAGGATCAGGACCTTTAGACACCATATTGATGATTCGCCCATCTTTTCCTTCTGGATATGACTTTTCATACCTTTTCGCAAATTCCAGCGACAGCATAAGTGTCCCACTATTATTCACTTCGTAATGCTTGTCCAGAATCTCTCTATTCAAAGTCCGAAAATCCGCTGGTGATCCATAGGTAGCATTGTTCACTAATATAGTAGGTGTCCCCAACGTTTCTTCAACCCGATCCATAATAAGAGTGGATGATTCACTCCTGCTCAAGTCAGCCTCCATATGAGCAGCATTAACTCCCATTTGTCTTAACTCTTCACATAACATACTAGGAAAATCCTGATCTAATCCATTACCGCTCATCTCATCAAACGGAGACCAATGTGTAAAAAACACATCTGCCCCAGCATTCGCAAGTGAGCGGCAAATCGCCGCCCCAATTCCCTTAGAACGGCTTGCGCCTGTTACGATTGCACGTTTTCCTTTTAGATTGGTCATTATTGCACCTCCTGATTTTCCATATTGCTTAACTTAATCCGCCGACTCTATTACACTCTTAATACTTCTGGGCAGAAATGATAAAAATACTAAACTGGCTCATTCCCATAGGTCCAGAGCTGCCTTCCTAAACCCTACAGAATAAACCAAACTCAAGTTATGTAATGCCCTTTCCTTAAGATCATTCCCTACTTCAAAAGATTCGGTAAAATGTCTCTTAAATAATCCGGGATATCCTTTTCTTGCACACTAGCCATTTCTTTAAAACTGACTCCATCATTCAAAAGGAAATGAACCAATTCCCACCCAACATAGTATGCTTCCCTTTCGTGGTTCGTTGTTCCATTCCCAAATGTGAACCTTGTTACAGCTTCTGAAGAGTCATGATCTAAAAAAGGACATATTTGGCTAATGATGTCTGTTCTACTTTCTTTACAAGATTGCAGCCACCCTTTTTTATGCTCAATATATAGCTCATCCGGATGCCCTGGTACTAAGCATTTGCTAACCTGGGTCGCTAACCCTTCCTGCAAAATGGTAGATCCTATCGTTCGTTCCCACTCACCTGTCAGGTTTGCCGTTTGTGTATGAACGATATGGGTCAGTTCATGTGCAAGGTGGATATTGGAATCTCCGTTCTCAATAGGCAAACAAAGCGCCATACGGTTTTGATCATAGGGAGCAACAAATGGATTATTCTCAAATCCCCCAACGAAATAAACGACGACTAAATCAATTGGGTGATCATAACCAAGCAAAGATTTTACTTTTGTAAGATACTCTTTAACTTTTTCTTCATTCGGTTCCCATTTCTCAATAAATGATAAATGCTCAGCATAATGATCCCAAGCTGTATCCAGGAGCTTTCTGGCCATCTTTTGACCATCGTCTCCCGGAGGAACGGCTGCAAAGTTATAATGTTCCTTCCAGAGAGCCCATCTTTCTTCTTCATCAATATCAGGTTTTTTTGCCATATGGAAAAAGGATAAAAACTTGGGCACTAAGTTCAGTATTTCAATTTGATCCAATTGATCTAACCTCCTAAATAGCGTATGTCTTCGTGTTGAATATAATTGAGTCCTGTATATCGAGTATCTAGTAACCACTATGTATACTGCAATTTTGATCCTTCCACATTAAAGCTCCCCGGGAAGGACCTCATCTCCCCTGCATAAAATACATGAACTAAACCCTTCAGCCAACATAAATCCAGCGACTCGCCTATTAGATTCTGGATTAACAACACTAGTGGAAGGAAAGAAAACATTCCACATTGGAATATTCCTGGAGTATCGGCTGATCATTTGCCGAATATTGTCCTCAGTGACTTCCAGCTCGCTCCACAATGTAATTTTATGTTTTAAGTCCCGATAGGTTAATAACTCTTCCGCTGTTATTAATCCGTAGAATAAATAGAAAGATACCGGGTTTAAGCTTAATGTAAAACCATCTGGAAAAAGAATTTCCCTGCCTTGATCGGAAATTCGCAACATTACTTGCTTACCCTTTGGCTGAAAAACAGCAAATTCAGACTCACTAATTCTCGATGCCATTCCGTTTTCAATTTTCCTATAAAACATCCTTTCAAAAACGTCTTCATCCAGAACCAGGATCTCGTTCCGGTACTTTTCTACCCTTTCTTTTTCCAACTCGGAGTACAAATTCTCTTCTATACTTTGAATCTCCAAAATTGACTCTTTCGCAATTCTGATTCCACAGTTGACCATAAACATATTAGCAAGCATGGTTTGGGTATCATTCAACCCTTCTGTCGTACTCCCATCCAATGCTTTTCCAAAGTGAAAGATGGCCTTCGTGTATTCATTGTTTCGGTAAAATAAATAACCAAGTCGATAATTTGCTACAGGATGGTCCTTTTGAATTCTTAAAGCTGTTTCTAAATACCTTTTTGCAATATTTGGATCAGGCTTTTCCGCCATTTTGAAGTATTCAGCCTGAGAGACATAGAGCTTTACTAATTTTTTCTCAATTAGATGTTGACTGGTTCTATCCCTTTTCTTCCTGGCTTCCATTAGTTCGTCCTTTAACCGCTTTTCTTCGTCTTTAGGATGCAATTCCCTCTCTTGTCTAGCCACAGCGACTCACCTCAATATTCATTTCAACTTTTGCATGTAAAATCCCTCTTTTTCTACTGTGACTCGGTGTCACAACACGCTTGCTAAACTAAGCTTACCAAACAAAGGGAGATGATTATGAATGAAAAACAACATTCTATTGGCAAGACATGGGTTGCAAAAGGAAGATGCAAAGTCCTCACCGCAAGGAATCACTTCACAGTTACTAAACCGACTTATGATTGCACCTGGCTCTTTAGAAAATGATTCATCTATAATTAGCACATTACTCGAGGCTGGCCGGGAAATAAACTCTCCGGGTCCTGGAATGCTGATTGATCCGCTTGGAGGAGAATTGCCGCTTACTGACTTTGATCCTTACATTCGCGGCATCGTACGTTGGTTAAACGAGTTAGGTATCCATACCTTTGGTTCCTGTGACGGCCATGGCAAAAGGCCTGCACATATCTTTCTGAAGAAATTCCCGAACAGCAAACAGACTGAAATCATAAATGCCGCAGTTCCCGCAAATGTGAAATGCAGAATTGACGGTAAAAATGTCCGTCTTACTTATCCGCTAGATAATCAAATGCCGCTTCTCGAGATGGCTGAAAATTTATATCAACTTTCTCAGAATCCCGGCTACTTAAGAAACCTTCAAGCCGATAATTTTAAATATCAATTAATTGAATTGCTCAATATTCCTGGAGCAAGTACAGATGAGAGAGCCATTCGTTTAACTCTGAAAAATAAGCTGAATCGCGTACTCGACAACTGTTTCATCGATAAAAAAGGCAATCTTCTCGGCTATATGGAGTGCGGGACCGGCCCAACCATTCTCCTTTCGGCTCATATGGATACAGTAGAAGAAATTATATGTGGCCGTGAAATTATCGAGGAAGGCACTACCCTTAGTAGCTCAAAAGGAATTCTAGGAGCAGATGACCGTGCAGGAATTGCTGCTATACTTTCGATATTAAATAGAGTACGAAAGACCAATTTCAATGGAACGATAAAAGTGGCTTTTACAGTTGAAGAAGAAATTGGATGCCGAGGCTCACGTGGAATAGACAAGGATTTTATCGAGGATGTAGATGCAGCGATTGTTATTGACCGAAGAGGTAAAAGAGATATTGTGACATCAAACGGAGGTTTCGTTTTCTGCTCGGAAGAATTTGGCAAGCTATTCGAACAAGCAGGAAAACTGACAGGCATGGAAGATTGGCAAGTAACCCCAGGTGGAATCAGCGATGCTAAAGTGTTTGCCAATTACAGTATACCATCAGTCAACCTGTCAGCCGGATACCAAAATGAGCATACTGATTTTGAGACAGTTGACTATTTGGCTACGTTTGAGACCATGTTATTAGTTGAATCTTTGTTGCATAACAACTTAATTCAATCAGAAAAAGATACTATTGAATTTTAATATATTTTAAAACAAAAAGCATACCTTAATAGTATGCTTTTTGTTTTAAACAGGCTGCTCAACTTCAATCCCATAATACTTGACCAAATAATTATCTATCATCCTCTCAACTTCATCAGTCGTCAGCATATCCAGAATCATTGCACCGCCAACGACGTTCAAATACTTGTTAGCCTGAACAAAGTGATCTCGTTTTATGCTGATTCCTCTATTCTGCAACTTTATTATCGATTTTAGGATACCTTTTGTGATATTTGGATTTGATGTGAAGTTACTTGAGAAAAACACGACACTTCTTGCTGAAAAGTCCTTTTCACAAAAGAAGTCTGTAAGCCAATAAGGATTCTCAGTATTAGCTTCATCGTATGTCATATATCCAACCCACCATAACCGTGCCAGGATATGAACGAACAGCGATCTTTTGTTGCCGTTTTTGAAGAACATAGCGGTATTTATACGTGTATCATTTCCACTCTCCAATTCATTCTTCAGCCGATAAAAGGCAAAATCCCTAAATTGCAGGTGAGCCAATCCTGACCAAAGTCTTTCCTGGGTGGCTTGTGATACCGTTAAATGCTTTAATGCCTCATAAATTACCTTCACATTCTCTTTGTCACTCACTGAGTAATCTTCATCTAGATTCAAAGCTGGCATTTCAAAAGATACACTTGATTCTATTACTCTACCTTCTTCTTTAAAATATTCGTCGAACCATTGATGATTTTTATTATAATAATTTTCTTTATAGGCATCATAATTCGTCCGTAAATCCATTAATGTTTCGTCTGAGATAAATTTAAGTTTCAATGTCAATCCTCCGCACGGTTGAGTTTTTCAATCTCTTCAAAGCTTGTTTTCAATGGTTTTCTCAAGACCAGTTGAGCAGCTTTCAATGCAGAAAAAGTATCGGAACCAACATCCTCGAGTTTATGATTGTTTTCATCGAAGATTTTATCTAGCACTTGATACCATGTATATTCCTCAAAGTCCCCTTGGCTATCTTTGATTTTAGAAAAAATATATACCAAAGCTGGCATGAAAACCGCTGACAAAATAGTGTTTTTCAATCGAGAATTAGCATTTCCAGCATATTGATTATATTCATACTCTGGGAGTGCAATCGTAATATTGTTCGAATTTAAATCGACTTCCATAAACTCTTTCTTTTGAGATTTACTCACTGTAATAATAGAAGGTAAATTTAAAAGCTCCGCATTATCCTCAAACAATGTCGTTTCGATCGCCTCGCCAATTGCGATGAAGTTCCCTTTCTCAAACGTAATCGGAAAGCCTTTATACCAGTCACTCAATGAATCATTGAGATAATCCGTTATTCTATCTTTAGCGATGATAAAAGAATGAATTTGGATTTTTCCTCTTAAATTACTCGAAGGAATCGAAATCTCCAAAGAATCTTGGAAAGATTCATATGCTTGTCGAAAACTGGTTTGACCGCATTCAACATGGATTAAGAAAACAGCTTTCTGTTGATGAATTACCTCTTTAACGCCATTGTTGTCCAGCTGGAAATGGGCATTAATTTTCACTTCACCAAATGACTCAGCCACTTCAATTCCGGTTGAAAAACTGGAATCTATATAATCATCATTATTCATATAAAGCACAGGATATGGATATGCACTACTAATTTTCATACAGCTCCACCTCCATTACACAGTAATCCGAGTAGTCAATTTCAACATCAAGCATAAAGCTTTTATTCGCTTTAAGAGATTGCAAATAGATAGTATTAGCAGTATATTTCTCTACTAAAACCTCTGAGTTATCAGTTGCCGCCTTTCTAATTGGAAGATCATAATCACTTTGTTCTCCCACAACCTTAAATACCAGGCGACCGCTTGCCAAGGACTTTTGAGGAGTAACCATGAATCGGTATTTCCCATCAATCTTATCAACACATGCATACCTTTGTTGCATTTGAACCGGCTTCTTGCTTGGTTTACGCTCTCTCTTTTTGTCTTGATCTCCTGGATCATTATCATCCAGTTTATTATTCCCACCAGTTTCAGTTGATCCGCCTCCAGCATCTCCACCCCCACTGTGTTGACCAGTCCCGTTTCCACCCTGATCTCCAGTCGGCGTAATACCGAATTCACCTTTTAACTGTTCCTCTATGTCTTCATCTTGCTCACCCTTAGTAACAGCCTTCTTTGGGGGCTCTTCCTTTTTCTTTTTAGAAACAAGCGATTTAATCGAAGATGTTAAGGACTCAGTCTTATTCTTGCCACTGTCTGAGAGCAAATTTTTATTTGGCAGGAAATCACTTAATCCAACCGCATCCATGCTATCCGTGATTTTCTCCTGGAATAGCTCGTTCACCGTCTTTCTTATATAACTCCTCAAATCAGAATAAATCTTTTTTGCCAATTTCGGATCCTTCTCATATCTTTCAGGAGCCCATTCATTATGAGCAGGGTTCTCCATTTGCTTAAAAATGTTGTTCATATGGTTACCAGTGATCATTAGGATACCAGTAAAAGAAATGCTCCCGCTGATATTTTTCTGTTCGAACAGACGCATACCAGTTTTTCTCGTCATTAACACACGTCGATTCAAATCTTCCCCTTTAAACAAAAGCAGTTCAGCTTCGCCTTCTTCAAATGAAATACCATTCTTATATTGTTGTGCTGGATATTTTAGTTTTATGGTTTTCTCAGAGTTTAGGAGATTGAAATAATTTTTGAGAATCTCGTTCTCCTCAGTGCTCTCCAAGTCATGTATTAACTGTCCAAGATTTTCATGAGTGATTTCAAAATCATTAATCCTGACAACCAACTTCTTTTGGAAAATCGTAATGAAAAAATTATGTAAAACAGATCTTTTCACTTCATTTTCCCAATCCCCAACAGGTTCGAATGCAGAGACATAAATATCCGTACCAGTCTCTTTACGAATAAATTGAGAATCAAGCTGGATTGATCCAGGAATGGCAAGGGACCTTTCATTATGTGTAAAGTAACCGTTACCTAAAGTAATTTGATTTTCGTTCTTCTGGAAGGACATGATGTTGGCCACGCCAATATAAGATTCATATTCAGTAATATCTTTGGATGAATAAAAAAGTGTCCTTAGATTCGAATTCAGGAAAGGAGCCGATTTCCCTATGCCGAAGCTTCCGCCAGAGCTTTCACCCTTATTAGAAGATCCCGCTTCTTTGACTAATGAGCTCCATGGACTGCCTATTTCACCATCACGTGCACCTTCAAGCCCTTTAGTATTGAAGTCACTAATTCTTAAAAAGTTAATATTGCTTTTCCCTAAGAGACTTAAAGCGTTTTCGATAAAATCTTCACTTTTCTTATTTCTGCCACTCCAAGTAGCTTCACATTTATGGAATACATCAACAAGCTCATCCTTCTCAGGAAAGTCATTAGTATTCATCTGGAATTGCGAAAACTCCACTATGACAGGACTCTTTGTATCCTTTACGGCATCGAGGGAGTTCTGACAAACCTCCCTAGTCAATGATTCCAAAGCATTCCCTCTAAAAGTCTCTAGACCGGCATTATTTATTGAATTGATTAACCCACCAGTAGCAGCTGGAAAGTTCCAATAAGTATTCATTGTTAACCCCCAATTCCCCTTCAACAACTCTAATGTAATATTTTATGTTCTCTATATAGTAATATATTCACACTATTAATTATTTTAACATATTAACCCTTGAAAAATGGTAATAAATTTACTATTTCCAAGACCTTCTGTAGTCAATCTAAATAGGCAATCTAGTAATTCTATATGTGATGCTTTATACTATAGTTACATTTTTGTAAAATTTACCCTTTTGATATAAAAGCAATCTAGTTTGAGGTGATTGGTATGAAATACCTTACTTTGGATGAATTAGTGGAGAAGGCACAAGAAGCGGAGGGAAAAACCTTCGGAGAAATCGACACGTATGACAGATTGGAAAAGAAGAAAGCTAAGGGTGGATTAGGGCAAGTAATCGAAGAAAGTTTTTTTGGTTACACGGTGAATTCAGATGCAAAACCTGACTTTGAACATCTGGGTGTGGAATTAAAAGTTACCCCATTCAAACGCAATAAAAATGGTTCACTTTCAGCAAAAGAACGCTTGGTTCTAAACATCATTAATTATATGGAAGAAGTTAATAAACACTTCCAGACATCAAGCTTTTGGAAGAAAAACGAGAAACTACTCCTTATGTTCTATGAATGGCTTCCTGAAATTGACCGGAATGATTATCGTATTTATAAAAGTGTCTTATTTACTTACCCTAAAGCTGATTTAGAAATTATCAAACAGGATTGGGAAACCATCCTAGAAAAAATTAAGAATGGCAAAGCACATGAAATTTCAGAAGGAGACACTAATTATTTGGGTGCATGCACAAAAGGAGCCAATAAACAGAGTTTACGAACCCAACCTTTTTCTAATGTTTTGGCAATGCAGCGTGCATATTCTCTGAAGCCATCTTATATGACTGCCTTAGTTCGGAAATATATTAAGAATGAGGATTTGGTAAGTTTTGCTTCTGCAGTTGAATTGGAAAAGAAGACACTCAAAGAATTGCTTGTCGAAAAATTCTCCCCATATATTGGATGTACTGACAAACAAATAGCTGATCATATTAATATTAAGTACAATCCAAAATCCAAAAGTTTTGTACCCAATATAGTCAGTTCTTTTTTAGGTACCAAGGGAACCAGGTTGGATAATATCGAAGAGTTCGCAAAGGCTAATATTCAATTTAAAACAATACGGCTTGAACCGAATGGAAAACCTGAACAACATATGTCTTTTGAGAACATAGATTTTCAACAGTGGACACAGGAAACTTGGGAAGATAGCTATATTAGGCAGCGTTTCCAGGAAACCAAATTTTTGTTTGTTATATTTGAGTTTAAAGAAACCAAAAAGCAGAACCCGAATAGGAAGTTATATTTAAAAGGTATCAAGCTTTGGAATATGCCTTATGAAACGATTGAAACAAAGATAAAGGAATTATGGAATGAAGTAAAAAAAGTGGTCGACGAAGGGGTAGCGATTGAATACAAATATCATGGGGAAAAGTTAGTTGAAACAAACAACCTTCCTAAAATCGGATTCAATGGAGTCACCCACCTAAGACCAAAAGGTATAGATGGAAGAGATAAAATCATCCTGCCGGATGGTCAAAAAATGACGAAACAATGTTATTGGTTAAATAATAGTTATATAGCAGAAATAGTTAAGGAATTAGATTGATTTTTTGGTGTTTAAATGTCTAATAAGGACTTTTCATAAATTAGACCATTTACCTTTTCCATGTTTATTTTTCTTTCTAGTTGGTAGAAGATATTAACACTGCCCTGGGGAGGAGATAGACAATGGTAGACCAGCAAAGAAGTAAAATTATGTCTTCAATCAAGGCTGTTTCAAAATTGGAATCCCTTGTGACACAGGAGCTTTGGAAAAAAGGGTTCAGATTCAGAAGGAATGTACGTGGGATGGTCGGGACCCCTGATATAGCTATAAAGAAATATAAAGTGGTTATTTTCATAGACTCATGCTTTTGGCATTTTTGTCCTATCCACGGTAGAATGCCTAAAAGTAATATTGAATTCTGGAAGAAGAAACTTGAACGTAATCAAGAACGAGATAAAGAACACACTCAATTCTACCTTCAGAAAGGGTGGCATATTTTAAGGATATGGGAACATGAAATCAGGCAAGATTTTGATGAAACAATCCTAAAAATCGCTACTTTCATTAAGCATGCGAAAGAAGTGGAAGCTATATAAGCAAGAGGCCTTGACTAATCCCGTCAAGGCCTCATCTTTTTGCCTTAAAATAAACTTAGCTGCTGTGGATCATTTTTAATAGCTTCTTGCTCTTCTTCCTCAATTTCAAGTATGCGTTCGCCCATACGCTGTACCAAGCCGACAACAAGAGCGTTACCCATGCAGAAATACCTCATTCGATCTGACATGCCTTCAGTCCAGTTATCTGGAAAGCCATTGAGTCGTTCACACTCGACTGGAGTCAAAACACGAACTCTTTTGGTTTCTGGATCCTCAATCACATGACTGCTCCTGTTGGTTGTAGCCTCGCTAGTCAACATAGTTCGACCTGGCTTATCCAATGGCTCTGGAAATGCCATACCACCCTCCGAAAAAATGTAACTATGCCCACTTGCAGAAGTACGCTCTATTTTTTTGGGCCCTTTTAAATACTCGAATTTTTCGATTTGTGCATCTGATAGATAATATTTCTCATCCACGCTTGATTCTACAATCTCACTTAGCGTTATTGGTGATTCAAGTTTTGGTGTGAGTTCTTCTGTATAAACAACTCCATCCCGCATGATGCCCGCATTCATATATTTACTGCAGAAATGCTCAGAGATATCTACTAAATCCTGCGGCAATATAAATGAATCAGGTTTATATTTTGACGGCTCGTCTGTGACCGGAAAAGCATTAGCGAAGAAGCCCTCTTTTTTAATCATAAGTTCATCATCAATATTTTGTCTGGTCTTAAGATATGGAGAATCATTACGGATTGCGAAAATAAATACCCTTCTTCTCCTCTGAGCCTGTCCATATTCAGCAGCATTGATCACACGCCATTCTACGGAATACCCGAGGTCCCGGAAACTTGCAAGCATGACAGAAAAATCTCTGCCCCGTTGTGTGGAAGGGGATTTCAACAGACGATCGACGTTTTCTAAAAGTAAGTATTTTGGACGCAAATCGGTCGCTAATCTAATAATCTCCCAGAACAAGACCCCCTTCTTCCCTTGAATACCTTTTTCTCCGGAAAGTGTGCGAGCTACCGAATAATCCTGGCATGGGAATCCACCCACAATCATATCCACGTTTAAATCTATAAATCTATTCGCATCAACTTTTGCGATATCTTCATTAGAATGAATCCCTTTTCCATAGAAACGTCTAGCATAGCAATCAAAAGCATCTTGTGCCTTCTTTGAAGGTTCCCATTGATTACCCCAAACCACTTCAAATCCATTTGTTGCTTCCAAACCTAGCCGGAAACCACCTACGCCGGCAAACAATTCTGCTACTTTTATCATTCGGAACATCCTTTCGGTATGTTTTATACCTAAGAAATATTATATTAAATTTACCTAAAAAGATCAACAAATATTATTTTAAGGCATTAAAAATTCTACCTAAATTTTATATCCATTAGATTATATTATCATAATTTCCTCCTTCTGAAACAAACTATTTAATTTACAACTAGTTCCATACTTTTGCTTTCAACCTTGTTATCATTTCATCACAACAAGAACATTTGTTCTGCATTATTCCAGTGACTATTAATAATTCTACTTTAAGAAATGTCCAACTTTGTGTTATTACTTGTTTTAAACACACTCATAAAATAGTACAATTATAGTATTTAGTAGTATGTCTAATTGAGATATAGGTAGGATTTTTGCATTAGATTTTTATTAAGGTGGCATCATAATGTCTTTTAACATTCAAAAAATATTAAAGTATCTTGACTCAGCAAAAAATATTGAACAAATACTTGTTAGTACCTATCGCGAGGTTAAATTCCCTTTCAATAGACCAGGGGTTTACGAGAGAAACTTGGCTCTTTTCAATAAAGAATTATATGATTTGATTAATGACCTAAAACGCTTACCAGAGGTCAAGGAATTTGAAGAAAGTTACTTAAACAAATACTTGACTCGCCCTGCAAATAAAGTAGCCCTTCAATATTATGCGAATAACGCCTATAGAGCATTGGTATCTGAACTGCATTTTTATTTTTCTTTGAAAGAATCCAATTTATTCGATGATGTAAGAATGGATTATACCTATGACTTAGAAGCAAAAACAGATGTATTACTATATAAAAACGGCAAATCTCTCGGTTTACAATTATTTAGTGGGGATGAAAATTACCGATTATCAAAAGAAAAATCGATAAAAAATTTAAAACTAGGCTATAAGTTAATATTATATAATTTACGTGATTTCCCAGAACAGAAAAAGGAAATAACCTGTGATAACGGATCAAAATTAGTTTTATATGGAAAGAAGGATGTCCATTTTCTTTCAGAGTATTTACGTAATTTAGACAGTCATACTCCTGAAGAATTAATGGAAGTTGAATTAACAGATAGGTTTGAAATAGTACCGGACAAAATGAAACAAGTTGGCTACACTTCTTACAGCGGAGAAGTGCAATATTCATATATATATATTGGGGTGCAAACAAATCAAATTGAAGAATACCTTATGGTCCTTCGCAATAATGGTAAAAAAGTGTTCGTTTCGTATCACAAAGCCCAAGGCGATACATTCATCGCGATTGATGGTAATATTTTCACACTAAATGGAAAGCCTTTAAGTAAAATTGAGGGATTTCACTACTTAGAAAGTTATGGTACTTTGCTTAAAAAGTTCAGTTTTCACCAATATAAAATTGAGCATGCCGAGCCTGCAAATAACATTGCAGTAAATGCAGGAGCTGGCAGTGGGAAAACAACTACTCTTGTATCGCGCATTTTGTATTTATTATTCACTAAGCAAATTAATGCCTTACATGAAATCATTATGATTACATTCACAAATGAAGCAGCGAGCAACATGAAAGAAGCCCTAGAAGAAAGGTTAGAAAATCTATACCGTACAACCGGTAATGAAGTTCACTACCAATACCTTCAGCAAGTAAGTCTTATGAAGATAGTGACAATTCCAACGTTCGCAAAAGATATTTTAAGTCAGTTTTCCCACTATATCGGTTTAGCAGCCAATATTCAGATTACTGAGATGACGGTTAAGCGCCGAGAAATTTTGGAGGAATATTTAGACAAATGGCTTGCGAATTATGAAAAAAATCCATTTAACAACCTAGAATATTATAAAATCATTCGCTTTTTAGAAGATGTCTGGGATAAATTTAACCAAAAGGGAATTGTTGAAAAAGAACTTAATGATTATTTAAGACTTAATATGCAAGACGATTTACTTAAGGTTGCAGTAATTAATATTCTTAAAAATGCTGAGAACAGATTTACTTCGATAAAATTTGATGAGGATTTTTTAACAGTTTCTGATTTAACGCGATTTTTAAAGGTTCTAATAGATCAACAAGTTCCATTACATGAACTTAATAAGAGTTATAAATACTTATTAGTGGATGAATTCCAAGATACCGATATCGCCCAAATTCAATTTATCGCAACGATTGCCGCAAAAGCCAAGCTACGTCTAACCGTCGTAGGTGATACTAAACAAAGTGTTTATCGCTTTCGCGGAGCAGACTCAACAGCGTTTAGTGTACTCGATGAATATTTAGAACAGCTTAACTATCACAGGCTGCATATTTATCATTTAATTGAAAACTTTCGTTCTTCACGTTTATTAATTGAAGATGTAGAAAAGATATTTGGAAAATGGCGTATGAAGGAATTACTACCCTCAAGTGAGCTACCGATGTTTTCTCTTCAGGAAAATCATATGGATCAGGATAATATATTCAGGCTTTACAACCAAGAATTCACAATCGAGTATTTGCTCGAAGATTTTGCGCTAATGCCTTCGAAAGATGAAAAGTCAAATGTATTGGCAGTATTAGTCCGAAATAATCATGAAGCAATTTCTATTGGCGAAGAGCTAAAAAAATTGAATAACGGACCTCAATATGAAGTACGTACTGAGGGAACTCTTTATGTTTCAAAAGCAGCACGCGATTTAAGCATCCTTCTACATTCTTGGCTCTATTCGAAAAGTGATGATATCGGCCGAAACCAAGCACTATTCTCCCTTAGTGAAACAGCTTTTTGTATTAAAATTGATCAGGTGCATTTCACACTCAAATCAAGGAATCGAAATAAAAAATTCATTAACGCTGATGACTTTACTTTTAACATACCAGTCTCCTGGTATAATGCCTTAGAATTGATGAAAGCAAAACCAGTACTGTCCATTCTACAGGAGTTTTTAGACCAAAGCGATTATGAATCAAATTTAGCAGACCGTGGTTTTAATAAAATCGAGATTTTGAAATACGAACTTAATCTTGAAAAAATCATTACAGAGATATATGCGAAGTTCAACAACAGTGCGACATTAATTCAAGTGTATGATTGGTTAAAGCTACAAATTTTAACAAACCGTGAAAGTGATGAGGCAGAAATTGAAGAATCCTCATTTGAAGACAATTTTGTACGTGTTATGACGGTACATAAGTCGAAGGGATTACAATTCCACACTGTTCTTATCCCTTACCCTAATAACGCCTTCATACGTAAAGAAGATAATATAAAACAAGATATTATCGTACAAATTGGTGAGAAAGATCAATTAAATCTAGGATGGAAATATAAAGATGATAAGAGTGGATTCGAGGATAAAACAACTAATTATATCAAATTGCGTACTGAAGAGAACGAAGAACAACGACGTGAAGAAGCCCGTATTTTGTACGTAGCTATGACTCGTGCAAAACAATCATTAAAAATTTATGGTTTGAAAAATGTGCATGAGGAAGTGACCCATCCGAATACTTGGGGAGAATTATTGTTTATATAAGGAGAATAATAATGCCTGGCTATAAGAATTTGATTTTTACAAATGCAGAGGAGCTTTTAAATCCCAATAGCGCATTTGCAACCTTTAAAAATGCTATCCATATTACAGCAACCAATTCATTAAAAGCAGGAATGATGAAAAGTAATAGTGGCCTGAATCGCTGGTTTACAGGACCTATAATTTCATTTGCTGAATTAATGAAATACATTGGTGATGGCTGGACAAAAAGCAAGACAAGCCTAAAGCAGTATACATTATTATCCAAAGAACTACGATTGATGAGCGAACAACCCCCCTCTTCAAATCGTGATTTATTTGCAGCTATTGATAAAAATCAAGAGCTTTTATTAAAAACTATTCGATTATTGAGCGAATGTGGTTATACAAGTACTCAAGTGCGAAGTGTGTTAAGTAACTTGACTGAACAGGAAAACATCCTTTTAGATATATGGAAGAAAGTTGAAAACGATGAATCCTATTCAACCATACATGAATGGTTCACACAACTTTCTGCATCACCTAAAAAAGTTTTTCGTAAAACACTAAAAAAATTGTTCATGGATGTCATTGATGACGCTGAAAAGCGCATCAATGCCAATATTCCACATACTGAAACAGCTGATGAAGTAGTGTATAGCCGTATTAAACAAGGAAAAAAAAGTGTACTTGTATTACATGGGTTCTACTTCCTCGTGCCAATCCAGAAGCGCTTATTCGATCTGTTAAGCAAGAAATTTGATATCATTCATGTTGTCAACTATCAACCAAATTATAAACATGGTTTCCAAACGATTGATCAATTCCTGAATATACCGCAACTGGGTTATACACGTGCATTACCGTATACATCTACAGTGAACTACCACGCAAAAGAATTTTTAGATGCAATTAACGGTTCGTTTACAGCTCCTGTAATGGTAAACAATGAACAGGATATTAAAAAAGTGAACTATTTTGAATTTCAAACCCTTCAACAGTTTAAACGTTATAATCATAACAACGATGAGCGGTACGTTTCACCCCGTACAATTGAAGTGCGAGATTATTTAGCGCCTATTGAACAGGCTGAGCATAAAAAACTATCCGATTTTCCTTTGGGTGCATTTCTAATAAATATTCATCGTATTAATAGGCGGAAATTTAACGTAAATACCGCAAAATACGATGATACTGAGAATGTGACGCATACATTGTTACGTGAAATAATAAGTTCTGGATACTTATTGGTGGACGGTATTAACGCTCAGATAACACTCAGATCATTAGACATGATGGAGGAAATTTCGAGGAAATTCAAAACCTTTAGTGAGTGGTCAATATGTCTTGATGAACTTATTTTAATGAAAAAGGAAGCTGAGAGCCAATTTGCACATAGAAACTCATATGATAATGATGAACACCGGATGTATTCATTTTATCATGAAGCAATTGGTTATTTTTACAGTTCAGAGGAAGAGTTACTTTTATTAAAAAACGCTATCCTTAAAATTGAAGAATTATTTAACTCTCTCTTTAAGGGGACAGAAATCAACATTTCTCAATACATGGATATTCTAGAAACACATGTATCACAAAATATCCTACCTTCCTTAACAGAAGAACTTGATAATGAAATCGCTAAAAATATTCTTTCTGTATTGGAAGAACTTAAAGATGATTCATTAGATTATTTAGACCGTAAAGACTTAATGCAAGGCTTGCAATATTTCCTAGGACAGAACACTGATCTAGAAGATGAACATGAAGCTGAATTATACGGTCATGTCGATTATAGCTTAAACGGATCAATTAACTCTTTATTAAACAGTGATGGCCTTCAGTTTGAAGATAACCGTGTTATTCACTTTGGATTAATGGATAATGAAGCATTTCCGACAACGCAACCACTAAACATTTGGCCACTTTCAAGAGAATCTTTTGATTTGCTTTGTAAAGACAATTTGTATTTACGCCAATTACGAATGCGCAAAGAACTGGAAGTCGAAATTGCATGTTACCAGTTTTATCTTATTATGAGTAACGCAGTAAAGTTGAATTTCTCTATTGTTCGACGTCTCAAAGATCGAAAGCACTTAAAGAATAGTTTTTACTTAAACTTTTTAACATTAATAAAAGGCTCTAATAAACAGGTGAATGAGCTAATTACGAAAGAAAAATCAACAACATATGTACAGAAGGATATACAATTTAACGAGCGACAATATGAAATCCTTCCAGGGAAAATATTCAACAGGTGTCCAAAACGTTTTGTATACACGTTATTACTTGATCGCCGTCCAATGTTTTATAGTAATTTTCATGAACCATTTTTATTTCAACAGCTCATTGAGTATGATTACGTTCACGCACAAGAAGTCCTACAGAATAGACTTGCACAGTATCGTGACTGGTTTCCACATTGGTCGGAAACAAAGAAAGATGTATATCAAGCAGCAGCCATTGATTATGCTTCTAAGCATCCTGAAAGAATACCACGAAATTACACAGTAATTAACCATTGGACATACCATCATATACGTTCAGGTTTAAGTCTATTCGGTTCTCGTTCTAAAGGAGAGATAACTGATAGACGCGAAGAGAATGTTAATAATGTACCTTTCACTCGACCTGGAGATAATTGCAAGTACTGTCCTTTCCAACTTGTCTGTGAAGAGTCACAACTGTATAAATAATAATGAAAACCACCCGGGACGGGTGGTTTTTCTACGGTCGAATGCATTCCAATGAATCAGCTCTATATAGGCATGACGAGAAATACTATAATCGCCACCTTATATAGAGAGAACAAATGGAACCTCTTACGAATATGGGAGCATGACTTAAAAACAGATTTTAATGAGACCATTAATTTTATAGCTAATTTTATTGATGATGGTAAATCTAACAACTAGTTATCTGGATACAAGGACAAAGTTATTCCAGCCGGTTTTTTAAAACACCTGCTATAAACTTTTAGTAATTGGTAGTTTAAACTACTATAAGTTAAAAGAATGAAACATTTGAACCTAGTATTGTTTTAATAATTTTTCCTATAAAATAGAAAAACGACTACTTTCTAAACGTTAGTCAGTAGTCGTTTAATTAAAATTATTTGAACTAATTCTATACCATACTACTTAATACCTTAGAGGATTCTTTAACAAATCCTTTCCAGCAGTCCTCTTTTTTTGCCCACTGAGTAACGTTTTGCTCTCCCGCAGATTCTCTTAAATAATTTAGAGCATTAATAGCAATTACTTTAACTTTATCCTCCCACTTATCAGGTAAAGTTTGTCTTTGCCATACCTCTAATAAATCTATTTCTTTTCTGTATAGGTGATTTAGCATCGAAACCGTATAGTAAATAACATTTGCTCTATACCCTTTTAAATTCATAGATTCAACAATACTTGTGACAAACGCATTAATAATTCTTCTAGCTATCAGCTGCTTATAATATTCGCTATCAATCGTTAGTATATTTTGTGATAACTGCCCATTTTCATTTGATCCAATACTTTGTTTCCAAAATTGGCTATTTAAATCCATAAACCGCTTAAAAGCCTCTTCTCCACCCTTACTTGATATATGTGGATAGCCTTCCCACGACATAAAATACTTTGCAAGTTCTACCTTTGTAATGACTTTTTCTTTTGGATACGTTTTTTTAAATGCGTTTTGTTCTTTTCCCTTTGAACGTCTGCTAATATCAACCATATATTGCCCTCGGGCACGTTCAAAGTACCATTTTACTTCCTCTTTCCTGTTATCTTGTGCTGGTACCCATATTGTACGAGAAAGTTTTTCTATATCTGACATGAAGCGTGTATTTGCCAATAAATCTGATTTATTAATTTTATTTTGAGTATTTGCATACTCAGAAATCTTAGATATCATTTCATCTTCAAATGCATGTCGATCCAACGAAGTTTCATTGTTTGATAAGTCTACTGGTGTATTAATTATAGTCAGTTTAGTCTGGACATATACTCCATCTAAATTAATATCATTCTTATATGCTTGATGTATAGACGCTGTAGTTTGGCCTCCGTTAACAATTTGCCAACTTGTTAATGACCTTATCTCATATAAATTAGAGTCCCCAATCCGACTTATATCTCCAGCTTTAGCAACACTTGATATCCCATTGTTATAGGCAACAAATAATTCCCGTTGTCTCTCATCTTTTAGAGTATCCCTAATCCCTTTGTTGGTACCACCTCGCGCTTGTAAAAAGGAACGCACATTCCTTTCAACCAACTTTGGACCATAATCATCATATAATTTTGCTAATAATTTTGCTGGGATAACACCTATATAACAATCTATCAGCCCATATTCACTTTCATTAGGAATATGCATCATGTTAATAGATTGATTATATTCTGAGTCAAAAAGTATATCAAATTCCCTTATACCTTGTTCTGCTTCCGATAACTTGTACACTCGATCCATATCCCATACATGTACATTAACTGTTTCTATACCAGGAATAGTTAAGTCAATTGGTTTATTTGAGATATAAAATTTACTAGTTATAACATAAATATTTACTTCCTCAATCTCGTTTTTATTATTAACTATCATTTTTGTTACATCAAAATATTCCATAGATCGGTCAGCAAACTGAAGGATTGTTTCAGCATTCGTAAAAAAACGTTTTGCTTTGCTTGCAAATTCTTTTACGGTTGTCATATTTACAGTTGGTAATTCATTTACATCAAAGTATGGTTCATAATCTACAACGTACAAGTTTAAAGTACTTGCTTCTTCATGATATAAATAACCGTTAAGTTGAATCTTAGATTCTTTTTTTCCAAAATATATAACAGAGGGTTCATCCTCAGTATTAATATAAGGTAGGACTTCTAGCAAAAAAGGAGTCTGCCTACTCCCTGCTGCTCTTCCCTTTTGTTCTACAGTATCCATAAATTCATAATAAAAATCTAACTTTTTCTTAGTTTCGTTCACCTAGAATCATCCTTATTTTTAGCTAAATAGGTCATCAATTGATACTTTAAAATTTTTACAATGAGACAAATCAATAGAATATGTCACATTCGTAATACCTGTCGGTAGGTTTTTTGAAGTAAGTTTTGGAAAACCCTCAACAGCATTGTACCCTAATTCGTCATGTACAAAGATAAAATTTTCATCATAATCTTGAGCAATAACACCCGCATCTATTAGTAAATCTTTGAATTGTACTGCTAAAGAAGGTGCACGGGTTACTAGCCGTTCCTCAATTAGTTCAATCATATTACGAAGTGTTTTTCCCGTTGTTTTATTTACTTCAACCTTTAATACATATAAAAACAATTTATTAATGACAGGGTTTACTTCTAATTGCTTTTCACTGGATATCTTAATCTCATCTCTGATTTTCGGGGTGATTGTCTTGATTTCTATTCCATAAAACCTGCTTACAAAGTCTATGCGGAATTTTAAAGGGCCCTTCCAATCTTTAATTATTAAAGGTGGTTCTTGGGGATGGTAATCAAGCCACTTATTTATATAGTAAAGCTCACCAAATAGCCCAATCTCTTCTTCAATTGTTAACTTAGCATCAAATTTTCTTTTAAAAAAATTATGCCAGCGATCTAATGTTTCATATACTTTTGAATAAAGGGGCAAATCGTCATTAATTAAAATGTGATCAACTAAATTCTGAAGTACCCTTTCAAAAATTTCTTCACTCCCCTCTACTACTTGAGAAATTACTAGGAATTTTTTATCTTTTAGTGGCCCTACTTGATTAAAATATTCTTGGCCAATTTCAATACCTCTCCATTTAGGAAAAGTCTTCAATTGTTCATCTTCCCATCCTTCCTTGGATATATCTATATAAATTCTGCGTTGCAAGTTAAGTAAATCAATCCCTATCAGTATATATGGCTTGTGAAAATAAATTGGCTCCAACCTGTAAATGTCATCAGTTTTCTCATCGCTAGCATCTTCAATGAGATTTTTAAAACTCTCTGAGATATTAATCATTTATTTTCCTTCCCTACAGTATTGTTGTAAATATAATTACCTTGTTGTATTACTCTATTATTTGAATCATTATCTAAATCGGGTACTTCTGTAATCTCTGGGAACGAGAATGCCAATCCAATAGGAACAAGATTTTGGTTAAAATTAATATTCAGCTTTTTAAAGGCGCTTACTCCCGGATGCAATGGATAGATAAGTAATAGAGGATTTTGATTAGCTCTCAATGCTAAATTTGTAATTTTATCTTTAGTACGATTCTCTATATCAATAAATTCTTGATTCGCGGCAACTATTGCACCTATATCTATAACCCCTGTTCCCTTACTTTTATTCTGATCGATACTACGTATAACTGCACTTTCAATGTGTAATTTCCCTAGATTTACATTCCACTTATTAATTCCGTTATTTATCGCTTTCTGGCTTTTTAAAGTAGCTTCCGTTATATCTACAATAGCGATATTAAATTTTTCTAAGAATTGCTTGTTATTCATTTGAATAATATAATCTGCTATCTTTTTGCTATTAACAATTCTAGCTGAGGAGATAGTCTTATACTTTTTTAGAAAATCAACTACAATATGACTGGGAACGTCTCTAGAAATATGATACTTTGTTCTATAATTTTCCACTGCAAAATCTTCTATACTGTTAACTAATTCAACCGTAGCATCCATATTGTTAACATAAAATTCTTGGTTTTTTTCGAAACTACGAGTTTGTTGCATCGTGCCTGAATAAATGATAGGTGACTCTGCTGTTCCCATTTTAGCTGGACTAGTTACAGTCATTGATTTATGCTTTAACATCTTTATAGCATAGTCTTCTGGTGTCATATCTTCATTTTGGGCAAATATCTCAAACTCTTTTCTTAACTCACTCATAACCCCAGCAAGGTACTCGAAATTTTCAGCAATTTCTTCACTAGTAAAGATTCGACAAAGATCCATATAACCATTACGGAAACCAAACCAGCGTCCCATTTGCATTAGTGTATCGTACATAGAACTAGAACGATAATAGTACGAAATTGTTAGACCTTCTAATGTTAACCCTCTTGATAACTTATTCCCGCCAATCGCAATCACATAGAGTCCATTTTCTTTATATTTGTCGTATTCGAGGACATCTTCACTCTCGCCGTTAATTTCCATCACTTCAATTTTTCCTGCAACAACTTTAATTTGTTTGTATACTTCTTCCCATGAAAACTCCGTGAATTGTTGGGAAGATTTAGTGTTCCTTTGCACTTGTAAAAAGTCTTCTTCATACAATTCTTTAAGAATATCTAAGTATTCACTTTTATAATTATAAATTAGGTCGTTCGATAATCTTTTATAGAATTCTTTAATAACACCATACATTGAGTTTTGAATATCAGTTAACCTTGAAGTATGGATTAACATTGAATTATGTTCTCCAATTTGTTCTCTCAAATTTCTGATTGCAACAGAGATCAAAAAAGAATATATTGCCTCTTTCATAGAATCTGGTACTTCGATAAATAAATCAGCGTCATCCTTTGTTCTTATTTTATCTAAAACCTCAATATCTTTAGGTTTTAAATACCTAATATACATTGGCTTGTTGTCTTCTAAATAGCCAGTCGTATTAAAATATTCATCTGGACCGCAATATCCCCTTGGTTTTGGCAATGCAATTACAAAGTCTTTTGGATATAAATCCTTTCCTATCTCTGAATGGTTGGCATTTGCCTTTATCAAAAGGTTAGCGAAGGGAGTAGCGGTATATCCCACATATGATTTCTGTTCAAATAAACTTAATAACTCTCTTATTAAATGGTTAATTCGGCTTGGATCGTCCGCAGGTTTGCCAGAAGCATCAACACTGGCTTGATCTGCTTCATCATCAATAATTAACACTGGGGGACTCATCTCGGAAAGCCTTATACTATTTCTTAATATATCAATTAATTTCGGCAAAACATCTTTTTGTTTTTTCACTACAAGCAATATCGGCTTATCAAGGTTCTTAATACCTATTGTATTGTTGGTTGATATATCATCCTGCACTGTAGTCCATGTTTCAATTTGTGTTCCCCCCGTTCTAACTTGGGCCACACCATGTTTCTCACCCGTAATAGTATTGACTGTTCCTACAACCTCACGTTCTAATCTCAATTGAGTTTGGGAACGCAGATCATTATGCATTCCTGCTAGGACAATCACTAATTTATAGCCAACGTCAAAAGCTTTATTTATTAAACCAGTAAAGTTAGCTGTTTTCCCCGATTGAACATATCCTAAAACCAGTCCTCTTTTATCAAATGACTGGTCACTCTTTGGATTACCAATACTTTTTAAAATTTCGTTTGTTGTATCATTAATTGATTCCACAGTTTCAACTGGCCATTTTTTTATTTGCTTTAGGTATTTTTCATAACGCGGCCAAAAGTAAGAATAAGTAGGATGAGTACCCTTAAACCATGGAACATTAACTTTACTTCTAATTGTAGTCGCTTTCCTAACATTTATCTCTCCGTAAATTGAAAAAGCTTCCAGAGCCAAACTTTCCAAATCATCAGATGTAATTTCTCCATACCTTTTTTCTATCTTTTCTTGGGCCTTTTCTAATGCGATATCTAATGGATTTTCAAAACCGGTATTCTTAAAGGCTGTATAAAGATTTTCAAAAGTTACTAAATAGTCCTCACGAATCTCTTTATTCATTTGTTAACACGTCTCTTTCAATGATTTTTTTTATAGTAAATATCTCTACACCTTCAAACCCTGACATCATAGAGATTGTTTCTGCTACCTTTTCTATATCTAAATCTATCCCTGTACTAAATAATATTTCTGCATAATCAAGGATAAGCTTTTTTGTTTTCTCTTCTAGCTCCTGTTCTGCTTTTTTTACCATACTAACAGGTTGTAAGAGATTATTGGGCGAACCTAACTCCACTAATTTGAGATATACATTTATTGTTTTACCGATATTATTATCAACATTTTTAAGAATTTCAGTTAATATAGGATGATTCCTATTCAATGTATAGGAACTATTAATATCGTCTGTTGCAAGTTCCCAAGTATTTAATGAACCTTTGATTTTTTCGCCAGATCTACCAGCTTTTGTTCTGTATAGCATTATTTCTTTTGATATATGCCTGTTGTGCTTCCCAATTGCATAGAGATCTTCCTTTGCCTCATCTGGAACTGAAATTGAGGATTTTTTCACATCTATTTTCCAGTCGTCGTCTGCTGCATTAGTAAATTCAACTTTAATTCTAACTAATTCTGAAGGAATATCCTTGGAGAACATTCCAAACCAATCTCCATAACTAACCATTCGGTTCTCTCTATAAATATAAAATCCTTGTTGATCTCGCCACCCCTTAATTCCACCAGCATTTTTATAATCCAACATATTAAAAGTACTTGGGTGTGGTAAGACATATGGAGTAATTTTCATTATGTTCTTATTAACTCTTATAAGTTGTTCTTCCCCTTCAATTCGTCTCGGATTCCCCTCCAAAAAAGGGTTCCATGGGTCCAACTTATTGTCATTTATAGTAATGGTTAAACCACTCTCTATCATCACATGAAATACCATTTCTAAATATTTCTGTATTCGCTTTACTTTAGAATTATAACTATCATGCTTGAGGATTTTGTTGGTACCGAATCCACTGAAACGATCCAGTCTGTCTATAAAGACTATTGTTCCGTTATCTCCATTAATTTGGCCAACTTTACTTTTTATTTCATATGGAACTGTTTTGAACATTAGCCACTGATTTTTTTCACTGACATAATCCAAATCCCAACACCGTTCAGACACTATGCCATTACTTTTAGAAATTACACATAGTCTTTTTCCTAATGAAAATGAAGCAGTTTTCAATCCCATTCCAAATCGCCCAAGTTCATCCTTGGCTCTTTTATTTCGAGGGTCTTTGGAACCTATGGTCATTGCTTGTTGGAGTGTTATATCGGACATACCAATTCCATTGTCTTCAATCCTAATAAAACCATCACCCATGTCATATACAAAGTTAATGCGGACATGATCTGCATGTGCATCCACACTGTTATCAATAATATCTGCCACTGCTGTTTGAGAATTATATCCAATACTCCTTAATGCTTGTATTACAGGAGTAGCAGACGGCTGAGTATTTATAGTTTCCATAAATATTCTCCCATTTTGTTTACTCTGCTTACTATTTTTACCTTTATATTATTCTAACAAATTATTAATAAATAAGACAGCAACCCTCGAATGGATTGCTGCCTTTTAATTACTTTAATTCATCTTTAATATATTGGATAGGCTTATCTCCTAAGTAATGCAATATTTGTTCTGCCATAGCCCTAGCCATAAGCGGAGGTACTGCATTTCCTATTTGCTGATACTGCTTATCTTTAGACCCTTTAAAAATATAATTGTCTTTAAATGATTGTAACCTAGCTGCTTCTCTTATACTTAAAGCAACTGCGTTCTTAGGATGTTGCCACATCGACTTTCGAACATTTATAACAGTAGGGGATGGGCTGTCGTAATTTAACCTTAAATATACTGTATTTTGTGTACGAGAAGCATCAGTATAAGAGATCTCTTTCAGCTCTTTTGATAAGCTATGAAAGTTCTTTCCTTCACTCTTTTTTATTTCTTCAAACCTCTGTTTGCTTAAAGGCTCACTATTGGTATTAACATGATTATAAATCACTTTCTCGTCCATACCAGAACGAAAATAGTTTTGCATCACAGTTTGAATAGAACTCACATTATAGTCAAGTTTGTTATGATCTACATGTACTGATGGAGTGATATTTTCCAAATCGCCAATTGCATCTTTAACTGTAAATTCTTCTTTTAAGTGCTCAACTGGAGGAGGAAACTCGATTTTTGTATCTGGTTTCATATCATTTGACTTAACACCTAATATCATAAACCTTTGACGCTTTTGAGGGACACAATAGTGATTTGAATGCACAATTCCTGATTCTATCTTATACCCTAAATAACTAAAGAATTTCTCCAAATAAACTACAATATTATATGACTTTACACCTACTACTATCTTTAGTTTATTACCCTCTAAAACTTTGGGTTCTCCTATGGTAACAATTTTTTCTTTCGCAAGCTCACTTAGATATCTAAGGACCTGATTTACTTCTAAAAACCCCTGAAGGTTAGTAAGCGCGATATTATTATTTGTATTTTTTCCGGTAGTTATTATTCTTAAAGTATCAATAGCAGAACTTATAATTTCTTTTATTTCTTGTTCTATTTGTTTATTTTCACATTTATATTCTAAGAGCGCTTCAATAATTTTGTGGATTTCTAAAAGCTCTTTTTTCTCTTTATTTGTTATCGGATTGTATAGATTGGATTTATTTAAATTACGAACAACACTTCTCAACCTGGAAAGCTGAGTTTCTTCCGTTATAATAGGGGAAAAATCTGTCATCCTGACAATTTCATTAAATAAATTCTTATTTGTTGTTCTTTCTGTTTCCAGTAATATAAGTTCATCATCTCTCCAAAATGGCGTTTGATCTCCATTAATTTTTCTTAAGTGTTCTTCTGAACTATAAGCGAAAATACCACTATCGCTATGCTCAGTTACAAAGAATTTATGAGTCAAGGAATTCATTGTTTTAACGTTTTCCATTAAAAAAGCAATTGGTCTAATTTCATCAATTGCTCTTGCGAATTCTTTAACAAGTTGATTATTTCCCGATATTAAATAATTCTTTTGTCTATTTGCATTTGAAAATCCCTGACATGGTGGCCCGCCAATTACCACTGCTTCTAATGGGTTAATATGTCTATTTTGCATAAAATCCTTGAAATTTATTTTTGTGATATCACTTTTACCTTCTGGTGAATTGATAATAATGTTATTATTTTTCTCATGATTTTCTATATAAGTCTGGACTGCCTCAGCATTTATTTCGACAGCCCCTGCCACTTCAAATTTGCCCGTTTGTACAAAACCGTTACTTAAACCACCAGCACCAGCGAATAAATCAATTAACTGGTATTTGTCCTTTATATTTCTCAATTTCATCGCCCCATTAAATACCTTTAACAGCAGCATATTATATTAACCTTAAAATGACAAATAATATGCATACTAATTCCATGCTATATATATTACCATAATAAATCCGAAAGAAAGTCGATTAAATTAATATAAACGATAAATAAAAAAGAAATGAGGAGTAATCGTTTGATTACTCCCCTACTTTTGATATGCAATGGAATACAACTCCCTCAATGCCTTCCTTGCAGCCCCTCTCGCACTCATTTTATCAGTCCCAATCCCAATAAAATCCTTATAAGGCGGATCTTCCTGGCATATAGTCACGACTACTTTATAATGATCCTGATATTTAATGATTTCCATCTCAATCTCATCATTATACTCATTAATGAGCAGGGATACGCTGCGGTCTATATACTCTAATGAATTCATATAGGAATTCTCCATTCTATTGGGACCTTTTGTTTTTTTTATTAATGATCTTTATCTCTTCTATTTCCCTAAGCAAGACATTAATGTATTCCGCGTTTTCTTCTACTTCTTCTATTTTATTTACTAATTGTGATGGCTTCATTTCTAGTACAGCGGCTAATCTAAAGATGGTATCAAGCGAGGGATTGTACTGATCTCTTTCAAGGTCACTGATTGTATTCCGGTCTTTGTGGCTAAAGTCTGCTAAATCTTCTTGACTAAGCAGTAGATTTTTTCGTAGCGCTTTTAGGATTTTGCCAACAATAATGGTCTGTTCTTTTTTCAAGGAAATGACTCCTTTTTAAGACCATTAGAAACTTTTTTCACAAGATGAAACACGTAGTTAACTATGCGTTTGTTTCCTTAATGCAACATTTTTGATACTCATATAAAAAAGCGGCAATTTGTAAACTGCCGCGAATGTAAATCACCATACAAATTTAGTTGCTATGACTATGACCTTCAGTTGTTATTGCACAGACACTCATTCTCAAATTGTTTTGAACCAACGAGGTAATGTTCTTCGTTCATTTATTCTGCCTTTATGTTGTTATAGGGACTTACTCACCAACCATACCGTCGTTATCACGATCGTCCATATATTGGTATAACCAATGATCACTCGTGATTGGCATGCTGAAACCTGCGGCTTTTGCTTCTTTAATCGTCACCTGTCCATTTCCGTTTGTATCAACGCTTGAGATATCACTGTTTGTGTTTGAACTAGTTGAATCGGAAGGCTCACTTACTGTTGAACCGGTTGATTCATTTACTACCTCAGGATTCGCATTGTCAAATTCATCAACGATTTTGTTACCCATTATTGTATAAGTATACTTATAGCTTGAAGGAATCTGCGTTTGATTGTTCGGATATGTGATGATTGCTTCAAAATGAGTGGCTCCGCCTGCTTTACGGATCACATCTTCCATATAAGCTTGATCACCATGTCGGTTGAGTGCACTATCTTGAGGGGTAATATTATAAGCATTCGATACCCCTCCAAGAGAATCAGCAATCACATGTCCTTCATCTAAAACGTCACTTACGACACCGGGAACCTTTGCTTCATCAGAGTAGTATCTGCCAGAAGATAATACAGGTTCGTTACGGTCATCTTGGAGAATGATTTCGTCAGCTATGACACGTACTAGTTGCCCGTATTCATTGGTAAATGCCCAATATTCCCTGTCTCCAAAACCAATGTCAACGACGACATTTGGTTCACGATATCCAGACAAATCACCGCCATCCACTTCAATAAGTTTGTATCCTTGAAACAATTCATTATTGGGTTGGGTTGGTGTTTCCTCTTCTGCTGGTTCATCATCCACACTATTGGTCGGTTCTTCTTTTTCAGTATCTTCATTTGTGTTAACTGTAGTCACTTCTTGTGACTCTTTTTTTCCATCTGTTACGGATGGATCATCTACGCTGGTACAACCAACAATAAGAATGGTTGTTAAAAGTAACATTAAATAATTTATTTTCTTTTTCATTCAAGATTCTCCTATATATTGTTCATATCTCAAAATGGTACCATAAATTAACGTTATTAACCTATTGAAAATAGTAAATTCTATTTTAATTTATTTCAGTTGATCCTTTGTTAGAAGTGTACAATCTTAAATTTCAACTAAAGTCTTCATGTGAAATTTTTGTATCGATCCCTTAAAGTTTATGAACTCAAGCAACAAAAAAGCCTTATCCCCCAAGAGATAAGGCTGTACTATTTATGCTAGTGTTATCGTCGCAATGGCTGTCGAGTGTTTAGTTTTCGTTAAATCGAAAAGATACCTATATTTTTCAAAAAATAATCTTTTGACACTTTCCTGGATGCCTTCCCTGGTCAAACTGCATTCACCAGCTCACTGGCCTACTCCCATTTAAACACATAACTTGCGACAATAAAGCCGCCAATTAACCAACCACCAAGGATCAGTGTTTCTGTCCCTAATTGAAGGAATGGTGTACCAAGATTCATCGTCTCTCTCAAGGCGGAACTCAAATGGGCGATTGGCAGGATTTTCACGATTGGCTGGATGATGTCGGGCATATTATTAATCGGGAAGAACACTCCTCCAAGAAACAGCATCGGGAAGGTAATGAATCCTGCAATCGGGCCGGCGCTTTCTGGATTTTTCGCGATTCCGGCGATAATGAATCCGAGTGCCATGAAAGCTAGTGTGCCAAGGATGATGAAGAAAATCAAGGCAAGCCAGGATCCAGCGACATGAATACTAAAGACAAAATGGGCGATCAGAACGACGAGCAGCGCCTGGGTTCCGTTGAGCAGCAGGCGGGCGGTGATTTGTGCGGCGATGAAGGTGCTGGCTTTCAGTCTCGTTCCTTGCATTCTTCGCAAAATTCCTCTTTCACGCCAGGCGGAGATTTGGCCGGCGACTCCGTTCATGTTGTTGCTCATAATCATCATGGCGACGATTCCTGGAACAAGGAAGTCAACATAACGGATGGTCAGTGCTTTGATTCCCACTTTTTCAATCGTTACGACAGGCTTGTAGTCGGTAAGGTCCTTGCTGTATTGATCAATGATTCCATTCACAACAGTTAGGCCGAGCTCTGAGGTTGTGAGGTTTTTTTCATTATAATAGACAGGAAGTGTTGAAGACTCTTTCTGGTCCTCCAGTTTCACTTCGTATCCTTTTGGAATTTCCATGAACAGCTGGATGTCTCCATTTTTCAAAGCTTCTTTCCCACTTTTATCATCTTTGAACTTTTTCACCACAAGCCCCTCGTTTATGTAAAAACGATCGGTTAATTCCTTTGAAGCAACTGTTTGATCCTCGTCGATCAGTCCTACTGTTAGAGATAGATTGCTGTCATTTCCGGCAAAAGTTCCAAGGGCCAGCATCAGGATGATCGGAAAAAGCAAAGTGAAGAACAAAACCTGTTTGTTTCGTGCAAAAATCCGTAATTGTGCGAGCGTTAATTGCCAATAAGCCCTCATGATTCTCTGATGCTCCTTCCGGTCATGTGGATGAATACATCCTCTAATGTCGCCGATCGTGTCTGTAAGTCTTCAATTTTGAATGGATGTTCAGCAGAGGCATGTATCAAAGCGGTCAAGGTGACTTGAACATCATCCGTATACAACTGGACAAAGTTGTCTTTGATCGACACTTCCTCTACTCCATCCATCTTCATGAACCAGTCTTGCTCTGGAGGATTGCTCAAATGGAATTCCACAGAACTCGTGGACTGAAGCTTTTTAACTAGATTCTGTGGTGTATCAAGAGCAATCAATTCTCCCTGGTCCATGATACCAATGCGGTCACAGAGCACATGGGCTTCATCCATGTAATGCGTCGAGAGGATGATGGTTTTTCCTCGCTCTTTTAAACGGAGGACGATATCCCATAGAGTCCTTCTTGCCTGGGGATCAAGTCCTGTTGTTGGCTCATCAAGGAATATAACGTCCGGATCGTGGATTAACGCAAGTGCGATGGCAAGACGCTGCTTTTGTCCGCCCGATAGCCCTTTGATTCGATCCTTCCTCTTCTCTGTCAACAGCATATCGCCTATTAGTTCATTGATATCAACATGAGTCGGATAAAAGCTTCCATACAAATGCAGGATTTCTTCTACTTTTAACAATTCAAACAAGGAGGTCGACTGAAGCTGTACACCGATTACCTCTTTGACTTTGTTCACTTCTTTGATCACATCGTAGCCTGAAAGTAAGGCAGTTCCTTCGTCTGGCTTTCTAAGGCCGACCAACATTTCAATCGTGGTCGTTTTGCCAGCTCCATTCGGACCAAGCAGGCCGAAAATTTCTCCTTTTTCCACCTGGAAAGAAACGCCTTTAACAGCAGTAAAGCTGCCATACTGTTTTTTCAACCCTTTTACATCGACTATACTCTCGTAATTCATGATAAGCCTCCATTGAATGGCAATTCTGATCAATTTCATTTCATTTTTCGCGTCATTCCGCAATTTCTTTGCCATGATGATTTATATTCCATAAAAAGATCTGTAATCCTTCAAAAACTCGTCTCAACAGCAATGAATAGATTTTTTCATACAAAAAGACGGCAGTGATAAAATTGCCGTCTCTTCATTTTCGAATCCGTAAATTAATGAAAAAGTTCCTTGCCGAGAAAACGTGCCTGCGTTTCGAGGGAACTTTATGAGTATCCCTCGAACTATGTTTTATTATTGATCTTTATTATTAATAAAGAAGTGCTTTCTCAGTGATTTCTTCCGCTCATTTTTTACTGATAGGAGGTATTTCTACTTTTTAATCCTGTGTCCAGCTAACCATATACTCTGTCAGACTGTTCGGTAATTCTAGTCCAGGGTCTGCAATTTTCCAGTGACCCTTGATTCCCAGTTCATCGCATGCCAGCTCAAACTGAGCCATCGCAATGCCAATATCGAGTATTTGCATATCATATCCCAGCCTTGTGCTGTAATTTGGGGTATGTTCAATATAAAAATGGCAGTTTTGCCGATCTTCCGACAATAGAATTCTCCATGGCTGTTTGTTTGATGCTGAAGGCCCCAGCCTCACCATCTCGATGGGGATTTCAAATTGTTCGGCATTTGTTTTATCAAGCGGATTTGCAAATTTCCCGTCAAAAAACAACTGATCCCACGGTTTTTTATTATCGGCTTTCACTACATAACGCAGTGCTTTATCGAAAACTCTTTGCTTTTGTTGAGGATAGCCCGATGGCGTGATACATGGAATGAACTCTCCTTCTGAAAGCTGAATTTCTCTTTCAAAGGAATTCCTGCTGAAGGTGCCTCCCATCCAGCATGTTCCCAGTCCAAGCTCTGTCAAATAAATCACCATTTTATGAAATGTAAAAGCGAATTCCAGCAAGGAGTAGGTCTTATTTTCACAAAGACCGACCAGATAGACCTGCGGATTTTTAATAAATCCATAGGTGCCAAGCTTGATCCCTTTTTCTGAGACATTGTTGGTAATCTGAATAAGCTCAATTCGGCCTTTATTGCCAAAAGGTCCTATTAAATTGTTTTCAGATGCTATGTATTCTTTGATCCTTTCGTAATCAGTTTCCGAAAGCTTTTTTGTATCATATGTTCTAATCGATTGCCGATATTTCATTGTTTCAATAACCGGTTTACTATTACTCATCATACACCTCTTTCATTGGGAGCAAAGGGACGTACTCAATGCTTCCATCAGAATAATCCCAGTACTACCTTACCATGTTCCAATCTTGGAAATCATCTTCTTTTTACATAACTATATAGAGTAAAAGGATTCGCCCACTTGCTTCTCCCCATAACGACCAACTCCATCTCATCATTTTATTCATTAATGAATGGGATTACGATTCGTTGCATTACATCTACTGTCTGTCTATTTACCATAGGAATCTACTCCTTCTTATTTTTTGGCATTCTTCTTCTATTGTTGAGCTAATAAGATTATTTTTTTCTCTTACTGCAAGCATTTCCTGACATAGTTCCAAATGTGTCTTTCCATAGGCTGAGGCACACTTGAAATTTTTTTATTCAGATGACGATCTGCCAGAAATTGCAACAATGATCGCATCTGCCTTGGAAAAACTTATTACTTTGCGCAAAGTAATAAACATTATATAATATGAATGAACAAACCAAAGGGAGGAATTAAGATGGGGAAATTTAATAACAAGATTGTGCTGATTACTGGCGGGGCTTCAGGTATGGGAAAAAGAATGTCTGAGCTTTTTGTTGAAGAAGGAGCTTATGTCATTGCCGCTGATATTAATAAGGAACTGCTTGATGTAGTCAGTCAGCATGATTCCATTGAAGGCAAGTTGTTGAATGTAATGTCTGAGGAAGATTGGAAGAAGGCAGTTGAAGAGATTATCGCTGATCATGGAAGAATCGATATCTTGATCAATAATGCCGGTATTGCAACTGAAAAGCAGATGGACGAAACAACTATTGAAGATTGGGATTTGATGATGCGAATTAATGGTTTTGGTCCATTTGCAGGTATGAAACATGTGCTCCCACATATGGTTAAGCAAAACAAAGGGGCTGTTGTGAATATTTCAAGTTATACTGCTATGGTTGGTATGGGAGTGAATACCTACACTGCTTCAAAAGGTGCCGTTCGTTCCATCTCCCGTGCAGCAAGCACGGCCTATGGCAGATTTGGAATTCGCGTGAATACTGTATTCCCTGGTGTCATCCAAACACCTATGACGGAAAACTTGTCAGAATCCAGCGAGGTTGTACAGCGCCTGATTATGGCCACACCTTTGCAGCGACTGGGACAAGCTGATGACGTGGCACGCGCGGTACTGTTCCTGGCTTCAGATGATGCTTCCTACATCACAGGTGCTGAACTGGTCATTGACGGCGGTTTCTCTGCCCAATAGGTCAATTTAATTCCATACAAAAAGCATGGTTCACTAAAAACCATGCTTTTTGTTCGTCCTTTATACCTTCGCGCAGATGCTTGACTGGAAAATTCCATCTAGGTAGAATGAATGGGACTAAAACCCAATTATTTTGCCAGAAGGCACTAATGATATCCGGAAAGAAGTGAATCACATGTCAATCCAAATTGTTCTTTTAGGCTTGTTACAGGATCAGACCTATCACCCATATGAAATGAAGAAAACCATCATTGAAAATAAATGGGACCACCTCTTCCCGGTGACGGATGGGAACATTTATCATGCGATCAGAAAGCTTGAAAAGCATGAGTGGGTGAAAGCGGAAAAAGAAGAACAAGTCAATAATCGTCCGAACAGGACTGTCTATTCCATAACGGATGAAGGAAAAACTCAACTGTCAAAAGAAATTCAGCTCGTATTTGAACAAAGGCTGAAGGAGCCCCGCTCACTTTACCCCGCCACCCTTTTCATTCACTCATCTAACGTCGATGAAATAAAGGAAAACATCCAAAGCTGGATCATCGAGCTGAAGGAAGAAAATTCGGTCCAAACCGAATATCCAGCACAGCTTCCCCAATTGATCCACAGGCATTACAAGGAATCGAATGAGCTATATATCAAATGGTTAGAAGACCTTTTGAAAAATATCAAAAAGAGTTAGAAGACGTGGATCTGTCCTCTAACTCTTTTTTACGTTATTTTTCAGCTCATTTCTTCTGTTCCCTAAGAGTGAAAGTGAAATCCAAATCCAAACGAATGTAATATAAATAGCCGACTCCTGTAATAGCCTAGTATGCGTTTTCCTTAAACACCATTTCTTTTATAAAATTTTAGTTTGTTTTTGTTTTTGGATGGTGTTTTAAGTAAATAAAGACTTTAGTTAGGATCATGGCTAAAAATAAGATGAGCAGATAATTGAGAAAGAGATAAAAGTAATTCATACCATTGCCTAGTTTAATTAAATTAAAGGCAGCCATTAGAGGTTTGAATACAAAAGAGAAAAAAGCACTCGTTAAAACACCGTAAAGCAATACATTTTTATTGTTATTGATACACCACTGATAGACTAACATGAAGGTGACAGGTACAAGCGAAGCATCCAGGGCAAAATTCACTGGCATAATGGGGATTACCTGATACGGATAATATACATGACCAGTCCTCATGGCAATTGCATCGGAATAAGTAAACCAAGTGTGTATATTAAAACCATAAAACGCAATTTGAAAAGGCTTGGTTCTATCAATTTTAAAATAAACAATAATGAGAGGCACAACTAGCATAATCAAAATGACCCAGAATGGACCTGTGCCAATGTGTGAAAAATCCTTCCAGTAATCCATCCACAGCGAAACAACTTTCTCTTGTAACTCCAGGATCTCATTTAGCCGTTTTCCTTGTTCCTCGGTCATCTGCAGCCATCCTCCAACATTATCTTTTACAATAGTATTAATCAAAATCGGGAACAATATAAAAAAATTTCAATATACATGGAGATTAACTCTTCTTATTCCATACATTTAATGATATTCACTAGAACTACTTGATGCTTATCATTCATACCATTTAATCTGAAAGTATTGACCTTCGAAGAAATTTTACAATAACAAAAAGCGACAGTATCAAGTATACTGCCGCTTTACGCACTAATATGCTATCAGTTTCGTACCCAAATGCACGATGGATTTGTACAGTCAACAGGATGATGAGCAGTCCATGATGTCAAAGATATCCCATTTTGCTGAAAAAAAACTCATTTCTATTTCGCCACTAAGCCCTTCAAAACCAAATTCAAATTTTGCGGTCGTTCTGCCAGTCTTCTCATGAAATAACCATACCAATCATGCCCATATGGAACGTAGGTACAGAAGGAATATCCTTCTTCTACTAGTTCCAGCTGCATACCGGTTCGGAAACCATAGAGCATTTGGAATTCAAACTTATCTTTCGGAATATTATTTTCGATCACAAATTGTTTCACTGCATTTATAATATGATGATCATGTGTCGCGATCGATGTGAAACCTGGATGCAGCAATCTTTTCTTGATCAGTTTCAAGTAATTCGCATCTATTTCTTCTTTTCTCTGCAGGGATACTTGTTCATTTTCTTTATATGCGCCTTTTACGAGACGTAAGCGTGTATGCTTCAACCTATCAAGATCGTTTTCTGAACGGTATAGGTATGCCTGAATAACAGTTCCGATGTTATCGTATTCGTAACGCAACTCTTCTACTATATCAAACGTCATTTGGAGATGACTGTAATCTTCCATATCTATATTTACAAATATTCCGTAATGGTTTGCTGTTTTCATGATATCCTGGATATTTTTCAGGCAAAAGTCTTGATCCACATCTAAGCCGAGCTGTGTTAATTTAATCGATAAATGTGCGTCTACGCCCGATTGTTTAATGGCTTCCAATGTTTTTAGGACATTCTCTTTGGCTTCTATTGCTTCATGCTCATAACGCACAAATTCACCTAGATGGTCTACGGTAGCGCTAATACCATTAGAGTTTAAATTCTTCACTGATTGGACCATTCCGTCTGTATCCGTTCCTGCAACAACCTTACCTGCCCCGAGCTTGAATCCCCATTTTTTTGCACTAGCATTTAATAACTGATTTTTTGACAACGCCATGAAAAAATCTCTTGCTATAGCCACTGCACATTATCCTTTCTGTTTATAATTGGGAAGCTTTCTTATAAGTTAGATACCCTTTTCCTTTGTACGCTAACTTATTATTCTAATCTCTATGTGCAAGAGGATTTTCTTACAGAAATGTTTGCAGCAATTAAAAAGACAAACCCGCTTACCCAATACGAGGCTTGTCTGTTCTTATGCAGTTTCCCACACGGTAATACTCCCTACTTACTCCCATTCCGCACACTCCAATAGATCTCTGTCTTCTCATCGCAGTAAAAGCCCTCAAGGTTGCATGTTTTGATGATGTTCTTAAGCTTCTCCTTGGAGTCACAACAAATCATGGAGAAATGGCTGTCCCAATGGGTGGTGATCAGGATGGATTGATCATGTGTGAAGAGATTATGTCTTGTTAATGTATCCTGGCTGATGAGGTCATCGATATATTCTAGTTTTCTTTCGGTGCAGAATTCATCGCCTACCCAGATCCAATCGTAGTTTTCTTTTTTGATTGCTGCTAAGAGGTCATTGATGATAAGTTCTGGCAAGAATCCTTCGTCTGGAGGGATGAGTTGGTGCTGTTCACAGATGGTATCAATCACTTTTCCCAGTTTTTTAACCTGAAACTCTTTCTTTAATCCGAGAATCCTGGTTCGCAGACCGATATCGATTTCGTCATAACTGTTTAACCCGCTGAGTTCCATGAACTGTTTCCAGGAAACCTTTTCACAATGATGGATCATTTGATCTTTATCCACTTTCTCATCAGTATAAAAAAGGTCGGCATCCATGGACACTGGTTTGATGAATGGATGGAAAAAGATATAAACTTCCTCAAATATACCCTTATAAAATTCCTTTATGGACTCGTCTTCCCTTGCACAAATAGCATAACGATCAGGTTTTGAGAGAACTCTTCTCTCTTCCATTGATTCCGCCTCTCTCCTGTTAAGATTCTATCTGTATTTCAAGCTTTACACTCCATTCTTTTCATCAAAATCATCGATTTCCACCTGGAGCTGTGTGTTTTACTTCGCTGACCCTCACTCTCCAAATCATATGATCAAAGTCTTCACCCCAATAATTCTTTAATAAGATCTCTGGTTCTCCAAATTTCTTTTTCCAGATGGATTGGGCCCTTTTATACCCACTATCCAACCAAAATTCTTCAATCCCTCTTTGATGCAAGGTGTCATACATTGCCTTCAAAAGTAGGTTCCCTACTCCATTCCTTTGGTAATCAGGATGAACGAATACTGTGCCTACCTCCAAAAGATGATCATAAGAATTCTTTGCACATTTCCTTATGATTTCATTTGCTGGGCCATATTCAATAGAGCCAATGATTTTGTCACCTTGGAAAGCAATTAGAAAATACCGGTTTTCACCATTGCTTAGATAATCACTTTCTAAGTATCTTCTTTTCCCTTTGATCTCTTCATTCAGATCATCCAATTGATCCCCAATACCTTCTTGAATAAACGTATCGGTAATCACCGTTCTAAAAAAATCATTCAACTTCTCTCTATCCTCAGGTTTCGGCCTTCTAATCTCTACAGTAAGCATGCAATGCCCCTCCGATTTTTATCGATATTATTTAGCTTCAAGGCAGCAAACTCAACACCGCAAAGAAATGCATGATCGATCCGGCCAATACAAACACATGCCATATCGCATGGTGGTAATGGAACCCGCGCCAGACGTAAAAGATGGCTCCGACTGTATACAGGACTCCTCCAATCACGAGGAATACCAATCCTTGTGTTGATACATTCTGTGTCAGTGGACCCCAGGCGAATACGATCAGCCAGCCCATGACGACATATAACACGGTGGAGGTGTGCAGGAAGCGTTTGACGAACAATGATTTGAATACAGTTCCTGCTATGGAAAGTCCCCAGACGATTCCGAACAGCGTCCATCCTAATGCTCCTTTGACGGCGATGAACAGGAATGGTGTGTAGGTACCGGCAATGAAGAAATAGATGGATGAGTGGTCCATGACTTCAAAGACGTCCTTTGCTTTTCCGGGCGGAAAGCTGTGGACGAGGGTTGAGGATGTATATAAAAGAACCATGGTCACCCCGAACAAGGTGAAACTCACGACATGCCATGCTGTGCCGTACAGGGACGCAAATACGATCAGGATGACGAGGGCTGCGATGCTTAAAAGTCCCCCAATTCCATGGATGATTGCGTTGGCGATTTCTTCTCTCTTCGTAAAAATATGTACATTGGCCATACTGATGACTCCTTTGCTCTAATCCGTTTCTTCAATTATATTAGACCATTAGTATATCACCTATGACATTGATTGGTGAAAGGATATGGAGTTAGCTTAAGACGATGGCACTTATCATGAAAAAAGCAGAGATCATCATCACTCTGCTTTCCATCACCTTCTTCTCCCTCTCCAAACACCAAATTGAAAAACAATCCCTGTATAGGCAATGAAAATCGATAGCGGAATGATGGTCTTTTGATGGTTGTCCCAGAGATTTAGGACTGTTTTTTGAAGGTTGCCTTTTAGGTACAGATAATAGATATACACCAGTAAGAAGGCCAGAAATAATAAGAAGATAAAGCGAAGCATACGAAAGAAAGAGCTCCCATCGAAAAGGGATTTAGTGTTTTTACTTCTGGTGTTGGAAAGCACAGTCTTAACCATCAGCCACACCCCTATGAATTCATAAAGAAATACTCTTTTATACTATTCTTTCTCTTCAGCGCATTTCCTTTGATCGCTGTAATAAAAAACAGCTCTATCCGAGATAAAGCTGCAGTAGTGAATGTTCTCTTTTTACAGTTTGTTTAATTGGTTATCATCCACATTCATTCTTGATATCTTTAAACCAATAAACGTATACTTACCATCCCTCTCATGTTTATCTTGCTTCCTCTCCCTTGGTTGACATATTGATGTTCCTATTGGCCCTGCTCAGTTAAGAATGGCTTTTTATCTTCATGACACAGTATCCTGGCAATATTTCTGCCGTCTTTGGCAGCGATCGGGATTCCGCCACCTGGTGTTGTCCATTGTCCAATATGATAAGCATTTGTAAGTCCGGTAATCTTCTTGGGAATTTTCATTTTTATATTGTGAGGTGTCAGTTTCCAACCCTCAAATGCACCATTCCACACATTGGTAAAATGGAAAAATGTCTTTGGGGTAGCGACGTCAATATATTGGATCCTTCCAATGAGATTCGGATAAACTTCTTCGATCGCTTGTTGTACATCTCTGGCTAACTGCTCTTTTCTGCTATCATAAAGCTCCCTGTCCTTATACAATTCATCCCAATACTCCCATTCTGAAAAAATATTAACCTGAAGGACTGTACCTTTCTTTTTATTCAGAGTGTGATCAATGTTTTGAACACGTATTGTCAATCTTTTTTCAAGCTTCCCTCCGCCAATATCAATTCCATTGTTTAGGGGAATGCTGACTCCATGTGGGATATCTTCCAATTTGTCGGCAGCTCCGTAGCTGCAAATGAGAAGCGGCTTAAACGGCTTGCTTTCTTGGTAAAACTTTTTCATTTTACTATCCATGTACTTATCTTGTAAAAACTGTTTATATGTAATGAATCCATCAGCTGCAGATACGATTCTCTTCCCTTCCACAATGGTCCCGTCTTGAAGTTCAATTCCGGTTGCTGTATGTTTGTCATCGACGATTATTTTTTCAACCGGCATTCTTATGTAAAGTTCGCCCCCTAGAGACTTGTACCTTTCTGCAAGTCTTTTCGCAAAAGCCAAAGAACCTCCTTCTGGTATGCCACCGTTCTTTGTGAAAAAGTTATTTAAGGTTGTAAATAACGAAATGGCAACGAAATCATCCATTTTCATGATTTCAGTTATTACTTCCTTAAGATAAGGGGAATGAAAGCTTTCCAACAGTTCGCCAATCGTGATTTTTGAATACTTTCCATATACCTTTATTGAAGGTCCAAGCTGTTTGAACGTTTTCAGCTTATCCAAGAAATTAGCAATATCATCAGGCTTTTCAAAGAAAACTTCCGCTTTTGCCATATCATTCAAAGATTGATTCAACTCATCAATAAAGTTCTCATCCTCTGGCGCAAGTCTTTTTAATTCTTCTATAAAAATAGTTTTGTCGCGTTTGATGACAAAGTCCTCACCATTTGATAGCTTAATTCTCAAAAATTCTTCAGGATAATAGATTGGCACATTATCAAGTACTGTAAGCTCTTTCCACATCCGATTATAACCAGTTCCTTCTTTTGTCCCCATTAGCCAATGGATGCACCCATCAATATAAAAGCCATCCTTATACCAGCCTGTGCATACTCCTCCAGGCAGATAGTGCTTTTCATAAATCGCTGTTTGATAACCGTTCATCTGCAAGTAGATTCCTGCCGAAAGTCCTGATACACCTCCGCCAATAATCAACACATCTTTACTTATCATACCGTCACTCCTTTTTTACAGCTTCAACCTGGACCTGCTATCAGTCCCTCTTGGTATTTAATACTTATCATTCTACTTTCATTTAAAAAATTCCTTTATTGGAACAAGAGACCATATCTTTCTTTCGTAAATTCCAATAGATGACCTGGAACATATACAGAGAAAAGCAGCGTTTGAACCTGCCAATTTTTCATAATATAATGGAGTAAACGATTATAAGGGAGTTTGTACCTTGAGCAAACATAAAGTCTATACAATGAGCTTCGCAAGTGTCTATCCACATTATGTCAATAAAGCCGAAAGAAAAGGACGCACGAAAGAAGAAGTCGACCATATCATCGCCTGGCTGACAGGATATAGCCAGGAAGAATTAGAAGCAATACTGGAAAAAAAGACAGACTTTGAGACCTTCTTCGAAGAAGCTCCTCATATGAATCCTTCGAGAGAATTAATCAAAGGCGTGATCTGTGGTGTCCGAGTGGAAGAAATCGAAGAACCAACCATGAGGGAAATACGCTACCTCGACAAGCTGATCGATGAATTAGCAAAAGGGAAAGCAATGGAAAAGATTTTGCGGAAATAGAAAGCAGACCCTGAGGCTTCCGTTAATGCAGGGAAAATCTTATATCACCTCCAAAGAAGCAGCAGAAATAGCAATGCAAACCACACTGAATTTAATAGTTAAGTTAGTATACAAAAAGCTCAGAGCCGTAAAAAAGCCCTGAGCTTGTTTTATTTTAGTGTGTTGTTGAACATTAGCAACCTTATGTTTAAGTATTCTCCTTCAAAGCTGTTTGAGTGCTTTTAAAAAAAGAAGCTTCCCATTCCTGGGAAGCTATTGTTTATTTGTCTTTAACTCCGAGAAGTCGGAGGCTGTTCAAGGTAACAAGTAAAGTAGCGCCCATATCAGCGAAGATCGCAATCCAGAGAGTGAGCCATCCTGGAATGACGAGCAATAACGCAACCAGCTTGATACCTAATGAGAAGGTTATATTCTGTTTAATGATCGCTAAAGCTTTTCGGCTCAGTTTCACGGTAAATGGAAGCTTTCCTAAGTCATCTGCCATCAGGGCTATATCAGCTGTTTCTAATGCTGTATCTGTCCCTGCACCTCCCATAGCAACCCCCACAGTTGAAGCTGCAAGCGCAGGAGCATCGTTTACTCCATCACCGACCATGGATACACGGTTAAATTCTTGTCTGAGATCCTTAATGTAATTAAGCTTATCATGCGGTAACAGCTCTGCTTTAATATCTGAAACGCCTACTTGATTTCCGATGGCATTCGCAGTCCTTGAGTTATCACCAGTTAACATGATTGTTTTCTCGATACCCAAAGAATGAAGTTTTTGAATCACTGTTTGACTCGTTTCTCTCACTTCATCTGCAACAGCAATCAAAGCGGTAATTTCTGATGACGTTCCAGCAACCATCACGGTTTTCCCCTGGCTTTGTAAGGTTTCAATTTTCTCTTTTAGTTCGGACCTAATTCCGTCAGTCAGGATTTCTTCAAACAAATTCGGGCTGCCGACAAAATATGTCTCACCGTTGATATTCCCTTGTATTCCTTTTCCCGTTATCGAGGTAAAGTCAGTAATATCAACACTCTTATAATCCAGGTTTTCTTCCTCTGCCTTCTTCATGATCGCAGTAGCCAGTGGATGTTGAGAACCATTTTCTAATGCTGCAATAATTTTTAATTGTTCGTTTGTTGCCCCATCTTCCGAGAGGTAATCGGTAACAACAGGAACCCCTTTTGTTAATGTTCCTGTTTTATCAAAAGCAATGGCCTTGATCGATCCCATTTCTTCAAGATGAATTCCACCCTTGATTAATACGCCGTTTCGGGCTGCGTTTCCAATTGCAGTAACAATTGATACGGGTGTAGAAACAACAAGGGCACATGGACAGCCGACTACCAATACTGCTAAACCTTGATAGATCCAGGTGTTCCAGTCAGCTCCGAAAAGTGGAGGTATGACGGCAACTCCAAGAGCGATCAACATAATGACCGGCGTGTAATATTTTGCAAAGCGATCGACAAATGCCTGTGAAGGTGCTCGCTCAGCTTGTGCTTCTTCAACCAAGTGGATGATTTTCGCAATGGTTGTGTCATCCACATGTTTCGTTACTTTAACCTCGAGAAGCCCTTCTTCATTAAGAGTTCCGGCAAAAACTTCATCATCAATTGTTTTAGCCACTGGCACAGACTCCCCAGTGATCGCTGCCTGGTTAATAGCTGAAGATCCCTTTAAAACGATGCCATCCATCGCAATTTTTTGCCCGGGTTTGACAATCATAATATCTCCGATCAGAATTTCATCGACAGAAATCATCATTTCCTGATTGCCTCTTCTGATCAAGGCTTCCCTTGGAGCAATGTCCATTAATGATCGAATGGATTGGCGGGCTTTATCCATTGAGTAGGTCTCAAGGGCTTCACTGATGGCAAACAGGATGACAACTGTAGCACCTTCTCCCCATTCACCAATGAAAGCTGCACCGATGACGGCAATGGTCATCAAGGTTTTCATATCAAAATTTAAGCGATACAGGTTCTTCAACCCTGTGTTAAACAGTCGGTAGCCTCCTATTAGGATCGAGGCTGCGTAAGCAATAATGGAGGCGATATTCTCTTCTCCGTTAAACTGTCCGGAAATCCAACCCATAAGCAAGAAAACAAATGATGTGATGACCGTAGCATGCTTTTTCAAAAATGGTTCTTTCTTTTCTTCAAATCGTTCCTTCTCCGGTATAACTTTAAGATTCTCAAAGGCCCCTGCCTTTTCAAGTTGTTCAATGGACGCATTCCCGTATAATACAAGTTTGGAAGCTCCAAAGTTAACACTTGCATCTGAAACACCCTCCAGGTGTTTTACGTTCTTTTCGAACGTAGTCGCACAGCCTGATCAGCTGAATCCCTGTATGCGGTATACATGTTTTTCGGCTGATTGTTCAATCGCTTTATCCATGAACTTTCCCCTCCTTTTCATGAGTAAAGGCTAGTTGAATCAGTTGTCTTACATGTTCATCATCTAAAGAGTAAAAAACCAGCTTTCCATCTTTCCGATATTTCGCCAGCCCCATGTTGCGGAGCAGTCGTAAATGATGGGAAGCAGTTGCGGTTGTACACCCTACAATATTGGCAACGTCACACACACAAAGCTCATCTTCTTCACTTAATGCAAAAGCAATTTTTAACCTTGTATCGTCTGCCAATGCCTTGAACATTTTAGAAACAGAAAATGTATTATGTTTAGATAAAGAATCCTTTACCCGGTTCACTTTAGGTCCATCAAAACAAGTTATCTCACACACATCATCATGTTTCAAAGAATTCTCACCTCTCATTCAAACATTTATTTGAGTATCAGTATATGCAATGGATTTCAAATAGTCAAACGATTATTAGAATATTACACGAAACACTCTGGTTGGTTAAGGTCAGATTTTAAGGAACTGCATAAGTTGGGGCGATTCCAGATGTCTTCTTTTTATTGTTTCAATCACAGTCGTAATTACTAAAGAAAATAGGATTTTTGAATGAAATTAGTTAAAAAATTACCGATAAAAAAAGAATGGAAGCCCATTCTTCTCTGTTATTCGCTTATTTCCAGCTGGATTTTCGGCATTTTGTGCATATCTCTGGCTGTTACATGTGCAATGACATTGTAGTTGCTAGATTCGTCAAACATTTTTCAATGATTTTCGTTTTGAAGTAATTCTTCTTCAAAAATAGTCCCTTATTTACATATTTATCTTAGTAAATCGATTGACGTAACTGTAGGGGCACAAGAAATTCTGCAGTTAATACTCAAAATCAGGTGAAAAACCCGCTAATTACCTTTATAAGGTATTTAGCGGGTTTTTCTAAAGGTGATTTTTTTTATCCCTTTGCCAATGTTCTTAGGGAGCCATTATCATCCAACTGTGTAAATGATGAATGGCAAAAGTCACATCCGGTTGTGGATACGCACTCTTCACTAAAGAAAGCTGACTATACATATGAGCAGCACCTTCTTCATAAAAACTAACAAGATTGGCTTCTTCTGATTTGCCAGTTTCTACTCCAATCACAATGGGTTTGCCAAGAGAGGAAGCATATTGTACTTCATTTCTCACTAGCTCAATAATTCCGTTTCCTCCTGCAGCCTGATCGCGGTATGCCATTATAGTCGTAAAGCTTGTTGTCTTAATCGCCCAATTAGCTAAATTACCTTTCCCGTAAGTATTGCTGTAGGCAATTTCATCAAACCAGAAAGGAATATCGATTCCAAATGTAAGTCCAAGTTGTTCTGAAGTAATAGCAGCATGATTGATAATATTTTGATATGCAAGTACAGTATTCTTGAATTTAGAGTTCCAGCCACTATATAGGTATGGCTCTATATCTAAATGAATACCAGTAAATCTTTGTGTCTGTGAGGCTGATTTTTGGTAGTTCCCCACCCAATTAAAGAATTCCTTAGAATAAGCAGAACCTTTAGAGGAAACCCATTGTGGTGAGCCATCTAAAGCGTGTATTTCTATGCCTTTTTCAGTTGCTTTTTGAATAAATGTTTTATAAGTATTGAAAGGGATGTCTTTATTAACTTGAAGGTAAATTTGCTTAACTTGATTGTTTCCTGCGAATGAAAGGATCTCGTTTCCTTGCGTAGCAATCGTTGAAGTATTCCAAAGCCATGTTGCCGTTGGAACTCCTGCGTTAGCATGAGCTTTAATGGGTTGAGAAAGGGTTTGAAGAGGACCAAAACCCATAAGTAAGACAAGACTTAATAAGAGGTATTTATTGATATTCATATTCTCCGCTCCTTATAATGGCCAAGACACCATTTTGGGAGTCTGGCAACCTGGCAACCATATGCAAAGGAAATATCTCTTTACACTAAGGCCCATGGCTTTGCGTCCTTGCCTTTCAACAAGTTTGCCTTTATCAGTTTTTTATTTAATTTGAGTATATCCTGTCCTAAAAACAATTGGAATCAATTTTTTTGAACTATTTCCAAAAAACAAAGTACAATACTTAGTCTTGTTCACATTATTGGGTAGGATAAAAATAACATGCATTGGATTGCTTTTTCACGTTGGCACTTCACAAGAGAACCCGTTACTGCATGTTGGCGTAGTACTTTTTTATAGTATCATACAACTTCAATGCGCATACCTTGTTATTGAATATACGCACCTTTTGTTATTCATAAAGGCCTGCACATTATATAAATGAAAGGACAAAAAGTCATTATTTCCTGCGTATTCTTTCTAAAAATATAGGTGCTATATTTAGTAAGATCGAAACAATCGTCAAAAACCATAATGCCCTTGCCATACCAGGTACTACATCCGCCAAAGCCGCCCAATCTTCTACTTTTACCCACCGAGATACATAACTGTAATCTGCACAAAGTGTTAATGCTGTAAATGATAATCCCATCGCCATCGCAAGCTTGTAATCCTTCCCTGCTGAATACATATAAAGATTTATAAACGTTGCTACTATTGCAATGACCCCAAATATTACCCACATAACTATACCTCCGTATATTTTTAGCCGTTTGTTGAATAAGGCATTCAACAAATTGTTCCTCAATCCTTCTTGCATGATCGAACCCTTAATTAAAATATAAACTTTACAAATAAACATCTATTCAAGTGGTTTAAGTAGATCCTCTATTAATTTGTTTGATATGTTTAAAGCTTCTTTTCTATTTGTTGCAGGTCCAGATATTAATAGCCCGCCTTTAGGGTCCCATTCATATGTGGCATTATCACTTACAGACTCAAGCAGTTCGTAAACGATAATAGTTAGCTCACTTAAATCCTTATTTATATAAAAAAAGCCGTAGGGGGAATCCCCGATTAATAAAGAGCCGCCGTTTTCAATAAAAACCACTTCTACTTCCTTCTTATCAATGATAATATTTTTTGGCAACTCTCCTTTTATATCTATGGTTCCTTTAAAACGATCTTGGTTAAAAATTTTTCTATACAATTTACCTTTAATAGTAATTGTAACTTCTTCATTTAATTGATTGCTTTTATTTCCAACTCCGTAAACGATTCCTTCAAATGCTTGATTGATTTCTTTGGGTAAGGAATACCAAACCCAAAAGCTAACTATACCTATAAGAAATATGAAACCTAATAACAACTTCTTTCGATTTATTGGAATACAGCCCCCTAATTACAATAATCCATGTATCAAATAAATCACTGAACCTAATGGTGGAATGAGTTGCAAATCCATCTCCTCATTTCCAGTTACAATATGTATCGATTTATGATTATTTTTATTTTCATTGATATTTTTTCTTCCTAAAGATTAAGTCTATAATGAAAGCGGTAATCAATGATATAGCTGAAAGTAAGATAAAATCGTACTAACTACAGCGGCTAATAACCATCCATTCCCCAACCATATATATGCCCAGCCAAATATACCAATGATTCCGAAGGATAAAGCTATGTAATACTTCAGCCTGCTTTTATCTGGAAAGTATAAGTTTATAGCATAATAAATTAATGAAATAATGAAGGTAAAGGCGATGATTAGGAAAGCATCCATGGAAAGACTCCTTACGTAGCAGCTGTTTTATACTTTAGGTTCTTTTAAATCTATATTTATATAAATTCTGAAGGGCCATTAACCACACCCCTAACGATTCACCCAGTATGCTATAACTATTCGCTACCTTCGGATTGATTCCCTTTGATTTCTTTAATAAAAACCACGTTTTCCCCAACCAGTTTGTTCTATATGATGAAAACATCTGAGGCAAACATAAAATCTTCACAATGGGCTGCGCGGGGATCTATCCACTTGATGTTACAAAGCTTAGGATTAAGGACTTACATAATAACTTCTTTGTTCTTACAGCAACCTTCATAGTCAGCGGGAATAGACTCTTTCCAAGTTATGGCCGGGATGATTTGCTATATTTTTCGATCCCTGTTATGATGAATTAGAATTATTTTTGTTCGGTGTAAAGGATAGTATAAGTATTAACTTTTCGTCTTGATGATCACTTTGGGCAAGGATAGTAATACGTTGTGCGATAACGCACTAGGAGGCAACAAAAATGGAACAAGGTACAGTTAAATGGTTTAATGCAGAAAAAGGCTTCGGATTCATCGAGCGCGAAGGTGGAGACGACGTATTCGTACACTTCTCAGCTATCCAAAGTGAAGGTTTCAAATCTTTAGACGAAGGTCAAAAAGTTACATTTGACGTTGAGCAAGGTGCTCGTGGAGCTCAAGCTGCTAACGTTCAAAAAGCTTAATCTTAAATCGTTTCTACAAACAGGCTCTTTCTAGGGCCTGTTTTTATTTTTCCAAATATAATTCCAATAAAAAACCCCGCTCAAGATCTGAGCAGGGAGATGGAACCGGTAATGTAAAAAGATTTAAAGATAAAAGGTTTGTTTATAGTATAACATACTGGTTTGAGGATAGGCTGATTTTATAAAATTTATTTGCTGCGTAATAGCTACTAATACTGTTTCATTAGAAATAACATGAACAGATGGCCAAAGGAAGGATCTCTGTGTACCTTATTTAGGTCCTTTTAAACTCCCTGCCTTATATTTGAACAAACTCATCAAAAGGAAAAATTATGCCTTCGTCCCCTTACCATCGCTATATAGGAACAGAACATTACGAAAGTTTCATTGAATCCTTGCTTCCTATAACAGCAACAGTATGATACCCTCTTGAATCTGGACCTCTGATAAAAGATACGTCACTAAATCCTGCATTCTTCATAGACGGTATTAGTTTATTATCAGTAATACCTCTTATTCCTTCCCAGGTTTCCTCTTCTTTACCGTCAGAAAAAGTAAGGATTATATTTCCTTTTGGTTTTAGTATCCTAAATATTTCTGATAGTGTCGCAGTTATATCAGTCCAAAAATAAATTGTTTGGATACTAAGGACTGTATTGAAATTTTCATTTTGAAAGGGCAAGTTTTTGAAATCTGTTTGTACTAGTTTTACTTTTTTTTCGTTTATTGCCCTTTTGTTTCTCCTTCTTGCTGATCGAATGATTGTTGTAGAGATGTCCAAGCCGACTATTTCTTCAGCTAAGTCCTTTTCAAAAATTAATTTAATTGCATAACCTGCCCCACATCCTAACTCTAAAATCCTGTCCCCTTGTTTAATATTCATTAGCTCTAATGACCAATTTGTTTCAGTCTTGTGCTGTCTCACCATTTTTTCACCAATATATGTACCAATAATTCCTTTTGGCGTTTGATATTGACTATCAATAAATTCTCTAGTAGCTTTAAGGAAACCCATAGATAACTCCTCTTGAAATGTTCTAATACCCTATAATCTAACAAAATTAGGATTAGCCCTTTTTTATCAATTAGCTTGATGCAACAGTAATCCTTCCGTGATTTTTGCATCAAATACTTTAACGCATATTGTTCAGAATATTAGCTCATGGACTACGCCGCCTAAATTCATAAATAAGCCTATTAGTGCCAAACAAAAACCGATTATAAATGTCCACGGATTATCTTCTTTTTCTCTATCAAAAGTTCCAAAGGTTACGATACAAAAGATGATTGTTATAATTGGAAAAGCAACATATAGTGGTCCGAAGGCAAAAGATACGCCACCTATAAACATTGCTATGATGCCAAAGGGATTTTGTCCCTTAATACGTTTTATATATTCCCTATCAGCTTCTGAGATTTCCTCATGATCCGCAAAATATAATTTCTCTTTAAGTTTGGTAAATCCAAAGAAATCACTTACCTTTTTTAAGAATTTCATAAATCCTCCTACCCTTGAAGCAACTTGATGTTCGATTCTTGGCGATTAACCTATTAATAAATTGGAATACCAAATATTTAAGCGCTATTCGAAGTCAAGAAATACATACCTATAAGGATCATCATTACAACCAAAAGACCTAAGAAGAGACGTTTCAAGTATAATTCCCCCTTATCGTTATTCTTGTTACCGGTTATTCGATATCATCATCTGCGGCTTCATATTCAACAACACTCATTTCTATGCCCTTCGGTAGAGTTTTCTCTATATCCTCTATCTTTTGGAAAATCTGATGATTCGATATGATATCCAATGCATCTCCATCATACGATATCCAAAATAATGTTGTATCCTTCTCAAAAGCTGCTACCAATACATCCATTGTTTTACGTCTGAATATTGTCGTTACTTTTCTTCTGTCACTACTAAAAATGTCTTTCTTAAGTGACCACACAGCTAAATCATTCATACTGCCACTTGCATAAAAAAATGGAATGAGCACCCGAAATTGTTCTTCATTTCGCAAAATAAATTTATTGTACGATTCATTCCCTATTAAAAGCACTGAACGTTCTATTTTGTATCTTTCAATCAGCCCATTTATTTCCTCCTGATAATAAAGATCAAGAGTGACAACAGCATAGATCGGAAACTGATTTAATTCCTTCATCCAATCACAGTAAAAAACAGTAGGATCCAATTCACAGTGATCAATTTCAAACAAATATTTGTATTCTCCATCTATATCAAAAGGAAAGTGCCCACTAAAATCCGGTTGGTCTTTTATATAGTTTCTTGGCAAATATCCAACTTCTATCTTCATACTCTTTCTCACCTTTAAATTTCTTTTGCATCCGAAGGCAGATGCCTCACATGTTTAAGGAATTCCGTCATGTTTTTATCATCTTCAAATGGATATGAGAATGATAAATGATTTCCCACATCCATTGCCAAATTTCTAAATAACTCACATGTAACAAATATGGAGTCCCAAAAGTTTTCATAGTCACCATCGGAATAAGTTTTTGCATACATCTCCCAATATGGTTCTGGCAGATAATTTTTAAAGTATTTGCCCATCTTACCTGTTGAGACCTCGAAGTCATATCCTGTTCCAATCCACCATGAAACCATTTCATCAAGTGAAGCTCTCGTCGTATTTTCATACATTAATTTTGCGTATGGCAATTCGTCTCGCCAAATTCCTTTTGCAACGTTTTGTAAACACCACCAAAAATTATTGGTACAACTCACAAACATCGCTTCTGATGGCTTTTTTACTCGATAATCAATATCTGTGGGGTGCTGAATGATCGGTAAAATGTTGTCCTTATCTAATAATGGAACTGTTAGTTTATCACTACCATAACCATTAATCATTGAGTCGATTGTTTCGATATGAAGGTCAATTCGATTCCCATCAGTAAAAAGCATTAAATATCCATAAGAACGTTCAAAATCCCTCTTCAAACCAATTTGTTGATCCATTTTATCAGGCTCTTGAAGCATCAATAAATCCCCAAAGATATTAATCCAATCTTCATCTTCTAAAAAAGATGCAATTTCCGTCACTACATATACAATATCGTAATCTTGAAAAATATCTTTTGGAACAGTAGGGTTCGTTCGGGATCCGTTCATATAGACAGCTCGGATTCGTTCATCCTCTTCAGCTACCCTTAGTATTAAATCATACATAGCTTTTTCACTTCTCAAGTGTACTCCTCCCCAGTAAACTATCGTTTCTTTTTAATCAATTTAAACACAAACAAGCAAAAGACCATTGCTTGCTTGAAATCTTGGACAATTTGCTCAAATAGTACCTACTCCATAAACTCAATTAACTCTCCTGGGACTTGTTCAAAAATGTAAACTTCAGTGTTCTCGAAAGGTCTGTGCTTCAAATAATCGGAAAGAGGCATCATACTTTTCCAATACTCTTTTATTAATTCCTCCTTTGACGGCACCCCATCAATAAAATGCCCTTTACCTCCATCATATAGATCTTCAAGATGGGCAAATAAATCACTTGATATTTCGAAATTAAAAACTAAAATCTTTTCACTGAACACAGGAAAACGAAAGTAAGGTTTTTCAAATGGTTCCAAATCTGCACCAAACGCTACTTTGAAATCGATCCATTTTGGTGAATTTATTGGCCTGAATTGTTCAGTTAGTTCTGGAAAGAATTTAGCCCCTCTTGAATACCATCTTGTTGCTGTTCTATGATTTAATCCTTCTTTTAAAACCCTTTGCGGGGAAATATTTAAGTCATGATCATACCTATGATATAAAAACAAAAGGTTCCCTCCATTTTTATTTTCACAAATCCACACAACTCTTTAATAGTTCCGATATTAGCTTTGGACGCTTTTTGTGGATAAAAATTTCTTCAATAGCTACCACTGCATACCAGGGCCGTTCACTTCTGACAGCTAATACGGTTTTGTCATAGAGCAAATGTATCCTTAACCGTTTATCTATTTTTACCGATGCAGCTAACTCTTTATAGACCTTCTCCATTTTGTCATGATCAAATACTGCCTCAATGGCGATCTTTCCATGAAACCCGTTCCACCAGGCCAAGAAGAACTTTACACTTTCTGAGTAACCTGATTCATTGTCCTGAAACAGCTTTTGATAGAGTTCTTTATCTAACTGAAGTACTCCATTGTGGTCATACATATAATTTTTAGAATTTTTATCGACTGCCTCTCTCCAAACTTCAGCAAATGTCTCTTCAAATCCTTCCTCAAGTAACCCCCAAGCTGAACCATCGACATAGGGAAACAAAGGTTTTTCGATATCTTTATTTTTACTGTTCAAATAAATGTTTTGAATCAGGATTAAGTAATTTAATGAACATGGTGCATTTACTTCCAATTCGAACCCACTTTGATATTGTTCTTGCATAATCCTCTCCTCCTGATTCTTTTATTGAGTCGCCTCCTGGCTAAACTCTCATATTTCCAATCCTTTTCAGGAACCAAAAGCATTTTCCTCTTAAATGACCAAACCATTCACTTTTGATTGCTTCATCAAAGAACCAGAAGAAAAGAGCTGAACCCACAGCGGTAAAAAAGAAAAAGCTGTTGTTCCATACACTATTTATCCAGTTTCCGCTTTCTGCATCGAAAATGAAGGTCGGTAAGGCAACGAACAGCGCTCCGAGAAAAATATGAAGTAAAGCTCCTGAAACGATCCTAATTGCTCCATTGCTTCTCCGCGTGAGGAAATCAGATAGAATGGAAGATGGAATTCCGTAAATAAAGGTAATCGGAAGGATGTACAGACCGAAGAATAACCCTACCCCTGATTGATCAAGGATTGAGAACAGAATCACCATCATCATTGTTGCCCCTACTGCGGAAACTAATTTTCTTATGAGCAAATTCTATTCCCCCTTCCTGCAAAAAAATGGCCCAATCCATCCTTGCTCATGTGTGACAACAAAGGTCCAGTTAAAGTCACGATCGACAATATATAAATCCGCATACTCACCATCAGTCATCAATAGATCTGCCGCCCTCATATCTGAAGAATCCTTTACCTTCCACACCTCATCTGAATGCTGAAAGAAAATCAGGCATGTATCTTTGTATTGTTTGTCGAATGCCAATTCCGCCTGTTCTTCCTTTGCGCATTTTCTTTTTTCATAGCTGAACAAATGCCACAGAAACCCGCTTGCTCCGCCTTTATCATGAAGAAATATCTCTCTTTTTCCTTAGGACTTAAATGTGAAGCAAATGCAGCCTCCCACTTTTGTCTTACATCATAACCGAAACCTTCTGTCTTGCTGATTTGTAATTTCTTGCATTTTAATTTATCAAAGAAATTCATGAATTGCCTCCTGTATGACATGCCTTACTATCCATTCTCTGTTTGCTTGTTAAATTCCTCTTGCGAAATGTAACTGAAAGTTGAGGTTGTGTTTATTTTCGTAGTTTATGATGTTCATTGTTCAGTGCTTGTTCCGAATAATACTTTCCGGAACTGTGCTGATGTTCAATTAGATTTTAGCATCGAACATAGGAGGCCATATTAATGAAGAAAATGCTTTATTCCATCACAGACTGGGTTTCAACGAAGCGCGGAATGTGGATCACAATCATCGCCTGGCTCGTGCTGATGCTTGGTTTGAGCGCAGGTCCGCAGCTCGGAGATTACAAAATAAACAATTTTCAATCGCTGCCTGATGAGGCTAAGTCCATCATCGCGCAAAATAAAACGGAGGAATTTTTTCCGAATGAACAGGGTACTCCCGGTATTCTCGTTTTCCATAACGAAAACGGCGACATTAATCTCGACGAAGTGAATCAAATCCTTGATGGAATCATTTCAGAGAACATCGAAGGAATAAGAAATATCGTTGATACTCGTTCCCTTCCACCGCAGGCGCTGAGTGGTTTTATCTCAGAGGATCAATCGACAATGATTGTCCCGATGGAGCTTGAACAAGGATTGGGCAATGACGATTATGCTGAAATCAATGATAAGGCAACTGAAATTGGTACTGGAATCGCTGATAAGCTTGACAGTACAGCTTTTTATATCACTGGTCCTGCCGGGATTTCAGGTGATAGCATCAAGCTATTTGAACGGGCAGACTTCGTACTGTTATTGGCAACGGTCGGAATCATCCTTATCCTGCTAATTGTGATCTATCGATCGCCATTGTTGGCCATCATTCCACTATTGGCGACAGCCATTGTCTATCAGGTCGTGAACCAGAGTGTTGCCCTCTTGGGAGCTGGCGGACTGGAAATCAATAATCAAACAACATCAATCATGAGTATCCTTCTGTTCGCAGCTGTTATTGACTATTCTTTATTCGTATTCTCACGTTTCCGCGAAGAACTGAACCATTACGAAAATAAATTCGATGCCATGAAGCATGCGATGCGTGCGACAGGTGAACCGGTCTTTTTTGCCGGCGGAACGGTATTAGCAGCAATGCTTGTGCTGCTGTTTGCAGATTTCCGTGATTACCAAAACTTTGCACCAATTTTCGGAACAGCGATGTTCTTCATCATGCTCGCTTCGGTGACACTGGTGCCTGCCTTATTCACTTTATTCGGACGTAAGGCTTTCTGGCCGAAGGTGCCTAAATATGGTGTGGAAACAGAGGTCAAGCATGGAGTCTGGGGACCGATTGCCAGATTCGTTGTCAACAAGCCAGGGCTTTCCGGCGGTCTAGTCGCGATTTTCTTGATTGTTTCTGCCCTGAACGTTTTCAATTTGGAATATGAATTCGATATGGTCAAAAGCTTCCCAGAAGATTTGCCTTCACGCGTTGGCTATGAAATAGTGGAACAAAGGTTTGATAAAGGCGAGCTAGCTCCTACTACACTATTGATAGCAGCTGATAACTCATTAACCGAAGCAGATGCTGTCGAGATTACCGAGAAGCTGAAGGGTGATAAAGAAATTGCTTCTGTCCGTCTATCAGCGATTACAGAAAACAATGAAGCTGCCAAGTTCAGCATTGCTCTCGCGATGAATCCCTACTCAATTGAGGCGATGGACTATATAGAGGATTTGCAGAAGAAAACACCAGAAATACTTGACGAGTTAGGTTTGGATGCTGAGGCTTACTATAGCGGCGTCACTCCAAAGCTGGTCGATGAGCGTGAATACAATAATGGCGATATCATCAAAATCGTTTTACTTGAAACGGCCCTGATACTTGGATTGCTCGTCGTCTTGACTCGCCGCTGGAAAATGCCGATCTATATGATGGGTACAATCCTGCTCTCTTTTGTATCAGCATTAGGTCTCGGAGTATTCCTGATCGACGTGCTCTTCGGGTATGATGCTATCAGCACCCGCGTTCCGGTTTATGCATTCATTTTCCTAGTTGCACTTGGAATCGATTATAATATAATTTTAGCGTCCCGATTTATTGAAGAACGCAAGAAACATAATGTGAAAGAAGCACTTGAAATCGCCATCCGCAATACAGGCGGCGTAATTTCATCCGCAGGGATCATTTTGGCGGCAACGTTTGCAGCCCTGACGACAATGCCAATCGCCGATCTGTTCATCTTCGGTTTCATGGTAGCGATCGGAATCCTGATCGACACCTTCCTTGTCCGAGGCATGCTGCTGCCTGCATTGATCCTTTTCTTTGAAAAAGATAAGCAAACCAGTCCGGAGATTCAATAAGGAATAGAGAGGGCCTCCTCTCTCATTCCCTTTTTAGGAGGCTGAAAAAATGAGAATTTTGGTTGTCGATGATGATGTAAATATTCAAAGACTCGTAACCATCCATTTAACACAGGAAGGATATCAGGTTTTCAAAGCCAATGATGCCGAGGAGGCATTATCACTAATTGAAAAACAAAACGTCGACCTGGCGATTGTCGATGTGATGATGCCTGGAATGAATGGCTTCGAATTGACAAAGATCCTTACCGATGATTGGGAGATTCCCGTCATCCTCCTGACCGCAAAAGGCCAGTTAAGCGATAAAGAAGAAGGATTCCTGTCAGGCAGCGAGGATTATATTGTAAAACCTTTCGAAGTGAAGGAGCTTTTATTCAGGGTGGCCGTTGTCCTCCGGAGAATGCAAAAGGTAATCGATTCGATCATCCAGGCCGGGAATATGAGGATTGACCGCAACAGTTTTGAGGTGGAAATTAATCAGGAAACGATTCTTTTTCCGCTGAAGGAGTTCGAACTGTTGAGCATCCTCGCCTCACGGATCAATAAGACCACTCCCCGCGCATCTTTGATTGAACAAGCCTGGGGAGCGGACTATGAGGGCAGTGAACAAACGCTGAATACCCACATCAACCGCATCCGGGACCGTCTGAAAAAGCATTACGCTTCAGTGGAAATCCAGACAATCCGGGGAATTGGTTACAGACTAGAGGAATTGAAATGAAAACTTTATACCGTAAATTCATCATCGCAACCGTTCTCATCCTTGGAATCAGCATTGTGATTGCTTTCATTTTGGCCAACTGGGTCTACATGACCTCGACAAGAGAACGAATCGACCTACAGAATGTAAAAGTTGCTGAAGAGGTTGCATCCAGTCTTGAGCAAATGCACTCCACAACTCATATAAGTTTCACTGGCTATCTGGATTCAATCAGCAAACTAGGCTATCAGCTATATGTACTAAGTGAATCAGGTGAGGAGTTCTTCTTTGGTGAACCTTTTTCGAAAAAGAACCTCCCAGCAGAAGCAATAAAGGTGGTTGAAGAAAAGGAAATCTATCATGGAATGGACAATTCAAACTCTCCATGGATGATGATGAACCATTTTTCCAATCAGCTGGATAATACCGTCGGCGTCCCCTTTACGATTGGTGACGAGGACTATGGCTTGTACCTGAGACCCAATAACAAATTGTTATTTTCAGATGTCCATGTCATTTTCGCCTGGTTTTTCGTCGCGGTTTCAATCGTCAGCATCAGCGGTGTCATTTGGTTTGCCAAACACCTGATTCAGCCGATCACCAAGCTGACTGAAGCCACAAGGGAAATCACCAGGGAAAATTTCAACTACCCATTGAACATACATCGAAGTGATGAGATTGGCCAGCTTGCCGAAAGCTTCAGCAGGATGCAGGTTCAATTGCAGCATAATGATCAAGCGCGGAAATCCTTTATTAATAATGTATCCCATGATTTTCAATCACCTTTGATGAATATCCAGGGATATGCGGAGCTTTTAAAAACACAGGCCCTCGATGAGGAGCACCTTGAATATGTCGATATCATTGACCAGGAATCGAAGCGGCTGTCCAATCTGACGAAACAGTTGTTGCTTCTTACTTCACTTGATCAAAAATCTTATCCAATGAAGCTTGGTGTCACAAGGATTGACACACAAATCAAGGATACGGTCAGAAGGCATCAATGGCGGCTGGAAGAAAAGGAGATTGAAATCTCCTACCACCTCCCCCCTGCCCCCATTCTCGCTGATCCTGAACTTTTGATGACAGTCTGGGACAACCTGCTTACGAATGGAATTAAATACAATCAAACGGGCGGCAGTATTTTCATCCAAATTTCTGGAGACGAAGAATATACAACGGTCATCTTCAAGGACACCGGAATCGGCATGAATAAGGAGCAAGCTTCAAAGATCTTCGAACGCTTTTACCGTGTCGATGCCGCACGAAAGAAAGATGGAACAGGATTGGGACTGTCGATTGTTAAGCATATTATTGAATTGCACAACGGAAAAATTGAAGTGGAGAGCGAGATTCAAAAAGGTACCACTTTTACGATAAAGCTCCCTATAGAAAAACAGACGGAGGAATAAAAAATGGAACAAACTTGGAGTATTCGACTAATACGATTTGCGGCGATCTTTGGATTGATCGGAACATTCATGGGCTCACACATGGCGGGTGGCGGCGACTATGCCATGCGCCCGATCCATGCCCACATCCTCTTGGTCGGCTGGTTATCCGTATTCGCCTGGGGAATCTTTTACAAAAACTATCAAATTAAGTATAAGAAACTTGTAGCCATTCATTCTATCACCGGCATGCTTGGTTCTCTCGGACTCACGATTGGCATGTGGATGTACAACCTCAACCCATTCAACCTGGATGATACATTCGTGATGGTCTTGTTCATCGTCGGAGGATCGCTGTTACTGGTCGCGTTTATCTTGTTTGTGGTTGTTACATTTTTCATTGAAAAGACAGGAAAATAAGATTGAGACTGAAAACAAAAAGAAATGACCCAGGTCATTTCTTTTTGTTTGAAAGTTACCTATTTTGAATTTCGGTAATGCTTTTTCCCCCTAAAAAGGCGTGACCTGTCGTAAGTTTCATGATCGTATCAAAACCGTAACGGCTATATACCTTTTCAACCCTTTCGTTGATAGGGAATACCCATAGATTTTCAAAACCCTGTTTTTGCACTTCTTGCTGAATATGTTGAATGATATGTCCTATTAACCCTTTACCTCGATATTCCTCTAGTGTTGCGACACTTTCCATACGAGCTTGGCTGCCTTGTGCGAAGATACAGGCAGTGGAACAGGCAACTCCATTGAACCTTAACAAGAAGTGCTGGTAAGCGGGATGACTAAACTCTTCCTTTAAAGCTTTTTCTCGTACGGCACGGCCGCCAATCTCTTCAATGCTGCATTCGATTTCCAGTGCTTCCTGAAAGTTAGCTTCGGTAACTTCTTCAATTGAAATTCCCTCATTCTTATCCAGCTTCACCACTTTTTGATTCCATAATTGTACAGGTCCCGTTAATTCCTCATATCCAAACCCTCTTGATTTTAACTCACTGAGCAGTGCAGGTTGTTCAGCCGGATTGTGAATGTAAAACCGTGGAATGATGTTTACTTTTTTGTAAAAAGACAAGACTTCTTCGACAACTTTATCCGGACTTTCAACCAGCTTATGAACATGGGCATGATTCGCATCATAATATGCAGGCTGATCTGGATTTAAAAAGAGAATTCCCCACTCCCTGTCATGGCGTGTCGTAAACGTAGCCAAATAAGCAAATTCCAGCTCAAGTATTTGATCTAACATGTATATCAATCCCCTCAGTCGATTGTTTTGGATGATTAATTTTAGCATAATAATCCAGGTTAAAGGGATGTTGTCAGAAAATGGGGGGTCTTGACAGCTTTGCCCTCTGAACCTTCAAACCTGTCACAATATCACGCTTTTCTTGACAGCTTTGGTCCTTACTCCATCAAAGCTGTCACAATAAATGTGTTATTTATTAATTTTAAAGAAAATCTAAGCGAGTGGAAAAATCAAATCAATGGATTGGAGATGTTAAGATGGGGTCTGAAATAAAACCATTGGGATTTTTTGAAAACGAACGAAAAGAAATCCAAGACGATAACTGGGAATCCGTCCATAGTTTCATTGAATTGCCAGATGAAATCGACGCTTAGGCTTCTACGGAATTGGATCAATTCTCTCACGTTGAAGTGGTCTTTTATTTCTATAAAGTAAGTTAAAGCAAGACACCCTAGAAATAATCCAGAATTCCCGCTCGTCGGTAATTTTTCACCAAGAGGAAAATATAGACCAACCAAAATCGGAGTAACAATGGCTAAAATCGTTAAAGTGAAAGACAAAAGGCTATATGTAAAGAGGTTGGATGCCTTAGACGGAACACCTGTCCAAGATATCAAACCCACAATGGTTGAATTTTTACCGAGGGAAAAGGTCCAGTAGCCTCGTTGGTCAAAAGAGATTATGAAAAATTACTGGTAATTAAACAGGTTTAATAAAACTGCCAAAGTTATGAAGTTAGTTTTGCAGACTCATAGAACCATGTAGACATCTGAAATTTACTATATAATAGCCGGCATTATTAACGGGTTCGGTTTTGAAGTACAAAAATTTGAATTAGCAGTGCTTTTCGCAGTGTAACTCGCAGTCTAATTTGGCAGGCACTTCAGCAGTAAAATTAGTACGTAAAAGCTCGGAGCCATTAAGCTCTGAGCTTTCTTTATAATAGCACGTTGTTGAAGATAAGCACCCGTTTGTTTAAGTACATTTCTTCACAAAGTTGTACTGGTATTACAGGAATGCTGGTCCGTTTGTTCAACAAGACGACTAACTTATTTTTATAACCACACACTAAACCAACTAGTCATCTCAAATTATTCCGTACTTTTTTAAGGCATAATCAATACCATCTTCATTAGACTTTTTCGTAATAAAATCTGCTACGTTTTTCAACTTTTCATTTCCATTACCCATTGCTATACCAAGCCCAACTAGTTCCACCATATCAATATCATTTTCCCCATCACCGAAAGCAATTGCCTCCGCCTTATCAATCCCAAAGAATTCTAGAGTTTTCAGTATAGCCAGAGACTTTGATACATCCTCCTGTAAAACATTCAACACATATGGATGCCATCTTTTAAATGTTAGATGAGGAAACTTTTGTATGTACTTCTCAACTGTTTCGTTATTTGCAAAAAGACACATTAAAAATACCTCTTGTTCATGGATTGAACCATTAGTAACAGGATAATTATCGAGTGACAAAGTTTCCTTTAAGGCTGTTAAAATTTCATTTTGGGTTACACCATTCATACTAAATTCTTCAGTATAAAAAGATAGAGCGTTATTCTCTAACTGAGCGAATTCCATGACTTCTTGAATGACCTTTTTATTCATTGGTACTTTATAAATTACTGATTGGCTGTGTTTAACGTATCCTCCATTTGCTGTTATGAAGGTTTCAATGCCTAATTCCTGTAAGTCCTTACACATTGATAATGGTCTTCCTGTTGCAGCAACAACCTTGATTCCTTTGTTTTTCAAAGCTTTTATAGCTTCAATAGTCGAGTATGGTATGCTGCCATCTTCATGGTTTGTTATAGTTCCATCAACATCAAAAAATGCGATTTTATAACTCATTATAGAATCCCCTTTTTTCTTTCAAGAAATATAGCACCTTTTAACAAATTGTACCAAATGAATAAAGTTTATTGTTAAAATAATTAATATAATCTTTTAGGAGGGGATAATTTTGTTAGATATGTTTTTATATAATTGGCAGGTAAGAGAGGACTGGTTTAATTGGTGTAAGTCTCTTTCCTTAGAAGAGTTACAGGCTGAAAGAATTGGCGGTATGGGAAGTATCTTAAAAAACCTTATTCATGTTATCGACTGTGAACTTTTATGGATTAATTACATGCTTGAAGAACCTCATGACTATCCTGAAAAGAACTCCATTTCTAATTTGGACGAGGTTATAAGGTACTCTATATTTACAAAAACAATAACAGAAACATTCCTTCGTAATTTGCCTAATGACTATGAAAACAAAAAAATACATAGAGATGGTAAGGGTGGTACATCTTTCACTTTTACTTATGGCAAGATAATCCGTCACCTCATCACTCATGAAGTTCATCACATTGGACAATTATCAATTTGGTCACGGGAATTGGAACTTAAACCGATTTCTTCTGATCTAATTGTTAGGCAGTACGCATAAAAAATAGGCCCCCTTTTCTACTGAAAGGGAGCCCTAATTAGCTGTATTATATTGCTAAACTCCAACTTTAGTGGAATAACGAAAATACCACCTTGTTTGGCAAAACAAATGTGGAGCAATGGTCCCATTAGTTCAATTGCAATCTCTTTATATTACCCAATGGGATTCCCGCTTCAATATAACTTCTTATTAGTTTCCAACCACCGTAAGAATCTTTTTTAAAAGTTTGGAAAAATAAGTGTGCAGTATCTAAACTCTTCCCTTGTAAAGACATAGTTGCAGATATAATTACTAATATTTCATCAGCTCTCAATGGAATATTAGTAATCTCATTGAGTTCCCACTCTGCACTATTTTCTTTAGCAAAATTGAATCCTTGTTCCCACCCTTGGATCGATTCTTCAAATCCAAAATCAATTATATCTCCATTTGTAATCTCTCTGGCTTTATAATCTCTTGATATAAAATTTTTTAACTGAGGTAAAGAGGAAGAACGCCAAGCATCTAAATAAGTATCAAGAAATTCTCTAAATAGATTATCCATAAAAACCTCCTTAATTTACTTTGTAAATCAATTCATAAAAGAATATTAATAATCCTTTATTGAAGTATTCTGCACCGTTAGCTTAATAAAAAACTCAGTTAAAAAAGTGTTAATCCAGCCAAGATTAACACTTTCTTCGATTTAGAAGAACAGTATTTTTAAGAAGTAAATATGGGAATGAAGTTCACAACCACAAACTCAAAAATAGCAAAAGATACCATTAGTGATATGTATAAAATCCCCTTAGATTTATCCCTGATAAACCCACCCAATATTAATCCTATAACTCCACCGATTATACCATCTGTTAAAGCAATGGGAATAAGGAATAGTATGTCAGGAAACGATGGAGAAATCGATTCTACCAATTCGTTGAACATTAGAGAAGGGATCAAATGCTACAGATCTACTGCTAAGTGTTCTGCCTGCTTGCTAAATAAAAACACAAACAATACATTCAGTAATAAGGATAAAACGAGGTATACGAAGAACCCAAGGAAAAAACTTTTTTTATCTTTTAACAAATTAACTCCCCCAAAAACATCAACCAATAAGTGTAATTTTACACTTAAAACTTTATTAATTCCACTATTCAGAAAATATTTCTTATTCAACAATCCTGCTTCTATAGTTCAATAAAAGAAACTCTAATCCATCTTGAATTAGAGCTACCCGTTAATGAAAAAACTCTAATTATATCTTTACTTTTTTCGTTTTTTAACGCGTATTAAAATGATAATGACGATTGCTATTAAAAGAAGGGTAGGTAGAATTTTTGTGAGTATATCCATCCAATGAAAAGGTGCCTGCTGGACATAAACAGCTTTTTGCCACTTGTTGTCTCCTACTTCAACAGCTATTGCATTCTTAGTTGATATATTATTTATTTCAAAATACTTCGTACCTTTAGGATAAGCATTTGAAGCATTTCCGTAGTAATCTCCAGTCATATCATTAGGTTTTGTTTTTACTTCTCCAATCTTCTCTCCAATTTCATTAGCTAAAACCTTTTCTTCTTTTACTTCATAAACGTTCCCATTCCAAACGACAAAAGGATATGCCCAACTTAATGCTTGAACGGAGGATGTAATAGTAAGAATAAATAATATAAAAAACAATAAAGTTCTTTTCATCAGTACCTCCTCTTATTTAAAGTTTACCATAAAAATACAATAGTTCTTGTTGCACTAAACTGCTTCTTTAGTCGAACAAGCAGCTCGATCTGGAGCTATGGCACCAGTTAGTGAAAATTCATTTTAAAAAATTCCGAAAGACATCAAAAATCAAAGGAATTCCGCAAACTACCATCAAAACAAAACCACTATATCGAAAAATTACTTCTACATTATCCGTAACGTCTTGCCAAAAGAAAAAATGAGGTATAGGTAAAATCAGTAATACAAAACCAACAATAAACCCATAAAAAAAAGTTCTTTGTTTATCCAATTTTCATTCCTCTACAATACTCTTCTTCAACATAACTGCCCCTTTAGTTGAACAAGCGAGTATTTAATTTAAAGGTCCATAAAGGTCAAGCAATTTACCAGTAGTTGCTTCAAAAACAACTGTTGGTTCATTCCCTTTAAATTTTATTGTGACCTCCCATTGCTTCCTATTTAAGAGTCTATACCAAAGCCCCTCCCTTATATTTAGTGTTGCGTTAACGTTATCAGGTCCTAATCCTTCTAACTCACTCAAATCCATCGGAGAAATGAAACTTCCCCATTCTTTTGATGATTTTTGCATAAGTTCAACCGAGTGGACTACAGCTTCTCCTGTAACCATAGGATTCTGTTGGTAGATATAAACAACCGATATAAAAACAATTAAAATAGGGACTATTATCTTTATCATAAAACACTCTCTCCCTGTAAAAATACATAACCCTTATTGAACATTCCTGCCTCGTTTATTCAATAAAGAATTCAACAAAAAAGCGGTTAATCCTCCCCTGGATCAACGCAACCGATAGTTTATTAAAAAACCTCTCAAGATCATTTAAAATTACCTGGGATTTTAACAAGAATATAATTCCCAGTCCACATTTGAGTGGTGGCAACTAATCTCTTTACGTCCTTTTCAAAAACGCTGTTTTCGTAAAGTTTGTTGTTTTAGGAATGTTTTTTTAAAAAACTAATTTTTAATATTCTGTAACTTTTGAGTTTTACTTTCGTATAGATAGATGCGGATTGATGATTACTTGAAATGAATTGGAATGGAGGATTAAATTGAAGAAAGGTTTTAAAACTTACACTTTTATCATCTTATTAGTTCTTGCCACGATATTCGTTTTAGACTATTTGGACATATCTCGATTGGTAAATAACCTTCAAAATGATAAAAATTCACTAATAGAAAAAACGTCTCGCTTAGAGAAACAAAATCAAAAGAGTTCTACCGAGACGGAACAGTTGCAAAACGAAAATAAACAATTAGTTGAGCAAATTTCTCAATTAGAAGAGGAAGTTAAAGAATTAAAATCGTCGTTCATTCAATACCAAGATTTAAATGATGCGATTAGCACAGTTAACTCCTATAAGGCAGCGAAAACATTTTTTCAAGCAAATAACTATATAGCCTTTGATGGTACTGGTACTGTAAGTTACTCATCTCTTGACTTTGAAGGTAATTGCCCTTGTTTTTTCAATTTTGACGGGCTAGGATTTGAATGGAAACCTAACGTAGTAGGAAACCTTAATGAATTTAGAACGGAAAAGGGGAAAATTATTCTCATTTTTAATTCAGTTCAAAACGAACATACTGCTTATCAATTTATAATGACCAAGGCAACGGGATTGAAGGAAAATAAATCCTCGCCTAGTGGGTTCGATTTAGATAAGGAAGAAAAATGGAGAATTCTAGAGATTAAAAAACTTAAATAGTTCAGTGAGGGTCGGGACCATAAATTTATGGTCCTTTTAAACTACTCTTTAAATTTCCACCGTGGTTTTATTCGATTTTTGGCACGATGAAATAAGCATTTGCTCTACCTGTTTTTCAAAGGACAAATACTTGTCTATTCTTTTGGTAAACATATAAAAGGTGCCTTTCAACTTTAGCAATATCGCTTTCAGTCACTGACGGAACGTTTTCTAATTCTTATTGAACTAACCTGCACCGATAGTTGAACAAGCGAGTATTTAATTTAAAGGTCCATAAAGGTCAAGCAATTTACCAGTAGTTGCTTCAAAAACAACTGTTGGTTCATTCCCTTTAAATTTTATTGTGACCTCCCATTGCTTCCTATTTAAGAGTCTATACCAAAGCCCCTCCCTTATATTTAGTGTTGCATTAACGTTATCAGGTCCTAATCCTTCTAACTCACTTAAATCCATCGGAGAAATGGAACTTCCCCATTCTTCTGATGGTTTTTGCATAAGTTCAACCGAGTGGACTACTGCTTCTCCTGTAACCATAGGATTCTGTTGGTAGATATAAACAACCGATATAAAAACAATTAAAATAGGGACTATTATCTTTTTCATAGAACACTCTCCCCCTGTAAAAATACATAACCCTTGTTGAACATTCCTGCTTCGTTTGTTTAATAAGGAATTCAACAATTTCCCATACCTAAAATTCTATATAAAATGGGTGCTTGCTATTATCGAGACAGTATTCAATTCTTTGCTTAAAGTTTCCCACTGTTACCATTTCTAATGCTTTCTCAATTGGATAGAACCCTACTTCTAGACTCTCTGATGAAGTTGTTAATTCTCCTCCGATTGGCTTGGCCAAAAACAATGTATTACATATTGATTTGTTCACATTCTGAAATATTCCACAGAATTTTAGAACTTCAATATCAATACCAGATTCCTCTTTAGTTTCTCTTACTGCTGCCTCTTTCAAAGACTCGCCTTCTTCAACTATTCCACCTGGCATTTCCCATCCTCTGCTAGGTCCCTTAATTAACAAAATTTCCTTTTCATCATTGAGTACAATAGTTGCTGCTGAAACAAAATGTTTTGGTGGTGTGTAAATTTGTTGTGTACTTTGTACCATAATAATGCCCCTCTTTTACGTTATTGTTTTTTCAAATATTTCACAATTGATGGTATCCCTTAGAATCTACACGCTTTTTAATAGTTCAACCAACTATTAACGACTTCTTCAAAATTGTGATCTTTCCAAGCTACAATGGCGTTCATTTCTCCAACTTGTAAAACTTTTTCTTTAAATAGCAGATCACCCAAAAAGTATGCTAATCGAGGAAAACCAAAAGTTTTGCCTCCATTAATGGAAAACCACTCACGGAAAATTTCCTGCGGGGTACTTATTGCAAGATCTTTTGCAAACTCAAGTTGAATTTCCTTTTTGTTCGATGATGCAAATTCCAACCATTCTTCGCCATTATCATCGTAAGAAAAATATACGGAAGAGGGCAATCCAGGAGATGTTTTCCTTGAAAAATGTGTAGCTGCCCCTTCTTGGAATAGCCAGGTAAGAGGACTATTCCACTCCACATTCGACCAATCATTTCCGGCTTTATCTGAAATAATATTATGGGTAACGTGTCCTAATTCGTGTGCAATAATGACTTTTAAATGACTGCTTTCTGGTGATAATTTTTCTAACGCAAAAGTTACATTAGGTATTATTTGTTTGTGAGAATAGGCATTAGAACCAAAACCACCGACAATTAAATTTACATCAATAGGAAATTTCACTTGATACATACCCAAGTAATTTTGCTCTACTTCTTTTATAATGGTGACAATCTCATTGTGGATTAACTGGATGGAAGTCAAGACTTGAGGATATCTTTTTATTGACTGAATATGTCTTTCTTCGGTGTCTTTGCAATGATATAAAAAGTACTCTTTAAAAATCTCTGGATACTTCATATAATACCTCCGCAAGAAATCTATAGAAGGTTGATAGTTATCCAAAAAAAACGGTAAAGTATTAATTATTTTCAAAATAAACCTCCATTCTAAGTAATTACCATAGCTATTAATAGCAAGACTATTTAAGTTAATTTTTTACCATTAGAATCAAAGTTCTTATTAAACTAAACTGCCTCGCTAGTTGAAGATTAAATCGAACAATCGTGAGAGCATTGGTATTCCAATATAACCTATCAAGATACCAACTATTAATACCCAAAAGTAATCCCATTTCATAAAACTTTTCATTTGTTCCCCTTTCGCATAATACCTTTTCAAATCTCTTATTGAACAAATCTCTCTCGTTTGTTCAATAAGGAATTCATCAAAAACGCGGTTAATCATTCCCCTTAATCAATGCACCCAATAGTTTATTAAAACTTAAAATTATTTAAAATCACCTGGGATTTTAACGAGAACATATTTCCCAGTCCACATTTGAGTGGTGGCAATTAATCTCCTTCCATCTTTTTCAAAGAACAGACCAGCACCATCTTTTTCTTTAAATTCCCATCCACTTGAACCAATCATTTGTTTTATATTTTCATCAGCAATCGTTATACCATTGCTCATTTCTTGTGATATACCAAATAGAATCGCCTTCTACTGCAATTTCTGCTATTTTACTTTCCGATTCTTTTAGTTTATCAATTGCTTCTTTTGCTGATAAATTCTCTATTGGAAGAGAGGGATAGTATAATTTATTTAAAAATATGAACACAGCTACAATAACTATTGCTATACCTAGTATAAATCCAACCTTTTTCATCCAATTACCCCCTTATTCGGTTCAATCCAAGGTTTTTTTTGATCCGTTCTTCAACTATCCTGCTTCTTATCTTAATAAGGAATTCAACAAAAAGGTGCCTCAATCCTTTTTGGATTAAAGCACTCGTTAAACGCTTATTATTGTTTGACCTTTATTTTTTGCCATTCTTGAGCTGTTTGTAGTAGTTATCTACAATTGGATATATATCTGGGTTGGACTTGTAAAAAGTGTCACCAATTTCACTTAATGTGAATGTAAATCCTTTTTCACCATCAAAAACCGTAATACCATATCGCCAGCCTTTAAGTTCTTCTTGATTGTCCTGTTGAGTAAATTCTATATCTTTTAATAGAGTAAGAAATTCATTTATTTGTTCCTGCTCAGTAATACTTTCTGAACCTCCAGTTGTACCATCTTGAATAATGATTTTATCTACATTTTCAATCTTTGAATCCTTAAAAAATTCTTCCAATGATTGTGTTTTTGCACCATTACAAGCGGACAGCATAACTAAACTGCTCAACAATGTAATTTGGAATAAAGATTTTCTCATAAGCCATCTCCAAAAGATATTGATATACTTAAATCAAGACAATAAAATAACTTTTATAGTAAAATATTATTATTTGCAAAAGGGGTTTTATCTTTTGAATATTTTACTTCTAGGAGCCACTGGACGAGTTGGAAGTCACATAGTTACTTATGCCCTTCATGAATGTCATCATGTTACTGCATTAATACGCTCTCCAGAAAAGATTCAAATAAATCATAAAAACTTAACCATCATTCAAGGAAATGTTTTAAATAGAGATGATATAATGCGTGCAATAAATGGGATGGATGTTGTGATTAGTGCACTAAATACTGATGGCACGACCACTCTTTCAGAAAGTATGCCGCTTATTATTGAAGCAATGGAAAACGAAGGTATAAAACGAATTATTACTATAGGAACTGCGGGTATTCTCCAAAGTAAAACCACTCCAAATGTTCTGCGATATCAGTCAAGTGAATCCAAACAGAAGTCAACCCGTGCTGCGAAAGAACATCATAAAGTTTACGATATGCTTAAACAATCAACGCTCGAGTGGACGATTGTCTGCCCTACTTACCTCCCGGATGGAGAAAAGGTGGGCAGCTACCGCATAGCCCGAGATATTTTGCCTGATGGTGGAGCTAAAATATCCGTACCGGATACAGCTGAATTTACTTATAAACAGGTAGAAGCAAGAGATTATATAAGATCACGTGTAGGAATCGCCTACTAATAATATTTATTAGTAATAGAGATGGTGTAAGCGATTAAGTCTTTACACCATCTCTTCATTTCCTCCCTTACTTATACTCGTTTAATATCTCTTTTGGAATATGACAATAATCATCTGGACATCTTGCTAACCGATACTGATGTTTTTCTGCACTTCTCACATAGTTTGTCAGAGGTAACACTTCAACAACTATTGTGTCATAATCATTTCTTTCCCTAAGAAACGACTTCGCCTCTATTAAGTGTTCAAGCTTTTCACTAAATACGCCTGTTCTGTATTTCTCACCAACATCCTGTCCTTGTTTATTCAAACTGTAGGAATCAATAATTTCAAAAAAATACCCCATCAATTCCGTGATCGTCACAACCTTTGGATCAAATCCAGTTTTTACACATTCGGCGTAGCCAACATAATCACCATCAAGTGTTTGTTTTGTTCCATTGGCTCTTTCCGCTTATGAAAACTGAACTTTAGGTAAAGTCTTGTTCAACCAAGCTGCTTAGGTAAAAAATGTCCAAAGTAGGTTACAGGATGTGCTACCCTTTTTTCTTTTCCGAAATCAAGTAAGCAAAAGCAATTACAACTGCTATGAGGGAGGCTATTACAGAATATCTAAAAATATTGAAAAAGAACTCTGGAAAAGGCGTTACGACACTCGATGTAAAGCCTTCAGCATCTATCGTACTATTTTCCCGTTTCATAAAGGCAACTAGTAAAAAGAATGGAACAATAAATGAATATATTCCGGTTTTCACTAAGATTTTCTCCATTATATCCCCTCTAAATGATAATATTTTTTCTCGCAATCAACTATTTAGTTCACAGCCTTAATATCACCATGAGTCGATATTTTCAGCTATATCTCCTTCTATAGAGACCGGAAGTTTAATAAGATATTCAACATAAATGGCCCTAAATCCTTTAAGGTAATACTGGTTCAAATATTTCACAAAACATAAGGATAAAGTCGCTACATACGTTATTCAAAACTAATGTCGTTTACCTAATTAGCCACCATTACTTTTTCCAACGAAGATTAAACTCTAGTAGGATGAATGAATATCTTTATTTCGATAAAATGAGATATGCTGTGCACAGTAATTACCCTATTTTGTATACTTGTTCGCATAACTGGAGGCCACAAATGAATCAGGCTTTATTTGTGCTTCGAGACCGACTGATTCGATTCGCTTTATCATTTCATTAACATATACTCTGGTTTTGTTTTTCGTTCCCCTGCCGAGATCCAAATGCCCTACCATCTTAAAACTGCCACCTTTTTCAACATAGGGAAGCACTAGATCGATCAATTGTTTTTGTTTTTGCGGAGTGAACATGCAAGCAACTTCCTGCGTGAAGTTTGTTTCCAATGAAACCTTCTCCTGTATTGTTTCAATTCTCCTTGCTATATCAATGGATCGGTAACATGCCCATACACCCTTGCCTTCCCGTTGTATGACTACTCCTGTGATGAAACGCGTGAATGAACTATGAACTTGAGAGTCCGTGCCGATGATCAATCTGTGATTGCCATTTGGCTGCACTTTGATGAACGACATGATATGCTGAAAGACCTCTTCAAAATCCATATTCCGCTTTGACAAATTCTGAAAACCCTTTTGAAGTTTCATTTCACTCACCTGCAATTCGGAGAATAGTTGTACTCATTTATATGCTCCAACAGTGGTGGATATCAGCATTTCGCCTTCTTTCGTGATTCAATGGTGAAGCTTGTCATCGGGGAGAATGTTTACTTTACTATTTAAAACCGCTATAATTTCCCTTATAGTTCAAAAAAAGAGTCTCCGGCAGCAACCGGAAACTCAGGTGTAAGCGAGCTGCTTGAAGTGCAGCAACTATCACTTGAATAAGAAATGATCTACTCAAACATTGGGCGATGCATGGTAGGTCATTTCTTTTTGTTTGCAGAAATACCTAATGCGACTGCGGCAATGACTAGAGTTGCAAAACTAATCATCATGTTCATTGCTTCAGACGTAACCTTCAGCGGCATCCCCTCTCCTAAGAAAGAGAGGAATGGCCGCTGCCCACCCCGCATTTGCTGTACATAGATAAACAAATAACCAGAATATACGTTCGCATATCTTTAAACATAATTTGAGGTATAGATTGTTACTCCAATCTGGAGCTGCTATCAGAACCGAATCGATCAATTTGCTTATTCGTTTCCTCTAATTTCGAATCGACTTTGCTCGCTTCTTCGATGTGTTGCTGGATGAGTCCGTTTACTTCATCAAAAAGGATTTTCGTTTGAGTGATCTCTTTCATTACTTGCAGTGAACTGCTTTTTTGTTGCTCGATTTCATCGATTACTTCACCGACTTCTGATTCTACTTTATTAATGAACGAAGTGATGTAATCCATTCCAGTTGAAGCATTTTTGCTCAAATCTATGCTTTGGTGAATCAACTTTGCGCTTGAAGTTGCAGAATCCATTGTATCTTCTATTTCTTTCTGGATGCTTGCTGTCAATGAGCCTATATCATTTGTGCTTTTCGCGGTATTCTCTGCTAGCTTGCGAACCTCTTCGGCAACAACTGCAAACCCTTTTCCATGCTCCCCTGCTCGTGCTGCTTCAATCGAGGCATTCAAAGCCAATAAATTGGTCTGGTCAGCTATTTCTTTAATGACCTTCACAATCATTTCGATCTCTTTTGAGCGCTCATTCAATTTTCTCATATTCTGGTATGCATGGTCCGAAATTTCTCCAACCCTAATGATCAGCTCTTCTACCTGCCTAACCAGCTCTCCGCCTTCATTTGACTTTTCAACCATTTCTTTAGCAGAATGAATCAGGGCATGTCCCTTACCAGATAGCCTTTTGGCATTCTCAACAGAATACTCACTGATTTCATTTACTCTGTCAAAGTGATTTTTGATTTGGCCAACCTTATTCCCAAGAACATAATGCTGATCATTAACCAGTTCATGCTGAGAAATTGTGCTCCCGAGCTCCTGGGTGAACTTTTCCATAAAAGCCTGGAAAAATTCTTCTTTTTGTTCAAACTGAGCGTACAATTCATCTACCTTATATTGAAGTATCTGTTTTTCTTCTTCAACAACCTTTAACCTTTTCAACGTTGTCAGCATTATACTTTCCCACGCTTTCTACATATTTGCATGAAAAGTATAGCAATAACCTTATTGGGCTGTGGTGATATATATCACAGTTAGAAACCATTCCATATAAAAGAAAGAAGGCCACATCAGCCTTCTTCCTTTATTGCACTTCTATGCCCTGCTATTTAATTGCTTCCCGATAAACTCCTTAAATGCCTTGATTGGTTTTCTTTGTGATGTACTTCTCCACTTTACATATTCCAGTGCCAGGATACAGAGGATGAGCCAGATGCTTCCTGCCAGGTAGCCGGCGATAACGTCGCTTGGATAGTGGGCTCCTAGATAAATCCTGCTGATTCCAATCATCATGATCAGTAAACCACATGTGTATAGTGCAATCCACTTGATTCTTTTACGGAGATCTGAGCGAAACAGGAAGTAACTTAGGAATCCGTAAAAGATCAATGACCCCATGGAGTGGCCGCTTGGGAAGCTGTACCCGATAGCGTCAATGGTTTCGTCGATTGAAGGCCGTTCCCTGCCAAAATAGTATTTTAACAGTTTGGTCAGCAGTCCGCCCCCGCCGATTCCAACAATAAAAAAGAGGATACCCCATTTATCTTTCTTTTTCACCCAGAGATAAGATATGATAATCAAGCTAAAAATGGTGAGAAACCATACTGAGCCTGCTTCAGTGAACAAAAACATGGTCATATCTAAAAAATCTGTTTTTATCCGGTGGAAGAATCGAATGATGCTGTCATCGAATCTCTTTATCTCGGATTCCAGCATTTCCTCAGCCAGTTCCGCGAATAAGTAAAGGAAGGTGATGGACGTCCCTAAGCCAATCGCAACCAAAAGGATTGGGAGGAACGTGTTCTTCGCTTTTGTTTTGTTTTCAATCATAGAATGCTCGTCCCTTCTTCTCCCGATCTTCATACATAACGTTCCCCTTTTAAAAGAATGCAAACAAAAATGGCACAATGGAATGAGACTTGGGTGTCATTCCATTGTGCCGTTTCGATATGCTGGGGCTGCAATGAAGTTTGGACAATTTCACCAACAACCAATCAAAAAAATGCCCGGACCTTGTCCTGGCATTTTTTAAAGTGCGAAGCTTTTACCTGACTGCCACTTATTTTCGATGAGCCAATATCGCTTGCTGCACTGTTCCATAGGTGTCTAACTTTGAAAAATCAATTCCCGTGTTGATCACATCAACTGCGAGCTCTGGTCGTATGCCTGTAAGCATCGTCTCGATTCCAATCAGTTTAAGAACTTTATTGATATTGAAAATACGTGCTGCGATTTCCGCATCAATCATGGCGATCCCTGAAAAATCGATGATTAGTTTTTTGATTCTGAGTTCACTGACCTTTGGGATGACATGGGTCATGATATGGTCGCTGCGTTCGTAATCGAATTCGCCAACCAAAGGAAGAATGGCGATGTCCTGTGCGAGCGGAACGACTGGAGATGATAAATCCGTGATGATTTTTTGATTCTTATTGTTCTCTTCATTTGCGAGTTTTTCGCGTTCAATCATCGTTTCTGCAATACTCAAATCAAGCAAGTAGCTGATACGATTATTGACGAACACCACTTCTTCAGTGGAAAGTCCCTCTGCGATTGAAATTTTCGTCATCATTTCAATCAGTTGCAGGCGAGTTTCTGCATACGGCTTTAGGATACTCGCAACTTCGTCATGGCTGAACTGATATTTAGGCTTATTTGCCTGTCTTGCTTTATACCACTCAATGAATTTTCCGGCCACTGTTTCCTTTGATAGGTTCAGTGTATCACCCAGAAATTCCAGGAAAGCTTTGTTTGTATTTATTGATTGTTGGATGATTTCTTCCGGCAGATTGATTTCAAGCTTTTTCAAATTATAATCTGTAATTTCCTTACTGATCGTCTCTGCATGTTCGATGAGGTATTTAGAAAATCTTTCGGTGGGATTCACAAGTTCAGCTCCTATAAAATTGTTCCATTTTTTCTTTTTAAGATTATACCATGTTCATATGATTAAATATAATCATAACTACCTCAAAATAAAAAACGGCAGTAACCGAACTGCCGCGAAAGATTTTATCTTATGATACTTCTATTTTTTTACCAAGCTTGGAATTGATCACTTCCACCTTTTCTTCGCTACCTTCGCTCCATTTAAAGACGATGGCTCCTGCTATGATGACGATCACACCGAGGAATTGCTGCCAGGTAAACGGTACCTTCTCCAATCCCATCCATCCTAATGAATCCCACAAAACGGCGAATCCAAGCTGGGATGTTAACACAATCGAAATCGCGAAAGTCGGTCCGAGATGCTTTATGGCCTGTACAATGCCGGCAACAACGCCGATTCCGAGCAATCCGCTGAACCAGTACCACCCTTTCATTTGCTGCAAATCAAACATTTTCCACCCTTCAAAGAAGAGGCCGAGCATGAATGATGCCAGAAAACCTAAACCTAGTACTAATGTTGTAGTCGTCCATGATCCTGTTTTCTCATTGACCTTGCTGTTAAAAATATTTTGAACACCGACAAGCGTGCCGGCCATTATGGCAAATAGTAAGCCTAATAACATCGTTTTTCCTCCGAATTTTTACTCATAAAGATCTTCCTTAGCCAGTGATTTCAACCCTTCTAGGTCCTTGATGACTATTGCACCGTGATCCCGCTCCACCAGGCCATTCATGCAAAAATCCTTTATGATTCTATTAAGGTGCCGGTAGCTCGTTCCAATTAAATTGGCAATATCAGTAAGGTTTGATGTGCTGACCTTCCCATTGACGAGCGCTTCGTTTTCATCATAGGCAACAGACACAAGATAGCTTGCTAACCGGGTTTCAACAGGGTACAGGATGTTATGGCGCATGAACTGGGATTTGATATAGAATTTCCGAGTAATGATTTCAAGCAAGAATTGCAGGAACGGTGAGTGATCTTTTAAATACTTACGTACTACAGATTGTCGGACACCAATCATGACCACAGGAGAAACGGCCTCCACAGTATTGATTGTGTCAATTTCCTGTACATACTCAATGTCGCCAATGACTTCAAGCGGTGTTTTAAAAGAAAGGATCAATGTCTTCCCCTCTTCTGATGTGGTAAAGATCTTTACCTTTCCCTTCACGAGTAAATATAAGTACTCTACAGGCTCACCCTGCGAACATATTTGCTCCCCTTTTTCAAACTCAAATAATCTTAAGTAAGGAATGATTTCGTTTGTAAATAATCTTTCAACATTGTGAGTCCGCAGAACTTCTTCCATTGTTTCCGAAACTTGTATTTCTTTCATACAGCTTTCCCTGCCTTTTAATATTACCAGCCCAGAATGACCACACCTGCTACCATCATGGTCATACCAATCAGCTGTGGAACTCTCATTTTTTGCTTCTTTACTTCAAACCATCCATTTTGGTCAATCAGGAATGTCATCGCCAGTTGTGCAATCAGCATCGCAGAAACAGTCAATGTGACGCCAATAAAATGGATGGCCGTAACATTGCCAAAGACCACAATTGCCCCGAATGTTCCACCAATTAAATAAAGAGGCTTTACTTTTCTCAGCCCATTCCAAGGACCTTTTACAAAAAAGACCAAGACAAACAATGCCGTCAAAAATCCGGTTAACTGAGTAATCGATGCCGTCTGCCATGTACCGATATCCTGGCTGATTCTTGCATTCGCCACACCCTGCAGCGTAATAAAAGCTCCCCCTAATAAAGCAAAAATCAAACCTTTCATTTTTTAATCTCCCCAAACTCTATGTTTGTTTTAATTAAATGACAAAACAAGCAAGCTCGGGAAGGACATATGTCCTAAAATTATAACATTATAAAAAATCAATTAACCCATTATAAACGCTGATTTCACTGAAAACCAAAAGTGCTTCCTCAAAATCCCTAGGAGCCCAAGTTTCCTCTAGAACTCCAGACGAAGAAAAAACGCCTTATGACAACTAAGGCGTTTTCCCATTATTAGTTATTATTTTCTTCGCTCGGCTCTTCATCTAAATCCGGTTCTTCTTCATCAGGACTTTCTTCAATAGATTCTTCATCTAAATCAGGTTCTTCTTCATTGCCATTTTCTTCACTAGGCTCTTCCGTTACATCGGGTTCTTGGTTATCTTCTTGCTCCTCTATGTTTTCCATGTTATTTTCATCTTCCGGTGGTGCCTCTTCATCCGCTCCACAACCAGCTAATATGATGCCAGCACCTAATGGGATCGATAATAGTAAATTTTTGATTTTCATGTTGTATCATCTCCTGTTCTATAGTGGTTGTTCTCTCATTACTTTCCCCTTTTGCATGAAGGTAAACTTCCTATAATAATCATCATCTGATGTTGATGAAAGTGCGATCAAATGGATATAGCAAAAAAAAGCTGAACCAGGTTTCCCTGATTCAGCTACATGTCTATTTCTTTTTCACTAATTCATACCCATTTTGCTGGATAGCATATTCCACACCCTGCTGAAGGCTTGAGAAGGATTGAATCCCCTCTAAATTTACGTTAGAACTCAAGATTTGGATGCTAAGTTCAGACGACACGCCGACAATGAAGCACTGCCCGCCTATCAGGCGAATGGCCTGGATTAATTTTTGGATTCCATGAATGGAATAAGAATCGACCTGCTTAATCCCTGTTAAATCGATTAACATATATCTTGCTTTCAACCTGGTTAGTTCCACCAGCGCTTTCTCGATCATGTAAGTCATTCGCTCTTCGTTATACCTTCCGATTAACGGGATGACTAGAATGTCCTTCAAAACCGGGATGACTGGCGATGAAATTTCCTGGACCAAAGAGTTCAGCTCTACAGTACGTTCCTCTACCTTCTTCTCCAATTCCATGATGCTTTCCTGTTCTTTTCTTCTCGCAAGTTCATGGATGTTTTCGGAAATGGTTCTGTTTGAAGGAGAGATCTCGATCTCATCATACTCATGACCTTCCTGCTGGCTCTTCACCCTTTTGTACCACATGTTCTGTTTGAAGAGTCCGCTGAAAATGCCTGCCCAATGGCTTGGAAGCAGAACTCCGGCTTTGTTTTTACCAGCCATCTTGAAAATCCGATGCTCCCAGCTATTACGTATTCTTACGACAGCGCGTTTTTCCTCATGTGAGTACTCATGAATCTCGAAGACTCCCCATCCTGCACTCTTGTAAATATCACTATACTCACTCAACAGCTGAACCACATCAGTCCTACCCTCATAATAAGAGCTGACCAGATGTCCCATCCGATAACCTGTCACTTCATAGACTGTATTCGAAACGTCATTCCCTGAAATTTCTTCAATTGTATTCAAAAACAACTCGATCGCTGAATCCCAGAAAAGTAAAGCAGGTGCTCCATCGAAGGACAGCTCCCCTTCCTGTCCATTCCAAACGAACTCATTTTTATTTACTTTAATCTTATGGTTAGAATTGACCATTATTCGACTCCCTTAAATTATGTATTAGGTCAATTCTATCTGAATAGAATGCATAATACCAATCTAATGGTCTAAAAAACCTGGGTAAATCTACGAAACTTAAACTTTTCTGATTTACTTCATTTGGGGATATCCTTAACCGGATCTGGAATCTACATTTTTTTAAGAATATCGAGAATGAAATATGCACTAAAAAAGCTGCCAGGCTAACTGCCCGACAGCCTTTCTACTATTTTTTCAATAATAAATATACAAAATACGGTGCTCCTATAAGTGCAGTCATGATTCCGGCCGGTATTCCTTCTGGTTCAAGGACATTGCGGCCAATAGTGTCAGCGAACAACAACAGCCAGCCCCCGATCAGTACAGCAATTGGCAAAAACAACTGGTTTCTAGGGCCAATCAATGCTTTGGCAAGATGAGGAGCCATCAAGCCGATAAAAGCGATTCCCCCAGTTACTGACACCGCCGAAGCAGCTAATGCAACAGCAGTTAAAAGCAGGATGACTCTTTCTTTTTCAATCGATACTCCAACACCAATGGCAACAGGTTCGCTTAAACTCAGTAAGTTTAAGCGGTTTGCCTTATAAAGTGTGAACGGAATCAGGACAACGAGCCAAGGCAATAGTGCCCAAATGAACGGCCAGTCTGTTCCCCAGATATTGCCGGCAAGCCAGCGGGCGATGAAATCGACTTTTTGTCTTTCCGCTGCTGAAATAATGACAATCATGGCTCCGGAAAGGGCCATTGAAAAACCGATTCCTACGAGAATAAGTCTAATTGGCTGAAGTCCAAAGCCCTTTTTATAAGAAAACAAATAAATTAGGACCGCGGTCAACAAAGCCCCTGCGAACGCGACCAGTGGCAGCATGTAGGCAAATGAAGCGGCATCGATTGGGAAGAAAAGAAAGAAAACGGCAATTCCCAGGCCTGCTCCGGAATTAATGCCTATGATTCCCGGATCGGCAAGATCATTGCGCGTCAGCCCTTGTAAAATGGCACCCGATATAGCCAGCGCCATTCCGGCAAGGAGCGTTACAATGATTCTCGGAAGTCTGATCTCAAACAAAACAAACTCTTCTTTGAATGTGCCATTCCCGAAAATGGTCGGCAAAATCCGTTCATATGAAACAGAAGAATAACCTAGTCCAAGACTTACCACGATAGTCGACACAATGAACACGAATAAAGCAGCAAGGATTATTCGTTGTTTTTTGAGTATAGATGGATGGATCATGTGAAGCTCTTCCCTCCTTTACGGACAATGAACAGGAAGAACGGCAGTCCGAGCATGGAAATAATCGCGTAAATAGGTGTTTCATAAGGAGCGTTGATCGTCCGCCCTAATGTATCCGCAACCAGCATGAACGAGGCTCCGAACAAAGCAGACATCGGCAGGACGAATCGATAATCGGTTCCGACAATCATCCTGACAATATGCGGAACCATCAGCCCGATAAAGGCCATGTTCCCGACTAGAGCGACAGCTGACCCTGCCAGTAAAACAATGACAATGAATAAAACCAATTTAATCAGGTTGGTCTTCTGGCCAAGTCCCACTGCTACTTCTTCACTTAAGCTTAAAATCGTCAATTGCCTTGCCAGGTAAAAAGCAACCAGCATTCCCACAAGGATAAACGGAATGATGATTTTCAATTGTGCCCATGATGTTCCCATCAGGCCACCGGCTGTCCACATTGAAACATCTTTTGAAATCTTAAAATACAGACCAATTCCTTCAGCAACGGCGAACAAAAAAGCCGAGACCGCAGCTCCGGCCAAAACGATCCGTAATGGCGAAAATCCACCTTTCTTTAAAGCACCAATCCCAAAGACGAGCACTACCCCAACAGCTGCACCGATAAAACAGGCTATCGTGATAGCAAGATAACCTGCAGACGGACTAAGCGCCATGACCAGTGCCAGCGCAGCGTTTGCGCCTGCAGTCAGTCCAAGCAATCCCGGATCAGCGAGCGGGTTTCTCGTTAAGCCTTGCATGATTGCTCCTGCCACTGAAAGGGCGGCACCCACAAAGATTGCTGCAACCTCTCTAGGGAGCCGAATTTCCCTGATCATGGTGATCGTATCTGTTTTTACAGTTGAAGTTAGCGCCAGCCAAATTTCCTTAATTGTCGTATCCGCTGCTCCAAAGATCATTGCCGTCATAAAACTTGCGACTAACACGATCATTCCGCCTGCGAACTTAAGTGACATGGAGAGCGAACTGTTTTGGTTTATCATTTGCATCTCATCTTTCCGATAGCAAGAAGAGGAATTCTAAAAGAATTCCTCCCGCTAGTTATTATTGTTCCAAGAATGACTTTTTAAAGAAATCAAGCTGATATTCAAGTGTTAAAGGATCGTTGAAATAAAATTCCTTTGCATTCACTTCGAATACACGGTTGTTCTTCACGGCAGGGATATTTTTATAAGTCTCGGTTTGTTGGAAGGATGTATCACCCTCAGCATTCTTGCTGAAAACCACATAATCACCAGCATATTCAGACAATACCTCTGGAGAGATAGCATAGTAACCAGGCTCAAGTGCTGCTTCCTTCACTTTTTCTGGCATATTCAATCCCATTTCCTGGTACAGGATTTCCGTGCCCCTTGCCCAGTTATCACCGAATACATAAAGTTCTTTGTCGAAGTTTTCAATAACAGAGACGGTTGCGTCTGCACCGATTTTCGCCTTGATTTCTTCTCCAGCAGCTTTTGAGTCAGCTTTGAAGTTATCGATCCACTCTTGCGCTTCTTTTTCTTTATTTAAAACTTTCCCGATTTCGAGGTGCTGTGTCAGATAATCATGCTTCCCGTATGTAAATGTCACAGTAGGGGCGATTTCATTCAACTTTTCAACATTTTTAATATTGGAAAGACCAATGATCAGGTCTGGATTCAATTCAATGATCTTCTCCAGATTTTCATCCGTCACTTCTTCCACGTCTTTTAATTTTTCAAAGCGCGGGTTCATTTTTGACCAGGAATCCACTCCAACGATAGGTACATCAAGGGCCATAACATTCCCCGCAAAGGAAGAAAGTACGATGACTCTTTCCGGGTTTGCGGGTACTTCTACAGGACCATTTTCAGATTCATAAGTAATAGTTTGCGGTTTATCATCTTCTTTTTTCTCGCTTGAGCTATCTTTCTTTTCTTCTCCTCCGCAGGCACTAAGAACAAGCACCAGCATAAGCAGGAATGGCATAAGCAGTTTCTTCATTTTCTTCTTCTCCTTTTAGTAAGTTGTACGTGATGCAGATCGGCTTATTTGTACGTGGATCTTTCCCGATTTCAGCGTCAATGTTGAAAACTTTCCTGAGCACTTCCTTGTTGATTACCTCTTCACTTGTCCCTGTCTTTACAATGCTTCCAGCTTTCAAGGCAACAAGATGGTCGGCAAATCGTGCCGCATGGTTCAAATCATGCAGAACCATCACAATCGTCCTGCCCTGTTCCTGGTTTAGCTTCTGCAAGAGCTCAAGGATTTCAAGCTGATGAGCCATATCAAGATAGGTCGTTGGTTCATCAAGGAAAATCATTTCCGTTTCCTGGGCGAGGGCAAGTGCGATCCAGACACGCTGACGCTGACCGCCAGATAAAGAATCGACTGGCTCGTATTTGTAACCCGCCGTTCCCGTCACCTCAAGAGCCCAATCAATGACCTCGATATCCTTTTTCGTCAGCCTCCCGAATCCTTTTTGATAAGGAAAGCGGCCATAGGACACCAATTCCCCTACCGTGAGACCAGCTGCACTTTCAGGTGTCTGAGGAAGAATCGCCATCTTTCTTGCCAGGGTTTTCGTATCTTCTTTAGAAATACTCGAACCGTCGAGGAATATAGATCCAGACTGATGCGGAATGATTCGTGACATCGATTTAAGCAATGTCGATTTACCGCACCCATTAGGGCCGATGATAATCGTGATTTGCTGATCGGGAATTTCTAAAGTCAGGTCATTCACGATTGTCCGTTCCCCATATCCCACATTTAATTGGTCTGTGTATAAGCGGACCATCATCATTCCTCCAAAGTTTTTCATTTTATCGTTGATAATGATTATCAATGTCGTTTACAATGTATACTATAAAGCTATTATTTTATTCAGTCAATGACAGATTTGTGAATTATTCATTTTTTCATTTTTGTTACCGTATACATTTGCAATAATTCAGAGGAGTGTTTCCAATGGAAAATAAATTAATCTACGACATTACGATTATCGGCGGCGGCCCTGCCGGACTATATTCTGCCTTTTATGCAGGCTTACGTGAAATGAAAACCAAAATTATTGAAGCCCAGTCCGATCTTGGCGGAAAAATCCATGTCTATCCAGAAAAAGTGATATGGGATGTTGGCGGCATGGGCCCTATTACAGGCGCGAATTTGATTAAACAGTTAAAAGAACAAGCGATGACGTTCAGCCCAGAGGTTGTGCTGAATGAAAAAATTGGATCCATCAGCAAAGATCAAGATTTATTTTTACTAAAAGCCGCTTCTGGAAAAGTCCATTATTCGAAATCGGTCATTGTGTCTATAGGAAGCGGGATTTTGAAGCCGCAGAAGCTGAAGCTTGAAGGGGCTGAGAAATTCGAGGTGTCAAATCTGCACTATATGGTCAATTCCCTGAAGTATTTCAAGGATCGGACAGTTGTCATTTCTGGAGGAGGCAATTCTGCCATCGATTGGGCCAATGCCCTCGAACCTCTTGCTAAAAAGATCTATCTAGTACACAGAAGGGATTGCTTTTCCGGCCATGAATCACAGGTCACCCAGCTGATGAATAGCTCTGTGGAGTGCTTGTTTCATTCATGCATCACCAATTTAATAGCAGGTCAAAGCCGCGATTCTATCGCTCAAGTCGAAATAACGAATCAGAATACAGATGAAACCTATCTCCTGCCTGTTGATGATGTTCTTGTTAATCATGGATTCGATCAAGATGCATCCCTGCTCCAGAATAGCGACTTGGAACCGAAGATGATTGATGGTTTTTACATTGATGGCACTGCAACAAGTGAAACATCTGTACCTGGATTATTTGCTGCTGGAGATATTTTAAAGCATGAAGGAAAACTTAACTTGATTGCCGGGACTTTCCAGGATGCAGCTAATGCTGTCAATAAGGCTAAACAGTTTATCGAACCCGAAGCCTCCCATTCAGCGATGGTGTCGTCTCACAATAAAGTATTTTCAGAGAGAAACAGGGAAATGATTCTTCAGTTAATCAATTGATTTTTAAGGAGGGAAGGCTCTTGCGAGAAAAACAAACTGGAAAATTGCTGGCCGATTACCATCTGGAAACCTATCTGCAGTGTCCGTACAAGTTTTATCACCGCTTCGTGGCAGGCAAGAAACTTAACGAGTATAGTTGGCGCCAAGTGGTTCAAAATTCGGTTAATCTAATTGTCCATCAATACTACAGCCTGCCTCCTAACGCAAGGAGCAAGGTTGCCGTATTAAGGTTGATTCAGCAATACTGGAGCCACATTCCTCTGCATCTGTTCCAAGACAAAGCTCAATATTATACGATTCTAGCGAAAATGACTGACCATTTACTGCAGGCTCTGACTAAAAAGGAAATCGACAACTCCCCTCTTTTCCTTTATGAACAATTCCAAACTTCGATAGAGGAAATCAATGTTTCTCTCAAGTTTGAGGTTGGCAATTGGAGTGACCGCAGTTTCACTGTTACAAAGTTTCTGGTGGATGCAGATGATTCGATGGCAAAACTGTATACATATTTAACAATCTTGTTTTCCCATACAGCTTTCGGGATGCTTCCTGAGAAGGTAGAAGTAATCACCCTTCTTGATGGAAATCATTTTCAATATTCCCCTGCAGAAACAGATGTCCAACTAGCTAAAGCTTACTTTACCGAACTCAAAGAAAATATAAGGAGGCCAGAAGAATATACACATATCGTTTCACCACAGAATTGCAGCCATTGTGTATACGAGGTCGAATGTAACTTTAAAAATGAAGTGAGGGACGATAAAAAACCTGGTTACTTCCACTAGTCATAAAAACTCCTTGTTCAAGCATTTTAATCCTTCTAGTCTTTGAAGGACAATCTGTTAAAGGGTAAAATAGGGATACAATGACAAGAATGAGGAGTTTGGTATGGCAAAATATAAAAAACAACGTCAGGAGAGCTGGGAACATAAATATGATACGCTCGATTTGAAAAACCTGCTGACGATACTGAAGGAAAACCGCCGCGACATCCAGAACAACCAGCAGTTATACTATGACCCTGAACAGGATGAACTGGACATCAAGGATTATTACCGCGGTGCGCAGGATTTGGATTTGTCCGGACTGGCCCTGTTTTATAAATTCCATACCATCGTATTCCAGTCCCATAAGAATCAGCTTCCCTACTTCCTCGCAAAGGATTTGTATTTGTACACATGGGTCGACCTTTATCCGGATGGAACTGCGAAAAGCATTTACTCCAGCCAAATGAAGAATCCTGAATCCTTGCTGATTGAGGATAATGAAACACTGCGGGAAAAGTACGATGAATTCAGAAGGCGTTCCAGGAAGGTCCAGGTGAATGGCTTTGACTCAATCAAAGAGCTGAAGGTTTTTGAGGACCATTTTAAGATGAATACAGAGCACATTGTTCCTCAGTCCTGGTTCGAAGGTGCTGAACCGATGAAGGGCGACCTGCATCACCTGTTTGTCTGCGAACCGGATTGCAATATCTCACGTTCGAACTACCCATTTTCCGATTTTGACTTTTATAACCCAGAATCGGAAAACGAGCCCATTCAGAACAACTGCGGTGTCACCACAGGCTTCCAGTTCGAACCCGAACACGGCAAAGGAGCCTCCGCACGGGCTATGCTTTATTTTTTCCTTAGATACCCCAAAAGAGTGAAGAATGAATTCAAAAAGAAGGTCGACATCGCCCTGCTAACCCGTTGGAATGAAGAATTCCCGCCCACGCTATATGAGAAGCATCGCAATCAGGCCATCTACTATATCCAGGGAAACCGTAATCCATTTGTTGATTTTCCAGAGCTCGCAAAGAAAATTGATTTCCCATGGTAAAGCTGAACTTCTTGTTCGGCTTTTTTATATGTAATTGGTTATCTTTGAACTTTCATTAATTTCAACTTGTTCCCGTGATTCCTGAATCCGAGCTTTCAGGGGCATATGTTCCGCCATCTTGTTCTCGTGATTCCTGAATCCAAGCATTCACGGGCATATGTTCCGCCATCCTTTCCAACTATTTATTGAGTAGGTTCATAAACCACGTTTACACTTGCGAAAAGCTTGATTCAGGATCAAGTTGTTATTTAGTATTTCTCTACTCTTATACATTGAAATTAAGGTTTTAGCAGACCTTATGATAGTAGTGAAATATATCTTAGTTCCAAACAGAATGTTTGGCATGTATCTAATCTTGAATCATAATGAAGACACCGTGTTTGTTAGCAGCATACCGAGAAATTTTGAGGAGGAATTATACATGAACTCAATAAAAGGAAAAACAGCTATTGTTACTGGAGCAGGCAGAGGAATTGGACGAGCAGTTGCGGTTGCACTTGCTAAGGAAGGTGTCCATCTTGGATTGATTGGTTTGACGATGTCCAACCTTGAAAAATTAACAGAAGAACTTGAGCAGTTTGACGTGAACATTTCAGCTGCATCAGCCGATGTCTCTGATCTTGAAGCAGTCGAGCATGCGGTAGAGCATATCAAATCAGATCTTGGTGCGATTGATATTCTAGTCAACAATGCCGGAATTGCAAAATTCGGCGGCTTTATGGATTTATCTCCTGAAGAATGGGAAAAGATTGTCCGCGTCAACCTAATGGGTGTGTACAACGTGACAAGAGCAGTATTGCCAGAAATGGTTGAAAGAAAATCGGGTGACATTGTGAATATCTCCTCTACTGCAGGACAAAAAGGTGCACCAGTCACAAGTGCATACTCCGCTTCCAAATTCGCAGTGCTCGGGTTGACAGAATCGCTGATGCTCGAAGTCAGGAAGCATAATGTCCGCGTCACGGCTTTGACTCCAAGTACTGTGGCAACTGATCTGGCAGTCGAAAGCAATCTCATCAGTGGAAACCCTGAAAATGTCATGCAGCCAGAAGATTTAGCCGACCTTCTTGTCGCAGGGTTGAAACTGCACCCAAGAGTCCTTCTAAAATCAGCTGGATTATGGTCAACCAATCCGTAAACTATATACAAATGTTAAAAACAGGAACCTTTATAGTTCCTGTTTTTACTTTTATGAACTTGAAGTCCTTCTCACAAAAAGGTTGAAATACAAAATCACTAAAATTAGAACCATAATGGCAAAGTAAAGGCTAAATATGCCTGGAATTACTGTGGCCATAATATTAGGATCTCGAGCAAGCACTAAAAATGCAGATGTAACAAAGGCAAGTAAATGCCCTGCCAATGTAAGGTGGAACGCTTTGCGACAGTTATGGAAATTGGATTCTTGTAATTTTTTTATTTGTTTAGAAAGTAGAAATGAAAAATAAATAAATACGATAAAATATAGCATCAAAAGAATATATATTGGTATTTTTGATGGTGGAAGGTACAGATTGAAAACATTCTCTGCTATCCCCTTTTCATCTAACCAAAATGCTAGGTGGAAAATAAATAGTAAAATACAAATTCCGAAAAAGACCAATTCACTTAGTGCTATTCGAAAAAACATCCTTATAGTCGACATTAGCCATTCCCCTTGTCATTCACATTATTGAACTGTCTTTAGTATTAAGTCCATTCAATTGGCTTCTTCAGCTTATAAAATGGTATTTTTCTCTTCAGCTATCCTTCTTCAACCTTTTGTCACAAAAAAGGGATTAGAGAATACTATTTAGTTACAACTCTGCGCCTTACCCCTCAAGTAAACTCATATAATACAGAGCATCACCATCTTCCGTTTCGACATAAATCATCCCTTTATACCCATCATTCGTTTCATACAACAGAGTTCCTTTCGGTAACTTTGTTGCGGAAAAATTGGTGAAAAACAGGCTGGATGTCGTTACTTTTTTGATCTTCCCGATTTCCTCCCCTTTTTGAATTTGATTCTTTTTTTCTTGAAACCATTCTAGTTTCGTAACATTACTATAGATCAATCCATCATATTTCAGGATATCCGCGTCTTCGTTCTGCTTTAGAACGTCTCGTGCAGTCACTTTCCCGCCATCTGCACTGCAGCCAGCCAGCAACAGGAATACTAGAGTTAGGAATATAAATAGGACATTTTTTATTCTCACGCCTTTGCTCTCCTTTCAGATTCATTTTCCATATTACTGCGTCCCTGTCCATCCCCAAGCAAGCAGCATACATAAGTCTCTCACAGGGTATACTCAAATAGATGCTCATATATGGGAGGTTTTACTAGTGAAAGAAAGCTCTTCAACAGAACGATATATGCCTATGACTTCAACAATGAGCGGGATGATTCAGAATGGGGAGAATGGTGTCTACAGCCTGACTGTCCAAATTGTAAATGTTTGTTTTGTTCGTGTTTCCGAAGAACCAGGTGACTGGGTGCTGATTGATGCAGGAATGCCAAAGTCTGCTGATAAAATCATTGAAGCAGCAGAGGAGCTTTTTGGTGAAGGAGCAAGACCAAAGGCTATCATACTGACACATGGCCATTTTGATCATGTCGGCGCCATCATCGACTTAGTCGACCGCTGGCAGGTTCCTGTCTATGCCCATCAGCTAGAGTTACCTTTTTTAACAGGTCAACAAGACTATCCTAAACCAGATGCCACTGTCGAGGGTGGCCTCGTAGCCAAAATATCTCCTACTTTCCCGCATGAAGGAATTGATCTTGGAACACATGTACAAGCTCTCACCGAAGATGGAACCATCCCGCATATGGACGGATGGACATGGCTTCATACACCGGGACATACACCTGGCCATGTCTCACTATTCAGGGAAGCCGACCGCGTCCTGATTGCCGGCGATGCCTTTGTCACGGTCAAGCAAGAATCTCTCTACAGTGTGCTGACTCAGGAACAAGAAATTAGCGGTCCCCCACGGTATTTGACGACCGATTGGGAAGCAGCCCGCGCCTCCGTCCAGAAGCTGGAGGCACTGCAGCCTACGTATGCCATTACCGGGCACGGAATCCCGATGGCAGCTGGGACTTTAAGAGAAAACCTCAAAACGCTCGTTGATGAATTTGATGACATCGCCATCCCTGACTACGGGAAATATGTGGATGGAGAGAAATAAATGGTTACAAGGGCTTGCCTGGGACGGCAGGCCCTTTTCTATTTATTTCAATTCCCAAATACAGTCCCGAATGAACTAATCCCCCAATTTTTAAACAAAAAGTAAGTTTAAAGATTATATTCCACAAAAACAGCGTTAATCCTCCCCAGAGATTAACGCTCTTATTTCACGGATCAAGCAAGACCGGACCTTCCTCAATGCCCTTAATCCATCTATATTCCTGACCATCCAAGCCCTTTTTCATCCATACATCAGTCTTATTGCCAATCTGACGCAGCCATGTAATAGTCGTTTCGACAACTTGTGGCTCACGATCGAATTCGTTCTTTTTCGGATGGGAAATCTGTGTCTGTTCATCTGTTTTTAAATCGATGGCATACAATGCAGTGAACATTGTTGGAACCGGTCCCTCATCCCACTCCTTGTTTTCTTTCGAACGAGCTACAATCACTTTATCAGGAGAATACCAATCCAAATCAAGATCGACATACCCTTCAGGTGTGTATTGCTTTTGCTGGATTGCTGCAGGCATATCTGCGATGGTGGTTTTCTTGTTTTCCACCAAAAACCTTCCTTCCCCTGAAATATAGGCAAGTTGATTTTCTGATGGCGCCCACTTCATCCAGTCTTTAAAGCCCAGCATATTCCCTACCGCCTGAAATTGTTTTCCCTCGTTGTTCACAACACATAATGTATTGCTATCCATAGACCAGGAAGCCGTTGGAATCAAGATGAAAGCAACCCATTTGCCGTCATGACTCCATTTGAAAAAATCAGCATCGATCCCGAACAAGTCGGGTTCACGTGTTTTAATTGTATAGAAGGATTCCATCTTATTTTTATCAAGATTCGCGGTGACAGGTATTTTATAAAGTGGAACAGGTCCCCATCCGGTTGGCCGCAAACTTGATTGAGAGGAGACAATGAATTCCCTTCCATTTGGGAACCATTCAAATCCACTGACACCCAGCGCCACATTTTCGAAACCCTTAGGCCTGCCATCCTTCATTTTCGTCACATTCAGCACACCATGTGAATTATATGCTAATTGATTTTTAATCGGTGACCATTTATAATCAGAGGTTTCAATTTGATAAGGCTGAAAGCTCTCTTTTTCATGGGTATCATAAATGAACAGATTCGACTTTTCACCCTGTTCATCACCGTCAATATAGGCAATGAACCGGCCATCATACGACCATTTCGGCGATTGCACAAATCGGCCTTTGGTCACCTGTATCTCCTGATCGCCAGTTTTGATCCACAATTGGTGATCACGGACAAAGGCAGCAGTAAGCGGTGCATCAGCAACTGCCTCTACTGGTAAAAGAAAAAATAACATTGCATACAATAAGATCCTCATTCTCATGAACATCCCTCCTATACATAGGGTGTCCTGGCATTGGAGGAGGATTCTTATTGAAAGGGTTATTTTACGATAAAAATGGGTAAAGAATTGGTATAGTAACCAACTTGCTTGCTAAGTACTTTCTGCTGAGCTTTCTTTTGTCGGGTGGTAAAAGAGGGTTTTGCGGGAGGTGGTTATGTGAGCAAAATCTATGGAATTCCCTATCTGGTCGTATACCTGGCCTCGGCAGGCTTTCCGCTAACCGAGGAACAGATCCAGCAATACATTGCTGAGAAAGACATCCCGCATCTAAGACCTACTCAAAATCTATATGTCTTCAACTCAGAGCATATTGATTGGTGGATCCAGACGAAGCGGCTGGACCATAGATGAAACCCTGCGATTCGCAGGGTTTTACTTTTTAGCAGTATAAGTGTCTTATTCATTGAGTTCGATAAAATAATGGTCCTTGCGGTAAGAAACAGCCTCCATCGTGGCGATCAGGCTTTGCTCATGAAAGATCTCAATTCGATAAAATCCCGTACGAAAGTTCCGTCTAACTTCAATTGCACGCGCGACTATTCTGTCTCCTGAATTAGCTGCTTCAATAAACTGGATGTTTGTCGATAGCCCGACAGAGGTTTTTCCATATGCATTACAAGCTACCGAAAATACATGGTCCGCCAAAGCGTACAAAACTGCTCCATGAACAGTTCCATGTGCGTTCAACATATGGTCCTGGACTTCGATCTGGGCTTCTGCTAAACCAGCCTCAAATTTCGTTAGCTCAATCCCTAATGATTGTGCATATGGGTCATTTTTGACTAAATGATAAATTTGTTCGTAGTGTTTTTCATGAATTTGATTCTCATCTATTTTCTTCTTCAAGATGGCATCCCTCTTTATCTGAAAAAGTGGTTTCGCTTGAAAACCCTCTTACCCTTCATAAACTTTAACGAATATCGTCCCAAATAACTTTTCTCCGATATACGCCTCCAACTTCCACAAACCTTCTTTAGGAAGAGACATATTAGAAGGAACGTGCTGATCTGCTCCGTTATTCGGACCTGCCAAAGGGCGACCTTCCAATATCGTAATCTGTTCCCCGCTTCCTTTATGGACAGCGATCACCTTTAATTCACCCTTAAACTCTTCCCCATTTCCCCAAAAGTGCCACATATATTTTTTTGTTTTATCAGGATAAAATTTCGTCACTTCCGTGTTATCATAAATAAACCCTAAACGTCCTTCCTCGCCAATCATCTGATAATTATCGACCTTAAACATTGGACTTTCTTCCCAATCATCAGCCGCACTGACCACCTTTTCTTGTTCTGGCTCTGATTTATCGATCGAGTGATCATCACAAGCAGCCATTGTAAAAAAGAAAACTAAAACAACCAGGAACATGGATAACTTCAAGCAAACACCTCCTATCGGATTTAGGGAATTACTTACAATTAGGAGTTCTCCTTTTTGTGTCTGTTTACCTCCTCCGGTTTGATAGTTTGTCAATTGACACGTTCTTTCTATTTACAATAAATTCGAGAATATAAAAGTTAATGGATGTATTTATGGGAATAGAAAAAGCAAAAATAAGAATCCCTAAACTTGCAAAAAATCCTTCTACTCCTTTCAAATAAAACACTTTATAAAATATAATCAATGCAGCTGACAATATAAGTGTATTTATTAAAAACCCCATCAACAATCCCAGCCATTTACTGCCTTCCTTTTTAAAAAACCAAATAGATATTAAAGAGGATAGAATTAATGAAAAAAGTAAAGTAAGATAAACCGCTATATTCATGTAAATCACTCCTGAAAAGGCATGGGACTAACTTTCAATGAAGAAAATTTTCACTAAATTCCTGAGACTTAACAGAAAATAAGGCTTACATCCTGTATTAGTACACACTTCATGAATCTTACATTCTATAAACCTAAGCTTAATTCCTCTAAATCTAAATGGCAGATAGTTACTGATTAATAGAAATCTCGATTTCTAAGACCAATATTACCTTGTAATTTAACGGTTAGTATCATTATTTATACGGTAGGCTCAATTAACTTAACGGTTGGAGCATTTAATTTAACCGTTAGCACGATTAATTTAACGGTAGGAACAACTTTTTAGTGCGTATCTCAATTTTTAATCCTAGTTGAACAGATTTTAATTCAGTTTGACCCATTTTCAATCCCCGTTAGGATTTTAATCCCCGTTGATTCATATTTAATCCCCGTTGAACAGATTTTAATCCCCGTTGAACAGATTTTAATCCCCGTTGCTTCATTTATAATCCCTGTTGAACAAACTTTAATCCCCGTTGATCCGTTTATAGTCTCTGTTGAACACGATTTATCTCCAGTTGGTCCGGATATATCTCCAGTTAACCAATTTATGTCTCCAGTTAATCAATTTATATCCCCAGTTAATCAATATATATCTCCAGTTGAAATCAAATGATATCTCCAGTTAATCAAACTATATTTCCGGTTTTACAAGATTAATCACATATTGGCCTATTCAAGGAGAACATCATCATACTGAGCAAACAAAAGGCTGAGTCAGCAAGTGCCGGACTCAGCCACAGAATTCCTGAAGTTAGATGATTTCATTTTCCTTAGGTTAGTTCGCCTTCTTTTCATATTTAAGCACGAAAAGTGGTTCATTTTCCATCCACTCGGCAAATAGCACATCTTCAATGTGATGGATTTTTTGCTTTTCTAATTCATTTTTCAGCCATTGTTCATCGAGACCAGCTTCTTTAAGGTTTTTGCTCACCACTTCGCCATCGAGAATCATATTGACTGGCAAGTTGGGATCATCTGCTTTGATTTTCAGATCGCTATTTTTAGGTGTGTCATAATCTGCTTTGGGCAGGACACTGACCATTCCATTCGTTTCTATGATTGCGTATTCCACTTCCCTGAGGGAAAAATAACCTTGTTGTCTGACGAGACTTTGCAACTGGTTGATATCCAACTTCGCTTTTTTCAGTGCCTCGAATTTAATCTTCCCTTTGCGCACCACAATGTTCGGCTCGCCCTCCAGCAGCTTCCTGGATGACATGAATTTTTGTGTAACTGTCTCTGTCACATAAACAAGAACTCCCCATAAGGTAACGGCAAACGCAATTTCGCCAATCTTCACTTCGTGATCATAAATCGCATTACCTACGAGTTCGCCTAGGATGATAGCTGAAATGAAATCAAAGGGAGTAATCTGAGAGAACTGTGTCTTCCCTTGCATTTTTGTCATGATAAATAAAAAGACAAATCCACTTGTTAACTCTACTGCAATTGATAAGTAATGATTCAACACTCCCACTCCTTCCATAACATTATGGGAAAATTTTAGGGAATTGAACCGTCCTTTTTCAAAAATCCTCCATAATACGACAAAACTAAAATTTCCTGTCATAAAAACAAGAAATATTCTATTCCCATATACCGGTAAAACTTGTAACTTTTATGAAAAAACATCGTTTATAAGGATGTAAACAGCAGGCCATGACTATTTGAACAGTTTGGCTCTGAAAATTTATTCAAGGAGGATAGGGAATGAAAAAACTGATAGTTGCTATGATGCTACTTGTATCGCTTCTATTTTTCGAGGCACCGGCAGAAGCTGCTGGCGGGGACATGATTATCATCAATAAATCCAACAATCAACTAGCTTATTATAAAAATGCTAAGCTGGTAAAAACCTTCAAGGTGGGAACCGGGAGGAAAGCTTCCTATACACCAGAAGGCACGTTCAAAGTGGTGAACAAAATCAAGAATCGTCCATATTACAGCGGTAAGATACCTGGGGGAGATCCAAGGAATCCGCTTGGCGACAGATGGCTTGGTCTAAACGCGAGGGGAACATGGGGAACAACGTATGCGATTCACGGAAACAATAACCCTAAATCCATCGGCGGTTATGTAAGTGCCGGCTGCATCAGGATGTTCGATAACGAAGTGGAATGGCTTTATGATCAAGTTAAGGTCAACACACCAGTTGTCATCACATCATCCAAGAAATCCTTCAACGCAATCGCATCTGCTAACGGATATAAAGTTACCGGCCAGGCATCGGTTCCAGTGACAGCTGTACCAACAAGCAGCTCTGTCCTTAAAAAAGGCATGCGAGGAGCTGAAGTTAAACAACTGCAGCAGGCGCTTACCAATAAAGGATACAGCACAAAAGGAATTGACGGGGTATTCGGCCCTGCTACAGAAGCAGCCGTTAAGAAATTCCAAAAAGCGAAGAATCTAAAAGTGGACGGTATCGCCGGCCCAGCCACTAAAAAAGCTCTTGGGATGAAATAGGAAAAAGACGGTCCTCCACTCATAGGAAGGACCGTCTTTATTTTACACGCCTCTGACTAGTTCCCTCATCGAGTTCAGCTTTTCAGAAAGCTCCATGAACCATTCTTCATCGCCAGTAGCAAGTGCCAAATCAATGAGGTATTGAATTTGTTCCTTGTTTTTCACCTTCGGGTCAGGCAGTTTCTTCACTCCATTTGTGGTCAATGTAATAGTTTTGCCCACCATGGTTTCATCATCACTTGATGTAATCGTTGCATTTACCTTTTCATCCAAAATATCAAGTGACTCTATATATCCGATGAATAATTCTCCATCCCTGGATTTCCCCTTGATCCAATCGCCTACTCTTAAAATCGTGTCATTATTGGACAACATATAAGTCACCTCTTTTATTATAATCTGTAACTTTTCTTATTACATTTCATGCAGGAAAAATCTCAGCTTACTCACAGCAATCTTTTTCCTGTCTAATCAAATCCACTACTTCTTTGATTGAATATTGTTTTAAAAATTCACCCAAGTGTTCTTCTGCACCGAGGAAAATGGCAAACAAGACCTTGTGCATATTCGCACCGACCATACACTTTTCGTTCGAATCAGGGCATTTTGGCTGCAAGGCCCCCTCGGATGTCAATTTATAGATATCCCAGAGATTCACTTCATTTAAGTCGAGGGCAAAAATGAAGCCACCGCCCGTTCCTTCTTTTGATTTAATGAATCCATGTTTCTTTAACAGACCCAATACTTTCCGAATCCTCACTGGGTGGACGCCAGCACTCTCAGCGATTTCGTCACTCTTAGACATCCTGTCCGGCTGAAGTGCTAGCAAGGTTAAACTGTGAATGGCAAGGGAAAAATCACTATTCATAACCTGCCTCCTTACAATGGCTAACTCTCACATTCTGTCATTTTACATATTATAGACAAAGTGTCGGAAATTCAAATTTCCCGCTTTTAATTAGCCATGCTTTCCCATTCAAGTCCTGTAAATGTCCGAAGCTTTCTTGGCAAGAAGCTGCGGATTTCTTCCTCATTGTACCCAACCTGCAAACGTTTATGGTCCTGGATAATTGGACGTCGCAGCATCAGCGGATTTCTTCTGATCAGTTCATATAATTGATTCAGCGGAAGCGAGTCAATATCCACATCCAGCTGCTTATAGGTTTTTGAGTTAGTCGAAATGATCTCTTCTGTTCCATCCTCTGTCAAGCGAAGAATCGATTTGATTTCATCGACAGTGAGTGGCTCAGATACAATATTTCTTTCAATAAAATCAATTTCATGCTCCTGCATCCACGCTTTTGCTTTTCGGCAGGAAGCACAGCTTGATGTAATATATAAAGTTACCATCATTCACAGCTCCTTCGTTTAACTGTAAAAATAAAAATTACAGATAATCAACAATAGAATCTCAATTCATCTAAATTTAACGATACTGTAATAATAAACTTTACAGTTAACAAAGTCAATAGCCGTTTCAATCTCTTCACCCTTTCTTCACCCATTTTCTCATCCTTTTAAAAATAGGCTCATCCCTTCGAAACTCTGTTGTAATCATCTCGTCAAATTATTTGAGGTGATAATAAATGAAGAAAATTAAACGTTTTGTGCAGCTCAGTTTAAGTCTCTTGTTGATGATATCATTACTCTTTTTCGCCAATGGATTCGGGTATGCTGATGATGGTGCTGTCACGGTAAAAAAAGGCGACACTTTATACAGCCTTTCCAAGAAATACAATCTGACAGTAGAGGAATTGAAGGGTTTCAATGGTTTGAAAAACAACACGATCTATATTGGCCAAAAACTCCTCCTTCCTGGCCTGAAGGAATCAGAACCGATGTATTCAGTTGTCGGGGGTTCTTTTTCCAAGAAAGAAAATGCAAATAAGCAAATCGCAGTCCTGAAAAAGAAAGGGATTGAAGCTACAGTCATCACCAAAGTCATTGACGGTAAAACCTATTACCGCATTCAGGCTGGAGCTTTTTCAAAAAGGACCAATGCAGAAAAACAAAGAGAGCTCTTGAGTAAGAATGGCATTCAAGATGCTTACATTTTAACGAATAAGAATCTTCACATTCATGGTGTATACAATGGCTCCACATACAGCCAGCTTCTGCATCAATTCGGGCAACCAGTAAAAACCGAGGACCAGCTGAATATCAGATCTCTCTATTATGATGATGAAGGTGCAGGAGTCCGAGTGAATTTTAATATGGAGAATGGCTCCGTATTCGGTCTGCAGGCCTACCCTGAATTTTTAAAGCTTGGTACTCTTCCGAAAGACAAAACCCAGGTGATCAATGTGTACGGATACCCGAATGCCGTAAAAAACACTTCTTGCTACGAAAGCGCAACTTGCGAACAATTTATCTACCAATTTAACAAAAGCAAATTGATCATCCAGTTCGACCGCGATGGAAAGACTGTTCAGTATTTTGATTTGAGCAGAATGCAATAAAGTGCATAGAGGCCGCCACTAGGCGGTCTTTTTTCCTTCAGCACTATTTTTTGGATAGAATTCTTCCATGAATAAATAATAAAGGAGGATATATTTCATCTAAAAGGAGAAGAATCAAATGAAAAAAATACTGTTGATGGGTTTCATTCTTTTGGTATCGCTGAATATGATGGCTGGAACAGCCCCTGCTTACGCTAAACCACAGCATAAATGCATGACCAAATCTGAGGTTAAGTTTGAAAATGATTTCAGGAGACTATGGGTAGACCATGTATTGTGGACAAGTAATTATATTACAAGTGCGACAACAGCAGGAGCCGAGGATCAAAAAGATGTGCTTGAAAGGCTCCTGAGGAACCAGGAAGATATCGGAAATGCCATTAAACCGGTGTACGGAGAGGAAGCTGGAAACAAGCTGGCTGATTTGTTGAAAGAGCATATTGTTCTAGCGGGTGGAATTGTTGAAGCAGCAAAAAGTGGAGATCAAACAAAGCTGAATCAACTTAACAAAGAATGGTATCGAAATGCGGACGATATCGCTGCCTTCCTCAGCAGTGCCAACCCAAACTTAAAAATTGATGAACTTAAAAAGTTACTGTATGCACATCTTGAATTAGTCGCAGATGACTTGAATGCAAGCTTGAAAAAAAACTGGCAAGCACGAATCGTTTCAATCGATGATGGTATGACCCATATAATCATGATGTCAGATGTTATTTCTGAAGCAGTTGTAAAGCAATTCCCTGATAAGTTCAAGAAATAGCCATTCATAAAATCCTGGAGTCTTAGAGGGCTCCAGGATTTTTTGCGATTTTCTTTTTTCAACATACTTCCTCCAGCTCACACCCTGGTAATAATCCTGCTTGGACAGGCATAAGGTTTAATGTAAATTGAACAAAAGGGGCCAATACTATTGAAACGAATGATCGCACTTTCATGCTTACTGTTACTTTGCGTTTATTTGGTTTATAACACACCTCAAATTTCCAAGAAAAACACCGAGGTTGAAACAGTGGAAACAGGAGCAACGAATGACTTAGAACCAAATGAAGAAATCCTAGATGTAATCCTGCCTGAATTTGAATATGTACACGAGAAAGATAAAGACAAAGAAGTGGACGGATACATCGTTGAAACATACAGAGAGTATGAAGTTCACCGTGACCAGAACGGCAACATCATAAAACAGATGCCAACTTCGAACTATGAGTATGTGAGATATAAAAATTACTAAGCCGTTTTATCATAAAAATAAGTAATGAAATCAACCATCCAATACAACAAAAGAGCCCAGACTACGATGATTAACACACCTGCTATCCAATTATTCTGTTTCATCTTGCCAGTTGCAGCCACTTTTTCACGCGAATGCTGTATGACATGATCTGGCAGTATTTTTAAAAGAAGGGCAATTCCTAACGGGATCAGGATCAAATCATCCAGATAACCCAGGATCGGGATAAAATCAGGTATCAAATCAATGGGACTGAATGCATAGGCGACAACTATAATGGCAATTAGTTTTGCATAAAAAGGTGTATCTGGGTGTTTATACGCTTCGGCAATCACAAAGATATCTTCTTTGATTATTTTCATCCGCGTTTTAAGTTTTTGAAATGCTGCTCCCATAAGATTCACTCCATCTTTCTATTCTACTTTTATAAATAACGAAAGCCTGGCACAATGTCCAGGCCTTCTTGCATTTCCATTAAGAAGCTGCTTTCGTTTTCAGCAGACTGATGCCCATTCCAATGAAAACAATTCCAGTCAGACGGTTTAGGACAATTCCGGCTTTTGCATTCTTTCTGAGTTTTGATGTTGCCATTGAGGAAAAATAAGCTGTCAACAGGCTCCACGTTCCCCCGGTCAATGTGAATGTCAGTCCCAGAATGATGAACGGCAGCGGGCTTGCGTTACCTGCATCAGCGGAAATGAATTGCGGCAAAAATGCCAGGAAAAACAAAGCGACCTTCGGGTTCGTCACATTCGTGATCATGCCCTGAAAAAAGATTTTTTTATTGCTTTGTATTGGCAGGGCTTTCTGCTCCTTTCCGTGGCTCTTTTCCATTACCATCTTTATTCCCAAATAACCGAGATAGATGGCACCCGCAATTTTTATGGATTGAAACAAAAAGGCTGACTGCGTCAATATAACAGATAAACCGAAAGCGGCAAGCAAAGTATGGACAACCACTCCGGAAGAAATTCCAAGAGCCGAATAGATGCCCGCCGTTCTTCCTTGAGATATGCTTCTGCTCACAATATACATCGTATCTGTGCCTGGAGTTAAATTCAACAGGATCGCCGTTATTAAAAACACTTCAAAATTACTGATCCCAAACATCGTTCATCTTCCCCTACCGTATATTATCTTTCTATTAAACTACATTCTGCTGATGCTGCTGAATGTAAGCTGTTAACGCTTCTTTCAATTGCTGGATTTCTTCTATTGTATTATAAGGCGCAAGCCCGATTCGCACCCAACCTCCTGTTGAATAGACATTGAGAACTTCTGCCATTGTGGAGGCGTAGAAGTCCCCATCTGCGACACACATATTGTAATTTTCCGAAAGCCATGCCGTTACATCGCGTGAACGACGACCTTCAATGGTAAAAGCAAATGTAGGTGTCCTGCGTCCAGAAGCTGCACGATAGAGCGTCACCTCCGGCAGGCTTCGCAAAAAGCTTTCCACTTCCGCTGCCAGCTCAGTTTCATGATCATCGATTGCATGCATTCCTGTCACCAGTCGTTCCCTTCTCGTCTCCCCATAACCCAGTTCTTCAATGAACTGAATCGCCCCCATTAGCCCTGCAATTCCTTCGTGATTTTGAGTGCCCGTTTCGAGCTTGTAAGGAATTTCAGCAGGTGCCGGCTTCAGTTTATAGACAGGAAGTTTTTCGAATAAGCTCTCCCGTACAACAGCGATGCCAACATGTGGACCGAAGAACTTATAGGCAGAACACAAAAGGATGTCACATCCTAATTCCTGGACATCGATCGATAAATGCGGCACTCCATGGACGGCATCGACCACCGCTAGAGCTCCAACTTCCTTCGCACGTTCTATGATTGGCTGCAAGTCCGTTACAGTCCCTGTCACATTCGATGACATCCCAGCTGCCACAAGCTTTGTTTTATCAGTAATGATTTCATGTAAATCCTCTAATTTTAAAGTGAAAGATTCAGGATTCAGTTTAATGAATTTAATCGTCGCACCGCAGTCCCTGGCAAGGGTAACCCATGGATCTACATTTGCACGGTGGTCGAGCTCTGTGACCACAATTTCATCGCCTTCTTTAATAAAACCAGCCAGACTTCGTGCAATGGCAAAAGCATGTGTCGTCATATTGGCACCGAACGCTACTTCTTTCGCCTGGCATCCTAACAAATCAGCAACAGTTTCGCGGGCTTTATCCAGCAACGCATCCGTATCGGCACTTGTGTTGAAGGTTCCATGTAGGTTTGCCATGCCATTCCTTATGTACCGATACATGTACTCCATCGCCTGATCGACCATTTGTGTACCGCCCGGCCCGTCAAAATAAATCACTTTTTTTCCATTGTCTTCGCGATTTAACGCCGGGAATCTATCCCTCACCTGTTCAATTGGAAACATATTAGCCAACCTCCATCACTCCTTCTGCCAAATTTAATTGTATTTCCTTTCATTATGTCATAATTTTCTAATAATTACAGGTGTAATCTTTCGACAAACGAAAGAGGACCATCTTCAACGGCTCCTCTTCCATCCTTCTCATTATTCCTCTTCGGGAAAATACGGACAAACAATAAAGCATTGACCGCTCTCTGAACAAACAATCTGGCAATCTTCGAATGGTTCCACGCCAGCTCCGTAGCAGGCTAAATAACAAATTGGTCCGACACAAACCAATACACAATCATCCGGCACTTCACTTACAGGAATGACCCTTAATCTTGGAAAAGGCACGCTATTCACTCGATGGTCGCAAAACAAATCAGATAATTCACCTTTTTGATCCTTTCTATCCATGATCTCACCTCCATACCATCAGGGTATTCATGGAGGGAGACAAGTGTATGGATGGTAGTTAGGAAAAGAAGGAATTAGGCGTGCTCTACTGCTTGTTAATAACAATCGATAATTTATAGCTCACATGATTGCTCAAGCCTGTCAGGAATTCATCTAATATTTCATTTGATGGAAATTTGCATTCTAGCAGGTAACAGCTTTCTCCACTGACTTTATAGTTGTTCAACACGGATGTTCCATGTTTTTTTAAAAATGAAAGATAAGGTTGATGATTCGTGGTTTTCGTAAAAACATGTATAATGGCGTGAACGGAATAGCCCATTTTCATTTGGTTCACTTTTATCGTATACCCTTCAATGATTCCCAGATCCTCTAACTTGGCGACTCTAGATGAAGCAGCCTGGCCTGTCAAATGTACTTTTTCACCCAGTTCCTTCATCGTAATCCGGCTGTTAAGGGTCAGTTCCTCTATAATTTTCAAATCGGTGGTATCCAACATTTTTTCAAATCCTTTCAATAATCAAGTGAAAGAGCAAAAAGACTTGATTTAAGCTATGTAAGTCAAAAGCGGTCTTATTATAAACTATATATACATTATAGAAAAGGAGCTAATAAATATGAATATACAACAAATTCGAAATGCAACATTAGTTGTACAATATGCCGGCAAGAAGTTTTTAATCGATCCATTTTTGGCTGAAAAAGGATCATACCCTCCCTTCCCAAATTCATTAAGGCAGGACCAAAACAATCCTTTAGTCATCTTGCCGTCCTCTATTGATGACATTATTAATGATGTGGATGCGGTCATTGTAACTCATTTACACTTGGACCACTATGATGATGCTGCCAAAGAGGTACTTCCGAAGGATATAAAAATCTTTGTACAAAATGAGGAAGATGCCAATTCTGTCAAAAATGACGGATTTAAAAATGTTGAAGTTTTACAGGAAGATACAGTATTCAAAGACGTTCAGTTAATTAAGACCAAAGGCGAGCACGGCAGAGGGGAAATATTAAAACTAGCCGGTCTGGTGTGTGGTGTCGTCTTTAAGCATGATACCGAAAAAACCTTATATGTTGCAGGAGACACAGTCTGGTATGAAGGTGTACAGGAAGCCATCGATTCCCACACACCTGAAGTTATTGTCGTTAATGCGGGGGACAATCAATTCCTTCAAGGCGGTTCACTTGTCATGGGGAAAGACGATGTTCTTGAAGTCCATAAAGCCGCTCCTTCTGCAAAAATAATCGCCAGCCATATGGAAGCAGTCAACCATTGGACTATATCAAGAGAAGAACTAAAAAGCTTTCTGAATGAACATGGAATCTCCACCAGTGTCTTGGTACCGAATGACGGAGAGTCATTTACTTTTTAATAAACATAACAGGAAAACTGCTCAGAATATAAAAAGTTCTGAGCTTAACTCGTTGATCCGCAAGCGGTGGTCTGTTTAAGTAAATCCTGCTTCCTCTTTTTGCAAGAAAGGATGATTGCTTAAATAAAGAAGATTTTCAAAGTACACACATATAAACCTCCAAGTGTGATACACTTTATTGAACGTCTAATATGTTACAACTCGATGGGGTGCTTATTTGGAAAGTATGCAGTTAAAGGAAGTCAATGAACTTGCCGGCCTTACCAAGGGACATGGGTTATATTTTTTTAAGGATCAGGAGCTGTATGTCAGCAGATTGGTTGATTTTGTCCTTTCCGGTCTGGATCGTGATGAATATTCCATCATTATTGAAAATGACAGATTCATCCCCTTGATTACTAAAAGACTTAAAGAATCATTGGATGAAAGAAAATTCGATAAAGTTAAGTTCGTCAATAACTATGACTTTTATTATGCCAAGGGCGATTTCAATGTAAATTCTATTTTTGATTACCTCCCCAACTTAATCGATGGTTATTCAGAAATGGATGTAGTGATACGCACCTGGGCGCATGTAGAATGGCGGGATGATCACGAAATCAGCCAAAAATTGATTCTATCTGAACAAGCGGCCGATGTCATTGTCAGCGATACTGAACTTCTTTCTGTTTGTGCCTATGATTCAGAGCGGGTCAGCATGGAAATAGAAACAGGCCTTCTGAATTGCCACAACTTTCTTATCAAGGATAAAGCATGAATAAACCAGGCTCACCTATCAAGTGAGCCTAATTATTAACGTTTTTTGGACTATATACTAAGCTAATAAATAAGTTATAATTTCCGGGAACCGTTTCTTGAAGGCTTGATAATTATGTTCCGCTCCTTCAATCACTTTCAGTTCCGCCTCTATTCCTTTCTGCCGGATCAGCCCGAATATCGCTAGGTTGGTCTCCAGGAATGGACCGGCGAGTTTCTCTCCCCCTTCTTTTGTTCCGCAATCCAGATATACTTTTTCCATCTGAGATATATCTGCCGTTTTCAACAACTGCTCCATTTTCTCCTGGTTACGGTAAAAACCTGAGGAAAGTCCTGCGATTCTTTTAAAAATCCGAGGGTAAGTGCACGCAGCATATACAGTGACTAATGCTCCCAAAGAAATGCCGGCCATATAGGTTTCTGCCGGGTCTGTACGATACTTCGAGTCTATTAGAGGCTTCAACTCATTCACAATAAACTCGACGTACTCCTTACCCTTCCCGCCTTCAGAACTCGGTTTGCCAAGAAGCTTCGCTGTGTATTCACCATTCTTCCAGGGACAATATTCATTGATCCGCTCCGGAGAATTCTGGTCAATCGCCACGACTATGAGCTCTACATCGTTCTTTTCCAGATAGTCGTGCAGCTCCAACGCAACACCGCCAATCGCCTCTTCATTGCCAAACACATTCTGGCCATCATGCATATACAGAACAGGATACATATTGCCTTTATCCTTAGAAGGCACATAAACTCTGATGTTTCTTTCCTCTCCAAACAATGACACTGCGAAACTTTCAATCATAACAGGCACACTCTTTCTTTTTAATTTGAAGAAAATTTTACCATATACATGTGATTCCTACTAGAAAAAAATACAGAAAAAAAGCATGGGATGTCCCATGCTTCAGTTTGTAGACAAAAGGGGTTCGGAATGCTCTCATTCCGAACCCCTTTTTGGATTTCATCGAATTTTTCAAAGGAAATAGACTCTCTTTTCTATACTTTTAGGCCAGTACTGGACTTCTCCATGTCCAGTTGGCCATCTTCTTCAAGTTCAATGCAGCGAAAGTAAGCATCGCCTGCATCGACAATTTTTTAAGTCCCCTTAGGGTTGTCCAACGCATGCCATGCTTTTCTTTTGCATCTGCGAATACGCGCTCAATGGTTTCTTTGCGCTTCGCATAGATTTGTTTTACTTCTGATTGGTGCCTTAAATGGTCTGCCTCTTCCAAATACTCATGCCAGATGTGGCGCGTTACCACCTTTTGGTGGTCTTTGCTTTCTGTACATTGCGCTAAAAATGGGCAGGTGGCGCAGATATGTTTGGGAGATTTGTACTCACGATATCCCTCTTTTGTAGTGGTGGAATACCTTAGGATCTCACCGGCAGGACACAAGTAACAGTCATAAAATTCGTCATATACATAGTCATATTTACGGAAGAATCCGTCCTTCGTTCGTGGTCGGGTATAAGGCAAAGCCGGAGTTATTTCATTTTCAAACAGAAACTTCGTAATGGCTGGAGTTTTATAGGCTGCGTCGGCCGCAACGGCTTTGGGCTTTCCAACTTTCTCTATTACTTGTTCTACCAGTGGTTCAAGGATCAGGCTGTCATGGGTGTTACCAGGTGTCACAATTGTTCCTAGGACAAATCCATTTCGGTCTGATGCCGCATGAAAGGAGTAGGCAAACTGCTTTGTCCGTTCATCCTTGACGTAGTATCCACTCTCCGGATCGGTCGTGCTTTCCTTTATTTCCTTCGATTCTTCCTTGTCGAATTTATCAGGAGGAAAAGGCTTCTTCCCATGTTCTTCCCGATCTTGATTGATTTCTTCCTGGAGTTTCTCTTGATACGCCCGTGTTTCCTTCCGCACTACTTTCTTCTCGAATTTATGCTTATTCGCACTTGCTTTAACGTGGGTTGAATCAATGAAGACGTGTTCTGCACTAATAAGTTTCTTATCAGCTGCGGTCTTAAGAATTCGATAGAAAATCTGTTCAAACAAATCAGTGTCTTTAAAACGGCGTTCGTAATTCTTCCCGAAGGTGGAGAAGTGGGGCACTTTATCATGGAATCCATAACCCAAAAACCAGCGGTAAGCCATGTTCGTTTCTACTTCGGCAATGGTCTGGCGCATGGAACGGATGCCGAATGTATATTGAATGAATGAGAGTTTAATCAGAATAACAGGGTCAATGCTTGGGCGGCCTACTTCCGAATACACATCTTTCACCAAGTCATAAATGAAAGAAAAATCTATGGCTGCTTCCATTTTACGGACTAAATGTTCCATAGGAACCAGTTGGTCTAAAGCAACCATTTCTAATTGATCTCGTTGGATTGGATTGTTCTTTGAAAGCATCTTCATCACCTCAAGCGTTATATGTATCTATTTTAAAATAGACTTATGTTTAGTTCCACGTTAAGTTTGTAAGTCCTGTTGATTGGAGTGGAAGGCGCGTAGACTCCTGCGGGCTCAGCTGGACAGGTGAGACCCCGCAGACGCCAACGGCGGTGAGGAGGCTCACCGCCAGCCCCGCGGAAAGCGAAGCGCCTGGAACGGAAATCAACAGCCCCCATTTCAGCACCAACCAAAAAAAAGACTGTAGACAAGCTCGATTTCCATCGAGTTTGTCTACAGTCTGAAGCATGGGATGTCCCATGCTTAGTTGCTGATGACCTTCATCTTCTTCTTATCACTGCTTGAAATGACAACCTGGTATTTTTCATCCTGGATGGAGGTTAATGCATCGTCAGACTCAAGAAAGTCCTGGACTGTTTTTTCGATTGATTCTACTACTTCCTCAATATCAGGATCCGTTGACTCCAGCACCAACTGAATCGAAATGTAAAAATGCTCTTTCTTATTATTAGAAAAGCCTACAGAATCGATCTTGTATTCAGGCTTTGCTTTTAACCCAATAGCAATTGAATCAAATATTTTAATGAACTTGCCGCCACGTTCTTCTAAACCAGGGTCATATGTGTACACTTTCACTTCCAGATCGCCAAGGTCCCTTTGTTTCAGCAATTCTTTTATTTCAAGTGGAATCTTCTTGATATTAGGTTCGTTTACCGGAAGCTCGAGATTGACTCGATCTACACTGATCCCGCTTGTGTGCCTTGGAGAATCATAATGATACTTGCCCAGCACTTCATATACCGTTTTCTCTACTTCAGCAATTTTTTTGTCGGTTTCTACATCAATCTTGCTCCACTGTACAGCAGTTTCCGGATCGTTAGCCACCCTGATTTCGTAATCACCTTCATTCCTGTCGTTCAGGATTTCACTGATCATATCCTTAATGGGTGTTTTCATTTCTTTATAATATTCCTCCGTATTAAACACCATGGCCTCGATATATTTTTCTTTTCTATTAACATGCAAGGCAATGTTTTTAAAGTTCTTATCCATGATCGCTTGATATATTTCATTTTCAAGCGTTTTCACCTGTATTTTATTTTCAAAAATAAGGTTAAGGTAAGGAATATGGGAGGCCACTTGGGCAACAGCTGGGGAAACAAAGGCTGTACTGATGAAAAGGCCTAGTACCGCAGCAGCTGAAAGCGACAGGATGGCCATTCGCTTCTTAATGATGACCGTTTTTTGCTTTCTTGTATGTCTCTGGAACCTCTTCCAATCCTCTTCGACTTGTTCGTCTGCTTCAGAGGTGATTGATTTATGGGGTATCTCCTCGATGAATTGATAAATGCTTTCAGGTATCTCCAGTTGCTCAAGTGATTCGATCCGATCATTTTTATTAGATCCCATTGACCTTCACCTCCTGTAAAAATTGCCTGGATTCCTGCAGGATTTTTCCTAGGCTTTGTTTCCCCCGCTTCATCCTTGCTTTAACCGTATTGATATTTTCATTGAGTATGAGTGAAATTTCCTTCACAGACATATCCTCATAATAATAAAGAAAAAGCGGCAAGCACTGATCTCTTTTCAATCTCATCAGGTGACGAACCATTTCACTCTTACTTTCTTTATGTATGGCGATTTGCTGAGCTGACTCAGAAGTAATTTTCAGCTGTGCCTCATGACTCTCCTCATAATCGATGCTAGCATGGCGATTGTTTTTACGATATATGTCAATTGATCGTGAATAGACAAGCCTATAAAACCATCCCTTGAAATTCGTGATGTCTTTCTTTTTCATTATGCTTACATACGCACCTTCAAGGGCAGTCTGCAATGCATCCTCTGCATGTTCTTTCGACCTAAGGATGATATACGCTGACTTATATGCCGAAGATAATAATGGTTTCACGAGGATACTGAATGCCTCATGGTCTCCTCCCCTGATCCTATTGATTAATACCTGTTCTCCATTCATTGAGGAAACCCCCTTTCCATTTGCTACATAAGTATAACGAAATGAATTAATTATTTGGTTGCACTTTTTGAAAAATAATTGAAACAAAGGATAAATCTTGCAGATATTTCTGCAGACTCATAAAAATAAGTGCGGAACATTAAAAAAAGGCAAGGGATTTTCCCCTTGCCTTTCTTTATAAGCTAATTTTCAATCCTAGCTATGCAGACCTCCTTTTAACCATGCCCTTGGACGATATGAGCCAATTGGAATCTGGATTAAGCTGGTTTCCCCCTTCATTCTATATAGCTCATCGGCCTTGCTTGCATCGAACCCCAGGAGGGGATGTCCCCCAAATCCGAGGGCAGATGCTGTTAATAGTAAACTTTGTACGAGCATTCCTGCTTCCATTTGCAAGATCCGGTAGCCTCTGTACCCTAATTCTTCTCGAAAAAATTCCATATTGCCAGCGACATGCAGACAAAGTGGTACTTGCATGAGATTCACATTATCAATGGACATCCCTGTCTGTAGCCGCAGCCGGTGGTCCCCTTGCTGGATTTCTTGTAATGAGTGTCTTGCCTGGTTGTAAAAATAGGCTCCATTCGGAATACCTTCTACATTATAGATACTGCCGTAGATGGAAACTCTGGGCTCATTGTTGCCATAAATATCGTCCAGATCATTGCGGTATGAAAAAGCAGAGGTTGACTCCTTCAACAAGGACGACAGTTGCTGCTGACTTACATTTGACATGATAAAGTCCATCTCTGGTGAGGAACGCTTTTTGCTTACCTCTGCCAAATCGTACGCCAATGATTCCGTTTGCGGTAGATGGATCTGCAGACTTTTTTCACTATTTCCAGACGGGTTACAGACCCTAGTAAACGACTCGGTGGACTCCAGTTTTGAGGCTTCATTCAAAGCTATCAATTTCGGAAACTCTAATACTTTCTTAGACCTTTCATAGTGCTCAAATTCCACCGGTTTCAGTTCCCTTGTCAATTTTTCTGACGATATGTTATTGCGGGAATCTGCTCTATTTGCAGTCCAGTTGGTCATTTCCACTGACAGCGGAATAATTGAATACACACTCTCCTCCTGCTCAGATAATCCGAGAAGATGATTGATTGCCGAATCCAGATACTGAAAGTAAACACCAGTAGCGAAACCAAAACGTTCGGCCGCTGCCAGCAGCTGCCCCATCAATACTCCAGCATCCAATCCTTGCAGCCGGTAGGAGAAATTATTGTATTTAAAGAAGTTTTTCCAAAACATTGTTGAAATGAATGCCGTCCCAAAGCACGAAGAGATGTTGCATCGGTCGCCAAGAGCGGCAGATATATAGGAGTCAAAATTCCCAGCCCTCAGCAAAACGAGGCGGTGATGAGCCGGGTCATAATGGTAGACCCCCTCAGGCAGGTCCTCTATCTTCAAATATACATAAAGTTCATTTGGATAAAGTCCCCCACCAGAAGGAGCATGCCTCCTAAAGGTATGGACGGGATCAGCATCATCAGAAAAATACGACTCGCTTACTTGCGTCATTCCATAAGAATACCAGAGGAAATGTCCAATTTCCTCGATACCCGGCCTGGCTGGCGATTTTTTTACTGCCAGGGACAAGGGAACCTGCCCAGATAGCGGCACCACTGGCAATCCTTGATACAGTTTATATGAAAGAGGAGCGTCCTCCCAGTTTGGTTCCCAGTTTTCCTGATTGGCACGTTCTATATTAAACTGAAGGTCGCTTAAAAATTGATCATGATTCATCCTGCTGCCTCCTAAGGGAACGGATGCGGGAAGGTATTTAGTTCTTCAAATGTCAACGGTTCATTCACATAACCAAGCTTCATCGGGACATGGAGTACGCGATTGAGTCCTTTTAGACGTGTCAAATGGTGTCCAAAAGTCATCGGCAGCATCCCCGGTATCAATACTTTCACACAATAAAGCCCATTTTTCCTTAGTTCAGGAGGAGTCTGGTCGACAACAATGACATTGAGGCCCAATTTACGGAATTCATCGAGGATACCCTTCAAATCCTCCGTCAGATCATTATGGCGCAACTCCTTCTTTTGAAAAGCATCTTGAAAACTCTGTAAAGGCCGGTCATGATCGAGAAGGAAGCCCAACCGTTCCTCCGCCTGCGGCAATCCGTACAGCATGCCGTGGTCATCCATCTCCCGCACCAGTGAATCATCTTCAAGCATTTGCAAATATTTCTCCTTGCTCCCTTCCAATTTTCCATCAAGATTGAGCATCATTCCTGCGAGCTCCTGGACAGCACTTTTGGCCGCCTTAACCGGATCAAGATGGGCCCCTGCCGCACAGATCAGGTTCAACCCCTTTTCTTTCCTGTTTTTCGCCATTGCCCAAACACTTGGAATACCATGCTCCATGGTGCTATTAAATAAACACAAATCATAGCCAGCCACAGCCCTCATCCGCTCTGCCATCAATAACAGTTCTTCATCTTCAGCAGTTTGAAGATCGAGGCGTGGTAGCTCCAGCTTCGAGTACCATGACAACAGGAAGGAATCACGCTCGACCACTTCCATGATGCCATAGAAAATCGCCTCTTCCCTGCTTCCGCCGAGTGCGCAGCCATTTGAAGTTTCATAGACAAATCCCGCTGATCCGCACCCCAAACTATAATAGGATAAAAGCTCTGGCACGAGAATCGGCCGCTCTTCCATTAGAGAGTAGCCCCATACCCAATCCATCGGTGAGTCTGGATTGAATCTTTCAAATGGAAATCCCGGCTTTTCATATTCTGCATCAGCATGGACGCCTACTGTCAATGGGTTCAATGCCTGCTTTTCAAGATTCCGGTAACTGTCATGGATGACTGTCCGCTTCCCGCGGGGCTGAAGTCCGCAGTGGCGCTCAAGTCCTTCCAGGATGGCAGTCATTTCGCTTTCTGCGTAGCATTGAGTCCTGCCAGCTGTGCCCTCATTGCCTCCAGAAACCATTGGCAGGTTCACGCTCGCATCAGCAAATGGAGTGACTAAATCGTACATCTTACTATTTAACAGACCTGTCCGGTTGTCAAAATAATCATCAAAGAGCACTTCCTTCATCTCGTCCAGTGGAGTACACCGGTAGCTGCTCGCACTGATTTTCAGACTTGGTTTTAATGAGATTTTTGCAAGCGAAGCTGAATCCTCTGGAATCGTACTGCAAACCTGGCACAAGGAATCGGCCAGGAATGAATGCCAAGAACCATTCAATGTTTTTAAGTCTGTAAAATACATCCGCCCTGCCGAAAATCCCTCCTTACCCGCTAAAACACGGTCTGCTTCGGTTACAATTACATGAACCAGATGCAGAAGTCCATTTTTCGATGCCCATGGGTCCGAAGCTGTTTCTTTTTCAGCCCCAAGCTTCCGCTTCACCTCCTGCATTTCCCCTCGTTCCTGGCCTCCTAGCAGTTTCCTCAGGTCCGCACATTGTGAACATCCAGGTGTGCCAGGCTTGACGAGCGGCCCGATGATTCCCTCACCAAACGATACAAAGGCCCGGAACCAGGGACTGCCAGTCAGTTTGACCGCTTCTTCCGCTTTTTGATGGGCAACTGGATTCCATGTATCATGAAGGACAAGCATCAACTCTGAATTCTCGGGCAGTCCATACTCAAAATCAGTCCTTCTGAACACTTGATAGCGAGTTGATAATTCTTCAGCAACAGTATCAGCCAGCCTGCCTTCCCCAATAATGACGACGAAGGAACTCAACTCCAACCCTCCTCTCGCAGCGATACACCAAATACACCTTCTAGTTGCTGTTTGAATATTGGTTCAAAGCTTAATTCAAGCACTGACATCTCCATTCTGTTCTGTTTAAGAACCTCAATCGCTTCCTGCAAGCTTTCACGCTGAATCCTTGCTGTGCATTCCGGAATTCTTATGTTGTGTTTATCTCTCTCCAAAATAAGAACCTCTGACTCTTGCAGGACTTGTGCTTTAACTCCTGCTGACTCATTTTGAAAATCTGATAACGCATTCTGGAAAGCACTTCTTAAAGCCAAAGTTGCATTTAAACCAGTGCTTCCATACCAGCCTTTCTTCGTACCGATCCAAATAACAGGGAAACCATGAACGTCCTTTCCCATCCCTGCTCGCGGTGCTCCCTGAACCGTCGTCAGAGCCTTTAAATAGTACGCACATCGCTTATCTTCAATTTGGTTTAGATCAATAACGGAAATGCACTCTTGTTCGCTGAGCCTGCGAACATATAATTCCTTAGCGAGAAAGTTTTGCAGCCCTCGCCCAACGGCTTCCGCAAAAGATTCACCGGTACCCACACCTAAATTCCGTCCGTTTTCAGTCACTTCTGCGAAACGGGCAGAATATTCTTCAATTCCCGTTAACGCTGCCTCCGTTCTTGCTTCTCCATGGGTAAATGCTGTGCAAATCCTTGTTGCCAGTAATTCAGCCGGACCATCTGACAGTGGATCGACTGCCTGGACCCTGCATTGTGCCATCGGAAGCTGCTTTAGGTCTCCTTCTTCCCATTCATGTAAAATCCCCGTCTCTTTTGAAGTCATTAAACTGAAATACTGGAGGAATTTTTCCGGTTCAGCTTTTCTAATGTCCTGACTAAGCCGATTTTCAATGTTCTCCACTTCAATGTAAGAAAAATCCCCAGTGACTAGCGGATGGGGCGACACCCTATGCCAGCTTCCCTCAAGAGTCTCTAAATTCAGGAGATAGATTCGGTCTCTTTGTTCAGCTGTCGAGATGCCCGCAAGTTTTTTATATAATTCAAATGCAATGACATTCGCCAGCAAAGCGCCAGTGGCCAAAGATGCTGGAGAGCCTTTCTGTTCTTTTTCCAAAACGGAAGAATGCAGTCTCCTCCACGCCGATTCCCAACAAAGCCTTGAATCAGGATCAAAAATTGGACCGGACAAGCCTGTATGTTTAAACAGGATGGCGGGAATGAATGTTTTCCTCTCCTCTTTGCAGATTGATTGCAAAAGCTTCAGTTCTTCAACATTGCCATTTTGTGAAACATAAAGCACCGAGTCGAAAGGCCTCAGGACTTCACTCCAATCCGTACCATTGCACTCCTCGTACTCCACCTCCGCATCAGTTTTACGTGCATGACTCACAAGCTCAGCTAATCTTTTTCTATTGGTCGGGATTTCCTCTGTAATGGAAACACACAGTTTCTGAAGACCCGATTCCAGCAAAGTGGAAACGAGAGAATTCAACATGGGACCAGAGCCGACGGCAAGTACCTTTGCCTTGCGGAATGCCTGGAACCTTGCTGCGCCGGAACCAGCTAAATTATCGGCATACTCTATTTGCGATGCGAATTTTTTTATCACCTGCTCTGATAATTGATGCTTGTCATCCTGGCTTATATCCCGGACAAAACCATTCTCAAGTAAAACCTCAGCAATTTGATACACTCGTTCCCTGTAAGGTTCAGGCAGCCCATCGGTCAACTTTCCAAGCGAGTACTCCCCGTTGAACATCGGCAGCAGCTTTTCAACCCACTGGTCAATTCCATTCCCTTCAAGACGGAATGAACATGAATTATTCCTAAAATATACACTTCGATTCGGTTCTGCGAGATAAAATGTATCTCTTTTCACCTTCAATATCATAGAAGGGTCCTGCTTCACCATCTCACTCCTCCTCAGGCACAAATGCCTTTGCTATCCTGCATAGACTGTCATTATCATCGTATGTACATCAATTTGTCCCTTATGTCTACGTTAAAAGAACAAAGCCCTCGCAAAAATTCGCAAGGGCTAAAGCCTGAATATTTTAACTTAACCTCGATGGCAGCGGCCACAGCCACCGCAACGTCCGCAACCTCCGCAACGTCCGCAGCCTCCACAGCGGAAACATCCACCACAACGGAAACATCCGCCACAGCCAAAGCAGCTAAAGAAGCAAGAGAATCCGAAACAACCGCCAAAACCACCCAAGCCTAAGCCTAGAAAACGCTCATCTCCAGTATGGTATTGATTCTGATCCCAGGTTACCGGCTGAGTTGCCTGGAAATCACCGACATTCAGCATTTGTAGCTCATTTTGAAAATTATTCATCAATATTCTTTACCTCCTCGAGAAATACAGGGCTCCAAAAACAAGTAGCAAAGTCGAGCAATATCGGATTTATTTCTGTATACATAGTACAAAGGAAATTAATATGAATACTCTTCAACAATTTATGTAAACGGAACGGCCATTGTCACATATGCAAAAGCCTATTTTAGAGGGGAGGATTTTATAGAAGAGAAAATGGGGAAAACTTATATTCCTGACAAGCAGGAAACCAATGCTAATCTCAATTGCTCACCTAATGCTTATAAAAATATTCTGCAACTTTCATCACAACGTTGTACAATGAACATGTAAACTCAATTGTTTTGGAGGGAAAGGTATGAGAAACCACGAGATTGATTATAAAATCTACGGCGATGACATGCAGTTTGTAGAAGTGGAACTTGATCCGAATGAAACGGTAGTTGCTGAAGCCGGCAGTTTGATGATGATGGATCAGCAAATCGAGATGGAGACGATTTTTGGTGATGGTTCCGGCAGCGGCGGCGGATTTGTTGGCAAGCTGTTTGGCGCTGGAAAGAGGTTATTAACGGGAGAGAGCCTATTCATGACCACATTCACGAACACCGGCCATGATAAAAAGCATGTATCCTTCGCTTCCCCTTACCCTGGTAAAATCATTCCGATGGATTTAAGCGAGAATGGCGGCAAGATCATTTGCCAAAAAGACGCTTTCCTAGCTGCAGCCAAAGGCGTTTCTGTCGGGGTTGAATTCCAAAGGAAGCTTGGAGCGGGATTCTTCGGTGGAGAAGGCTTCATCATGCAGAAGCTTGAAGGAGACGGAATGGCATTCGTCCATGCAGGAGGAACGATACATAAGAGAGAGCTTCAGCCAGGAGAAGTCATCAAAGTCGACACAGGCTGCCTTGTGGCAATGACAAGCAATGTGAATTATGACATTGAAATGGTCAAAGGAATTAAAACAGCACTATTTGGCGGTGAAGGACTTTTCTTTGCAACGCTTAGAGGCCCAGGAACTGTTTGGATTCAGTCGCTTCCATTCAGCCGCCTTGCCAGCAGAGTATTTGCGGCTGCTCCACAAGGTGGAGGCCAAAATAAAGGTGAAGGCAGTGTTCTTGGCGGAGTCTTCAGAATGCTTGATGGTGATTGATCAATATGAAATAAGGGTTGGTTTCCGAGACGGAAACCTCCCTTTTTTTACCGATTAATGAGGTAGTTGAAACTTTTCATTTTCAAAATCGTAATATAGCTAGCTAATCTATTTTGTAAGTGAGGTGTTGATGTATGTTTTTCAGGATGTTTCATAAATCCAATCGCACAACAAAAATAGCTTTATTAACAGGAACAATCCTTCTTTTGCTAGGCGGGATTGCGAGTTTATACCTATAGAAATTTCCAAAAGGAAACCAGGACTTTTCCTGGTTTTCCCTTTGTCAGTTCCTTTTTATCTATCCAATGGAATATAACCAATCTCCTCAACCAGCTTTTGGCCCTGGGTTCCCTGCATCCATTCAAGCATTGGCTGCAACGATTTTTTCGGATTATCCTTCACAGTGATGGCATATAGGTTGACCACATAAGGATATTTCCCAGAAGCGATGTTTTCAGGTGTTGGCTCAACTCCATCGAGTGAGATCAGCTTGATTTTTTCATTCGGATTCATGCCGGTTGTGAAAAAGCGGAACGAGTACCCAAGTGAATTATTGTAGTTTCGGTAGCTGGCAACCTCCTCCATCAAATCACCCATTCCTGCTACTTCTTCTTTCAGCGCTGGCATCAATGGTGTATCACCCATGAATTTTTCCATGATCGTTTGACTGCCGGAGTCTGCCGGCCGCTGGAAAGCCATGATCTTATTATTTTCCCCGCCCACTTCATTCCAATTAATGGTTTTACCCGAGTAAATCGATTTCAGTTCATCTGAAGTTAAGTTTTCAACAGGGTTCTTCTTATTTACAAAAAACACAAATGCTTCTTTTCCGATTGGAGTCAGCACGAGCTCCTTCCCCTTACTCTCTGCCAGGCTTTGTTGCGAAGCAGAAGGCTGGGCTCCAAAAAATATATCCACCTCTCCTGATACAAGTTTTTCAAAGGCATAAATCGTATTCGTAAAACTAACTATCTCTTCACCAGTGGGGAGCGCGTTTTTGTTTCTGATCTCCTGGTAGGTCGCATTTGCAAATGCTGCATAAACGGGATAGGCAGCTTCTGCTCCATCCAGAATCGGCATTTCACCTTGGGATTCTATACTGAAACTTGCCTGTTCATCCAGTTTTGGCAGGATATTATTTGGATTCGTAACATAATACGGTTGAAGATCGACACTCGAGAAGCCATTGCCATAGTCAAAACCATAGGACGGCGGGAGAATATGCTTGCTGCGTTCAATATAGATAAAACCCATCACAGTCAATAACAGAATGATGACGCCCACTCCCACGAAAAGGGTCCCCTTTTTGAAGCTAACTTTCGTCTTAGTCCTTCGTTCGGATATGATGAACCCGATTATAAAGAATAAATAATATGCAAACGGCACAGCAAATGCAAGAATGAAGTCACCCATCATTGCTGAAATAAAGGAATTAGGTAAAAAGGGAAACAGCGCGAATACGAAAATTCCCCAAACCTGATGCCCGAAAAAGCCTTTGGAAACAACCATCCCTATCGCAGCAAGAAGCACCGTCAAAAGCAACGGTAAGTATACAGGCAGGTACCGACCGTAAAACGAAGAAGCCTGAGGTCTTTTACCAAAACGAAAACCTATATACAATGCCGAAAAAGAGATGATCACTAACATAACAAGCGGACCGAATTTCTCAATCGGCAAAACTGCTATCCCCAAAAAAGAAAGAAAAAGAGGAACAACCATTAAGTAAATCGCTAAAAACCCAACATCCTTTTTCATTTTAAAGTCCCCCACAAGAACACATTTTATATTTAGTGTAATTTTACACTAAATGAATATTTTAGTAAATATGTAATTATTAATCTTTTATAAAATCAGAAGAAGAAGGACAAGAGCATATTAATATTGGTCATTGGTGACATAAATTAAGAGAATAGCTGTAAAACCGGTTACAATAAGCTCTATTGGTGACCTAAATATCCAGTTTTTGTGAAAACCAGGCACCAATGAACCCTATTGGTGACCTGAATATCCAGTTTTTGTGAAAACAGGGCGCCAATGAGCCCTATTGGTGACCTGAATATCCAGTTTTTGTGAAAAAAGGGCGCCAATGAGACCTATTGGTGACCTAAATATTAAGGAAACGAAATAATTGGTCACCAATAAAACCCCGCCCCCACAAAAAAGAGAGGAACCAAATGAATCTAGTTCCTCTCCCTATCATCAAATCGTTCTATTAAAAATTAGGTCCTTCCTCCGATAAACACTCAGGACGACTCCCATAATAAATGCATTGAATAGCATCGGAATAAAGCCATAACTAATGAATGGCAATGACATGGACGTCAGCGGAAGCAGTCCTACCATCATTCCAATATTATAGATGAATTGGACGAGGAATAATGTCACACCGCCCACAAGCAACAGGTGTCCGAACCGGGAGTTGATCTGAAAGGAAATCATGACTATCCTCGCTGCAAATAATGAAAGGATGATGAATAGTCCAATCGCAAATAAATACCCGTAGTGATAGGTCAAATTGACAAAGGCGTAATCGGTGTGTTCAAAAGGCAAGGCTTCACTTTTAGCTGCAGAGCCAAACCAGCCTGCAGATGCTAAGCGTTCTTTCAGCTGTAGATACGTATAACCCCAGCTTTTCGGGTATTTTTCAGGATTGAGAAACCCTAATATCCTGGCAAGCTGGTATTCTTTTACGGTGAACCATGCCAATGATCCAAAGGTGCCAGCAGCTGTAATGGACGCCAACGTTATAATGGTGGCGACTTTCCTGCTGATCGTGCTCCACCACATCATGACAAATACCATCACACTATAAATGAAACTAACCACCACATTCGGAACGGCCATTAATAAGAACAACGGCAATGCAAATAAGATGAAGTGCTGCCATAGCTTGATTCTTGGGTTATTGAAAAATGAAGCCCAGCCCAGAAACAAGAATGGAAGTACATAGTGGCTTTCAATCTGGAACGGGCCAATCATAAAATATGGTACCCCATTTATGATCGTATTTGGGATGGTTAATAACAAGAATAAAAACATTACTCCGATGGAATAAAATACCCAGCCTTTGTTTTCAAATTTACGATAATCAATAAACATCATAGCTGCTGCAATCATCACACCCAGTAAAACATGAAAGGCTTTCATCACTAAATAGCCATCTGATAACTCATCACCCAATGTGACCAGCGGCAGAAAACTCAACGCCATGGTGATCGCCAACAAACTAATCAGCCACCAGTCAATCCTCGGCTTATGAAGCTTATTCATTTCATGCCCAAGCTTGGACGGACTCCCCATTTGGCTTACCGCTTTTTCCTCAGCCTCTGCTTCACTTAAGCCCTTCCCCATCCATTCTTTCTTCACCTGGTTGAGATGAAATTCCAATTCGGAGGCTACAAACTTCTTCGCTTCCTTCGAGCGGATATGATTCGTCACTTCACTTAAAAAATGGTTCCATCTATTACTCATATCACTATCACTCCTCCAGCAATCCTTTGATGACGATCCTACTGGCAGCCGAAGTTTTCTCCTGCTTACGGAGATACTTCTTCCCTTTGTCAATGATTTGGTAAAATTTCGTTCCTTCACTATTCCAGCAGGAAGCAATCAATCGTTTTTGTTCAAGCGCATGGAGAATTGTATATAAGGAACCTTCATTATCCTCAAACTCTTTGAAGCCTCTGGACCTGAGTAGCCCGGTCAATTCATAGCCTGTTTTTTCTTGCAGGAGCAGCTGAAGGATGGATAAAGTGATTACCTCATCACTTTCATCTGGCATGTTAATTTGTTTATGAATCTCTTTTCTCATTTTTTCTGAAAAACTTAATTCTTTAAAAGTGGACTTTTCCATAGATTTTCTAAGCTTATTTAACCGGTTTTCCATTTATTTTTCCTCCAATCTTTCTTTCAGGAGTTCTTTTGCCCGTTTCAAGCGGGTTTTAATGGTATTTTCTTTCACCTCGGTCACGACGGATATTTCCTTGATCGACATCTCTTCAAAATAGAACAGGTAAATCACTTCCCGATAATTGACCGGCAGCTCCATAACCGCTGATGCCAGCTGATCATCTTCTTCATCCTGAATGACGGTTTGCTCAACACTATCACTCTGGATGGAATCATAGATAGGCTGATAATCGGTCGTGAAAACATTCTTGTTGTACCAGCTCTTTAAATAATCCTTGCAGTGATTTGAGGCTATTCTCCAAAGCCAGGTACGGAACTTCGATTTACCGCTGTATGTATGAAGCGATTTATAGCATTTCACAAAAATCTCCTGTGTTAAATCCTCGGCGATTTGCTTATTTTTCACATAAGAAAACGAGAGCTGCAGAATCTCTTGCCCATATCTAATCATGATTTCATCAATTGCATCTGCACCATTCTCGATTTCATTCATCTCTGCTGTTAGTTCATCCACAACCGTTCCCCCTTCATAGTTATAGACGACGCACTGTTAAAAAGGTTTTAGGAATATAAAACAGGATAAAAGTTCTAATTTTTAAAAACTTCGCAATATTATTCGTTCCTTCTCTCTTTCGTCTTGTAAAATAGAGAGGCAATACCACTTACATATTATACAGAATGAATAGTTAGGGAGGCTTTATTATGATAAAAGAAGAAACTCTACAAGCCTATGACCCAGATATAAACGACATACAAGATATAAGCTTAGCATTGACCAACGCAAAGGATTTTCTCTCCAGCCATTATCTGGATGGAAGCTTTAGCTATGCAGCACCTTCCTGTAAGACTCTTTTCGGATACACATCCGCCGAGCTTCATGGAAAGTCCATTTTCAGCTTTTGTCATCCATTGGATCAGGAAAAGCTGGAACAGTACTTTTCTTCTTATCATTCTGGAGAGATTTTGTTTCGTTTCAGAAGAAAAGAAGGAGATTATCTCTGGCTGGAATCAAGCAGTACGAAGGGTCCTTCTCAATCCGAAATAGTGCTTATTTCTAGAAATGTTACCCAGCGTGTAAATCGAGAGGAAAAATTAAAAGAACATCAAAGAAGAGATCGGTTATTCCTTGAACATTCAAAGGATACGATGGGAATCATTACAAAAAATGGAGTATGGACTTATATTAATGAGCAGGGAAAGAAATTGATGGGCGCGACTAGTTTTGATGAAATCATTGGTACATCTTTATATGATTACACTGACCCGCAAGACTATAAGCTGCTGAAAGAAAGCCTGGATACAAGAAGCTCCACCGACCTTGAAATCAGTTTGATCCGAAAAGATAATGATTCGAAGCGGGCTGAGGTGCAGCTTATTCCGACAGTCTTTAAGAACAGGGATGTTTCCCTTATCATCATCAAGGATATTACAGAACAAAGGAAGACGGAGGACCAGCTGCAGGTAGCTGAGAAATTGTCGGTAATTGGGCAGATGGCAGCTGGGATCGCTCATGAAATCAGGAATCCTTTGACTGCAATAAAAGGCTTTACCCAACTTTTGAGTGAGCATCCGGCAGAAGAAGCAGAGAATTATGCCGAAATCATCCTAGATGAGCTAGCCCGCATAGAGTCGATTGTTGGCGACTTGCTTGTGCTAGCAAAACCACAAGCTTCCAATCTATCTTATGTAGATTTGATTCCGCTTGTAAATGGCGTTGTGAATTTGCTTAACCCCCAGGCGGCACTGTCAGATGCCTTCATTAAGATTAAAACGGATACACGAGAAATATACCTGGAGTGTGAACCGGATAAAATAAAACAGGTGTTAATCAATCTCATTCAGAATTCCCTTGAGGCCATGACAAAATCGGGAGAAATCCTCGTTGATATATCAAAAGATTGTGAAGATGCTTCCATAAGGGTAATCGACCAGGGTACTGGAATCCCGGAAGACCGGCTGAACAAACTAGGAGAACCCTTTTATAGCACAAAGGAAAAAGGGACCGGACTCGGCTTGATGATTTGCCAGAAAATCATTAAAAACCATGGTGGTAAAATCTATTTTTCCAGCATCGTTGATGAAGGAACAACCGTTACGATCACATTGCCTATTAAAGATACTCCCTTTGATCAAGAGGAGTCATCCGCATTTGAATATGCAAAGTAAACTCCATAATTAAAGCCGAAACGAGTTCGGCTGTTAAGAAAAAAAAGGCGACTAGCGGAAAGTTTGATCTTCAATCAAACTTTCCGCCTCGCCTTTTATCATGTCTATGTAATGGTGCTTTTTAAAGGGGTGAGTGTACTTCCGAATCTTCCTAAGGCTCCCTTTTGTTACTGTTTTCTTATTATGTACATCCACAATGACAGTCAAATAGACCCTCTCGTTATGTTTTACGACTCCGGTTACTAGTCCATTTTCACTATCCACTTTATACTCAGGAACAATCTCTAATGGAGCAAATGAAGTCCAGCCTGAATCTTTATGCTGAATCCTAAATAGCCTGAATTGCAAACTCCTATATAACTCTTTAAGTTTGTGCATTAACTTTCACCTTGCAATCCTATTTTAATATTCTCATAAAGAAGCAGTCCCAATTGTTCTTCAAATCAGGACTGCTACTTTTTAGTTTCATTTCTTTTTTATTCTTAGATTCCAATCCCTTGAGCGTTTTAAAAGAAAGCTTTGCTTAAACGATCCTTCGCCCGCTTTTACCAAGGGCATAATAAATACCATGCTGAAGGGTTTGCATGCATTCGTATTTTTTCAGGCCGGTCAGTGTATGGGATATCGTCAAGGCCAATTCTGCCGATATTCCGACCAGGATGACTTCTACACCAAGGAGGCGTGCAGCTGATCCCAATTTATCAATTAGTTCTGCCGTGTAAGTAGAAATATCTTTATTTAATCCTGTTAAGTCGAGAAGCACGTATCGTGCCCGGTAATTCGGCAAGTTGTTCAAAGTGTTCTGGATTAGGTCTTCCGCACGATCCTCATCATATCTTCCAATCAAGGGAACCACTACAATCCCATCAAGTACTGGGATTAGCGGGGAAGAAAGCTCTTTCACCAAAGTTTGAAGTGCTTTCGTTTTTTCTTCTACCAGCGCTTCCAGCTGCATGATCTCTTCAGCCTCTTTTTTCCTCGCCAAGTTCCGGATATTTTGCTGGATATCGATTTCAGATGGGAAGTATTCCACAATTGTGTATTCATTGCTTTCACTTTGGTGCTGGATAATCTTGTACCAGAAGTTCATCCCAAACAAACCAGTAAATACACCAGCATAATGTGCAGGCACAAATATTCCATCTTTATGCTGTTCACTGAGGTTATTCATTTTATATTCCCAATCATCCTTGATATATAAAGTGAATTTATTTTTATTGTAATCTATTTCATTTACCCTCACATATCCCCACCCCGCTGGGACATATGTATTTGATAGCCACTCGACTACATTGGAGGTATCGATTTGTTTCATTTCCTTGAACCCTTCGCCAACAATGATTCCTTGACGGAAACCTGTTGTCTCTAGCACGAGGTTCGTAGCTTCTTCTCCTGAGATTTCATGAATTGTATCGAAGAAGGTTTTCATAGCCGATACCCAGAAAAAAACGACGTCCCCTCCCTCAAACAATACCTTTCCGCTCTCTAAATCCCATGTTAAATCCACGCCGCCGACAACAAGACTCTTTTGCATCTCCATTTCATTCACCTACTAGTAATAGAATTATGTAAAAAAGAAAATTGAGATTTTATCAATCAATAATTCGACTTATGATACTTTATTTCCTGCCAATGTTGTCAAATTGTGAACAAACACATAATGGCTGCACAGAGACAAAACTCTTTGCAGCCATTTTTAATATTAGTACGGATCTGTTTCGTGGCTTTTCCTCACTGCATCTTTTGTAGCTTCGTTGGCTGATAATGAGCCCTGTCCACCTTGTCCATACTTCGAGTTGCCAGATTCCCTGCCTGGAACATGATCTTCCATGGCCATTTCATTAAGTTCCTTCACTCGCATTTCAATGCCTTCTTTCACACGGCGACCATAATCTTCATCGGCTTGTGTGAAGTGTTCGATCATTGCATCCTGAATCTTCTTGTTGCACGCAGCAAGTGCTTCGGAAAGGTTCTTGATTAACTCGTCGCGCTCCCAGTCGTCAAAGCTGCGGTATGTGTGTCCAGCTTGTCCATAGTTATTAGGACGGTCAATCGGCGCACTCATCACCGCTGAATTATAGGATGGCTGATGTGGCGGATGTCCTTCATTGCCCGTATCCTCGAAGCCTCCCAGCATCGATGGTTCATAATTGATATGCGGATTGTCCCCGGATTCTTTCGGGTCACGCACATCCATCTGGCCACGATGCTGGTTCGTACGTACAGGCGCTTTCGGTGCATTCACCGATAATTTCAGATAGTTGGCGCCAATGCGGTAGCGCTGTGTATCTGAGTAAGAGAACGTACGGCCTTGCAGCATTTTATCATCCGAGAAGTCCATTCCATCTACAAGCACTCCAGTACCAAAGGCAGCTTGCTCAATTTCAGAATGGAAGTCCACTGGATTGCGGTCAAGAACCATACGTCCAACCGGAAGCCATGGGAACTGATCTTCTGGCCATAGCTTCGTGTCGTCGAGTGGATCGAAATCAAGTTCCGGATGGTAATCATCCTTCATGATCTGGACAAAAAGCTCCCATTCCGGATAGTCTCCGCGCTCAATCGCTTCATATAAATCCTGGGTTGCATGGCCGACGTTTTTCGCCTGGATTTCATTCGCTTCTTCCTGTGTCAGGTTGCGGATCCCTTGCTTCGGCTCCCAGTGATATTTCACCAGCACTGCTTCGCCTTTATCGTTCACCCATTTATACGTGTTGACGCCTGAACCCTGCATATGGCGGTATGTAGCTGGAATGCCCCATGGTGAGAATAGGAAAGTGATCATATGTGTAGCCTCAGGAGTTCTCGAAACAAAGTCAAACATCCGCTCAGGATTCGGCACATTGGATGCTGGATCAGCTTTAAAGGCGTGAATCATGTCAGGAAACTTCATCGCATCTCGGATAAAGAAAATCTTCAAGTTATTTCCGACTAAATCCCAGTTGCCATCTTCCGTATACATTTTAACGGCAAAACCACGCGGATCCCTTGCTGTTTCAGGAGAATCCTTCGCTCCGGCAACTGTGGAGAAACGGACCATAAGAGGAGTCTTTTTACCCGCACCTGAAAAGACTTTCGCACGAGTATACTTCTCCACTGGCTCATCTCCCACTTTTCCGTACGTTTCGAAATAACCGAAAGCGCCAGAACCTCGTGCATGCACCACACGTTCTGGTACTTCTTCGCGATCAAAGTGAGAAATTTTTTCGATAAAATGATAATTCTCAAGAGTCGCCGGACCACGGTTGCCAACAGTACGGATGTTTTGGTTATCTCTAACAGGATGTCCCTGGCGTGTCGTCAGCTTCTCGCGCTTCATGTCGTCGCCGTTCGCAGTGTTTTTATCTTTGTTCTCAGCCAAATTGAAAAACCTCCTTAAATTCGTCACCCTTATCGTTTCTCCACTTGGGAAATTTATACAGGTGTTGAAAATTCTTCAGTGTATGGAAATAGTGTACAGGTTTGTTTGAAAGGATTATGTATGAATCAATCTTTCTGGCAGTGAGTTAATGAACTGCAATATTTCGCATTACATTTTAGACAATACCCCTGATTAATCTAACTAAACAAATCATATAAAAAACGCGTTGATTCCGCAGAATCAACGCGCTTGACTAATTTTTGAATCATTCACCAAGAATCTTCATTTCTTTTAACGGATAAAAAACAACCTTTGTTGTCCCTACTATACTATCAATTGGAACAGCTCCAATATGGCGGCTATCTTTACTGTTTCTCCTGTTATCACCTAGCACAAAAACATGCCCCTCTGGAACAACATCACTGTCGACAGGCGTTTCGCTTAATGTAAACGAACCAGTCAGCTGCCCATAGGTAATAAGCTTTTTGCTTTCATCCAGGTATGGTTCTTCATAGGGCTTGCCGTTTATGTATAACACATCGTCTTTGTATTCTACCCGATCGCCAGGAAGCCCGATGACCCGTTTGATATAATCCTTGTCCTTGGTAGCATGGAAAACAACGATATCAAATCGTTTGGGTTCGCCGAGTTTCGTAACGAACATCCTCTCCTGACTATGCAAGGTTGGCTCCATGGAGGCGCCTTTCACCTCGATCGGCGTCATTAAAAAGCTACGAACAACAAACGCTAATACTATTGCGATAAGAAAGGCCTTCACCCATTCCCAAATCTCACTGCGCTCTTTTACCATATTCCGCATCCTTCCTAATGTTCTATGGTTTTTATTTCCACAAAGAGCATTGGAAATCCTTCTTTCCTTTCAAAAAGTGCTTCAAAATAAAAAAGAGGCCAAAGCCTCTTTTTTGTAAATTGATTTATTTTTTGACATGCTGCATTAGTGTATCCGGGTCAAAACCAAGAACCCAGTTGCCATTCACCTTCGTTTGCGGCACACCCATCTGGCCAGTTTCTTCAACCAGTTTTTGCGCAGCCTCTTGATCGTATTGTACATTTACTTCTTTGTAGTTTAATCCTTGACCCTCAAGGAATTGTTTCATCATTGTGCAGTAAGGTCAAGTATTCGTAGTGTAGACCGTGATATCGTTCATTCTGAAAGCCTCCTTAAATTTTTTATACCCTATAATGTATTATCCCAGAAGTGCTAAATTTATGCAAAATAGAAGTTCCGGGATATTTATGTTTTCCCCTATTTCACTTAAAAAAAACAGGATAGGAGGTATTCATGCTAAACGAAGGATGGGACTATGATCTAAGTGGCATGAAATAAATGCCCTTGTTACCAAACCAATTAAATACAAGGCAATCGATATATTTACGAGCTTATACATCCACTGATTGGTATCATTGTGTCATACAAAAAATCCAACGATTCGCTATAGTTACAGACCAAATACCCTCCGCCGATCTCAGCTATTCCTGCCAAAATGAATAATATAATCGCATTTAAGATGAATATCACTTCCCAAATTGGTCTATCATCTGCATTATATCGTAAATTTACGTTCTTAATTAAGAGACGCATCCTATTGCATGCCAGGTTTTTTCGTTTTTTAATACGAAAAATTTTTATAGCGACAAAATGATTTTTATAGCGACTTTCTTGTTTATATAGCGACTTTTTTATTTTTATAGCGAGTTTTTTGATATTATAGCGACTTTTTCTTTTTTATAGCGAAATGGAAATTTCAAAGGTTTTTTTCCAGTTCCTATTTGATAGAATAGAGAAAAATAATGTCAGGCGGTATGAAATATGTTGAATTGGCAATATGTCAGAAGCGTCAGCCTCAAAAGAGAAGAAGTGCCTTCCTTTCAGGAGTACCCGTTCAATCTCCCTAGCTTTAAAGCTTTGGACGAGTTGACGCTGCATCCAAACGTCACTTTTTTGATTGGCGAGAATGGGATGGGAAAATCGACTTTACTTGAAGCCATTGCAGTGGGACTGGGCTTTAATCCTGAAGGCGGCTCATATAATTTCAATTTCTCTACCTATGACTCCCATTCAGATTTAGGGGATTATTTGCGGATTATAAAAGGAATAGAACGACCACAGGATGGATTTTTCCTGCGTGCAGAAAGTTTTTACAATGTCGCTTCAAATATTGAAGAATTGGATCGTGAAGGATTCGGACCAAGGATCATTGACTCATTTGGCGGAGAATCTTTACATGAACAATCACACGGCGAAGCCTTCTTCTCAACCTTCCTTCTCCGGTTTCGGGGGAATGGTATTTATATTTTGGATGAACCTGAAGCTGCACTTTCACCTTTGCGGCAAATGTCGATGCTGACTCGCATCCATGATCTAGTGAAGGAGAACTCACAGCTGATCATCGCCACACACTCCCCGATCATCATGGCCTATCCGGATGCAGCAATCTATGAATTCTGTGATGAAGGCATTTTTAAAAGAAAGCTGGAAGAAACGAATCATTACCGCATCATGAAGCAATTTTTCGAAAACACGCCAAGGATGATCCATCATTTATTGGAGGACTAATCTCCTCCCAATTGCGTTAGCAAACTAATGAAAGGTCACCAATCGTTATGATAGGTGACCTTAAGAAGCTGTATCCGGGATCATAGCTCCTCATCCTCATCACTGGCTGTTTCTTCTTCATCCAGTTTATAATCATCATTATTAAATTCAGAATCGGTATCTTCTACTGGTCTGTCTTCTGCTGGTTCTTCTTCATGGACTCTTTCGTCCTGGCCTTCAGAACACCCTCCGAGAACAAGGGATATTCCAAGCGGAACAGCGATCAGAAAGTTCTTTTTCAAAATAATTCCCTCCTTGTTCATTATTTTTCCGATGAACCTATCAGGTTTCCAACGAGTACGTATCGTTCAGGTGCGTCACCAATGAAGGTGAATGGATAGCATGTTGTTAAGGTTAAGGTAGCATCAGGCTTTGGGACGATCACGGTTTGATCTTCTGCGTCAACAATCCTGACTTTTTCGATTCGATATGTGTATATTCCTTCGGAGGTTTCAACTTCAATCAAATCATTTTCTCCGACTTTCTCTAGGCTTCGAAATACGGTATCCCGATGTCCTGAAATGACTGTGTTATTGCCTTCACCAGGCATGACGCTGTTTGAAAAATGTCCCGCTCCTTTTCCGAGCTCTTCCTCATTGGTGCCTTCGTAAAGCGGTACAGACATGCCCAGCTTTGGAATGGAAATATTCCCAATCTTTTCGCCTTGTTCAAGGTTTTCCGTATTTTCAATTCGTTTATTTCCATCCATTTGCTTCTCCATATTCCTGATGCTTACTCCATCACTATCTTTCTCCACGGCCATGAAACCTTTTGCCCAGCTATATGCGTGGGTTCCTGCCAAATATATGCCTGATATGATCAGGAAGAAGGCAAGAACGGGAACAATCCATTCCCGCTTACCGTTCTTTTTCCCTTTGCTCATTAGTTATCACCGTATCGGTTACGCACTCTCAAAGTAAGGCCGCCAAGGGTTATGAGTCCTGCTCCAAGCAGGACGTAGGCAAGGGAGTTTGTGGCTGTATCAGGCATGTCACCGCCTTTTTCGGTTCCAGCTTCTTCAGGCTCATCACTGGTATAATAGTCAAGAGACTCTCGCAGATCATTAAGAAAATAATAATCATCCGGACTTTCCCCGTATTCAGCCAACAATATTTCGTACTCTTCTGGAGTCAACCCGTATTCCTCAATTACTTCTAGTTCGTTCTCGTCGGTAATTAGCGGACCAACTTCGGCTTCCAGGTCTTTAAACAAAGTGTAATCATTCAGGTCTGTTTCGTAATTGTCACTTAAATACTGGTTGAATTCATCAACCGTCCAACCAAGAGGTACCAGGTAGGTTTCCTCTAGCTGGTCTTCATCCAGTGCATTTGTAGTGGTAGCTTCGTTTTGACTATTAGCATCAGTTTCATTAGTGGTATTGTTTTCATTGTTATTTTCTGTAACTGCAGCATCGCTGTTTTGATTTGAATCATTACCTTCATTGTCATTATCTGAAATTAGGCCTTCATTATTATCGGAGCCAGCATTCCCATTGCTATCGTCTGAACCATTTTCGTCAACGAATCCACCCCCATCCAAGGCTTTCACCAAATCGCCAGCAAAGTGGATATTGTCCCGGTTATCGTATTCCTCTAAAAATGCTGCAAGTTCACTGGCATCCATGTTGTACCTTTCAATGATGTCCAGTACATTTTGATCAAGATTTCCATCAGCCAGTTGGTTGATATCTATTGGTTCGCCAATGTCTTCTTCTAATTCTTTCAGAGTGGCATAATCATCTAATTGCGATCCATAATGATCCTCAAGATAGTTATTCCAGTCAACCTCTGTCCATGATGTCGTTGCTGGATATTGCTCTTTTACCTCATTATATTCAACTGCACCCGCAGACAGCGGAGCAAAAACTAATGTTGAAACGACTGCAAAGGGAATAACCTGTGTTTTCATGCTTTAGCCTCCTTGTTTTTCAAGGTTTTTAGGTTCCTGAAAAATAGTACAGCGCCTATAGATTCGATAGGCGCTGGTTTATATTTTATAAAGTGACTAGACGATTAATTTCCGTTTTCTTCTTCAGAAGGTTCCTCATCAAGGTCAGGCTCTTCTTCGTCCATGCCTGCGTTCCCTTCTTCTTCAGATGGTTCTTCATCCAAATCTGGTTCCTCTTCATCCATTCCTGTATTGCCTTCTTCTCCATTCGATTCCGTATCATTTGATTCTGATTCTAGTTTATTGTGTTCTACTTTAACCTCTTCAGTATTAGGCTCCTCTGTATCCTCCTGTGCACCCTCTGCACAGCCTCCCAAAATCAAACCTGCTCCCAAAGGTAAAGCTAGTAGTAGATTTCTTTTTTTCATAGGTGACTTCACTCCTTGTACTTTGATTAGCAAACTAATGCTTTAGCCTTATATTAATCTGTTACCCGACACAAAATGCGATAAACGTCTTCTCTAGTCCTACACTTCTGTCAGTATAAACACTGTAATCTCTGGGGGTGTATTGATTCTCAACGGAAGATCCCTAAAAGCTGAATAGTAGATCTGCTAATCGTAAAACCCGCACAATACCAATCTCCCTCCGAAAATTATCCAATATCCGCCTATACCCGGCAAAATAGTGAGTTAAGGAAGCCACATCATCCGCTTTTCCGAACCTTTTGATAGCAAACCTCCTCATCAATAAAGGAAAAAGGATAAATTCCTTTCATACTCGGCCTTTGTAGTTATTTTTTCGCTAAAATACTATTGGAACTTAGTCCCTGACGTTTAAAAGGATAGCTCGGTTATATTGCTTTTTCACAAACATAAATTGAACAAATCAATATATGCTGTGATAGACTATTTTTATAGAAAACAACTTGAGAATGAGAGAAATAGATTTAAGGAGGAGTCGGCGTGTTTAACAGTGGTCTGATTCTTGAAGGTGGAGGCATGAGAGGTGTCTACACTGCGGGAGTTTTGGAGTATTTTTTAGAAAATGAATTATTTTTCCCATATGTCATCGGGGTTTCAGCTGGTGCATGCCAGGGATCTTCCTATGTGGCCAGGCAGCCGGGCCGCAACAGGCAAGTGACAATTGATTATGTTAAGCATCGTGATTACATTTCCTACCGAAACTTATTTTTAAAAAAGGAACTCTTCGGGATGGATTTCATATTCGACAAGCTGCCAAATGAGCTTGTTCCGTTTGATTTTGATTCCTTCAACAGCGCTGCGGAAAGGTTTCTTGTCGGAACAACAGATTGCATAACCGGTGAACCCGTGTACTTTGATAAAAACGATATTCCAGAGGATTTCCTGAAAATCATTAGAGCTTCAAGTACATTGCCATTCATGGCACCGGCTATCGAGTTCCAGGGAAGGACCTTGATGGATGGCGGCATTTCTGACCCTATTCCCATAAGAAAAGCTATGACTGATGGTGTGCAGAAAAATGTCATTGTATTGACGAAGCCAAAAGGATACCGCAAGAAAAAATCTTCCTTCTCCTGGCTGCCGAGATATGTGTATAAAGATTACAAAGGACTGCACAAGGCACTTGAAATACGGTATCAAATGTACAATGAAACCCTGGATTACATAGAAGAACTTGAAGACAGGAATGAAATTGTAGTGATCAGGCCCTCGCAGGATCTCAAGGTGGGACGAGTTGAGCGCAATCCGGACAAACTAACGCGTTTATATGAAGTTGGATATGAGGATGCAAAGCACAGTTTCGAGTCATTAAAAGACTGGTTGGGAGATTGTTGATGTTGATCGCAGATGCACTGCAAGTTTTATCGAGCAGCCTTAAACAAGACAGAAGAGTACAAGCTATTTTTGTTAAAGGATCTGTTGGGCGGGGTGAGCATGATGAACATTCTGATTTAGATTTGTACTGCCTTGTTGATGAAAAAGATCTCGATGGATTCCTTGATAGTAGGATAGACCATCTGGAGTCATATGGAAAATTGCTTTTTCACGATGACATTTTCATCATTGCCCCGCAGATTCTCGCTGTATATGAAAACATGCTTCATGTTGATTTGTTTGCTGTGACAGAGAAGACGTTCATTGAGAAAGACTTTTTCAAAGTCATTTACGATCCTGATGAATTGCTGTCCAAATTCGTTGCTAGCCAAAACCTAAGGTTATCGGAACGCGAATTTCAGGATGCAGTCGATGACATTGCCTGGTTTCTTTTTCAATATAAAAAAGCGACTGCACGAGGCAATGACTTATGGTCTGTAAATATGCTGAATCATGTCATGACACATTTAGTCAGAGTTCTACTGTATAGATACAAACCTGAAAGAGCTCAATTAGGATTGAAAACAGCTGAAGCATCTCTGCCTGAAGACATCGTCCATATAGTGCAAAAAATCCAGGAAAACCTCACGCCTAAGAAACATCTAAACGCTGCTATTGAACTTCGCGAGTTATTGAATCGAGAAGCCGATTGGATATTCAGTAAACTTTCAAACCCGGCAAAAATTAAACCTTTGTGGGATAAGCTGATAACCACTTAACTCCATTCTGATTGGAACCTTCTATGACGCAGTCTGGCAGGTTCCTGATTCCACTGACCAAACCTCCCCCAATAGCACCCAAGCCAATTAACTCCACCGTTTTACAATAAATGTTTTGGAAAAACCTCCCTATGTCTTGGTTCATTTCCTTTTCGGTCACACATAGTTCTTGAATCTGAATGAAATAGCATTTTCAGGTAAAAATAATTGAAAATTGACCGGGGGAACAAATGGATAATTACACTAATGACAACACGGCAAGAAGGTATAGAGCACATGTCAGCCTCCTAGGCACAACTCAAATCCATCTTAGAAACCCTTATATTATTGCTTGGTGGAGTGCAGCCTTTCCAGGGTTTGGACATCTCCTCTTATCTAAGTATCTCCGAGGTTTTGTCCTGTTTATCTGGGAAGTAGTCGTGAATATACAGTCCAACCTTAATTTAGCGATGATTTATTCCTTACAGGGCGACATTGATAGAGCAAAGGAAATCTTGGATACAAGGTGGTTGTTGATCTATATTCCAGTATATATCTTTGCGATTTGGGACAGCTATCGGACGACAGTTGATTTGAACAAAATCTTCGTAATGGCTGAACGTGAGGAACACAAATTCAATTCATTTAGTATAGGTGCACTTGAGATTAATTACCTTGATAAAAGAAATCCAGTAATGGCCATTTTTTGGTCCTTTTTTGTACCCGGTTTAGGACAGCTTTATATTCACCGGATCGTGACTGCTTTTTTTGTCATCATCTGGTGCATTGTCTTTTTTTATTATTCTCATGCTCTGGAGGCTATCTCACTTTTATTTTTGGGAGAGATAAAAAAGGCTACATCGGTCGTTAATCCAGAGTGGCTTTTATTCTTCCCTTCCTTATACGGCTTTGCTGTCTTTGACTCTTATATCAATACTGTTGAAAATAATAAGTTATATGATAAAGAGCAGCGTGCCTTTTTCCAGGAGAATTATCAATCGCCATCATTTCGTGTACTGAAAGGGCAAAAGGTGATTTAGAAATGCAGGTATTTTCAACTTTTGAACATAGTGTACATATTGAAATGGCTGTCGCCACTCTAGAAAAAAAGGGAATTAAACAGGAAGATATTTTTGTTGTGCCTCTTGATAATCGTATGGAACAACGCAAGGTTTTTGATAATATCCATCGTTCAGATGGAACTTCACTAATCGATGTTGGAGCAGCGCTGGCGACTGCGTTTTCGGTAATTGGTGCCAGTATTGGATTCAAGCTGGAGTGGGGACCCATTTATTGGGGCTTGATTGGTGCAGCTGTCGGGGCACTGGTTGGATTTGCTATTCGGTTGTTTACTGAATTGATCATAAAGAAAAAACGGAGGCTGTTAAAAGGATTCCAGTCTGAACTGATTATGATTATTGATTGTGAAGATTCTCAAGCCGAGATGGTTGAGAATATATTGTTTTGCCACTTTGCATTAGGAGTTGCAAAAGTGAAATGATTCTGTTTTCAATAATAAAAAGGAAGCCCGTGAGCTTCCTTTTTTACTATAGCCTAACCCCTATAAACTTCATTTCAGTCATTTCTTCCATTGCATACTTGACGCCTTCTCTGCCAAGTCCACTTAATTTCACCCCGCCATATGGATAATTGTCCTGGCGGTAGACGGACGATTCATTAATCCAGACTCCTCCCATTTCGAGATTGTCAGCAACTCGATAGGCACGGCTGATGTCTTTTGTGAAGACGCCTGCCTGAAGTCCGTAAATAGAATCATTTGTATTAGCAACCGCTTCTTCTTCCGTTTTGAACGGCATCAGTGTCACAATCGGGGCGAACGCTTCCTCCTTGACAACCTTCATGTCTTTTTTGACGTCAGTTATGATTGTCGGATACATCATTGTGCCCTTTCTGTCACCGCCAGTTTCGATAGTTGCTCCCTCATTCCTAGCTTCTTCTACCCATTCCTGGATTCTTTTCGCGGCGTCTTCATCGATCATCGGACCGAAATCCGTTTCTTCCCCAAGCGGATCACCGATCTCCAAATTATTCGTTGCCTCAACATACTTTTTGAGGAACTCGTCATAGACATCTTCCTGGACATAAATTCTTTGTGCCGACACACATACCTGGCCTGAGTAACCGAACGCAGCATTAACAAGGCGTTCGACCGCATCATCAATATCGGCATCTTCAAAGACTATATTCGGTGAGTTTGAACCAAGCTCCATTGTGACCTTTTTGAAACCAGCTGTATCACGGATGATTTTTCCGACTGTCAGGCTGCCGGTAAAGGTAATTTTCGGGACATCTTTGTGGGGAACGAGGGTGGATCCTGCGACCTTACCGGTACTTAGCACTAGATTCAACACCCCATCTGGCAGCCCTGCCTCCTGAAAAAGCTTTGAAAGCATATAGGCTGATACAGGCGTTTTCTCAGCCGGCTTAAAGATAACCGTATTGCCCGCAGCAATCGCCGGAGCAATCTTATGGAGCGATAAATTCAACGGGAAGTTGAAAGGAGTGATCGCTCCGATTACACCCATTGGCACTCGTTTTACCATTCCCATTCGGTTATCACCACGAAGAGCTGCATCCATTGGCAAAACCTCTCCCGTCATATGCTTGGACAGTTCGCTCGAGAAACGCAGAACCTGGATTGAGCGTTTGATTTCCGCCCTGCTATGCTTGATGGGCTTACCGGCTTCCCTGGCAACGATTTCGGCGAACTCCTCCTGCTTTTCCTCCAGTAAATCAGATGCTCTGCGAAGAATATCTGATCGTTCATAAGCTGGCATCTTTTTCATTGTTTGCTGGAATGCCTGTCGGCTGTTCTCAATCGCCTCTTCCATCAGCTTTTCGTCAGCAAGAGTCATCTCGGCAACCAGGTCTCCGCTGTAAGGATTCCTCACTTCCATTGTTTCTCCGCTGCCATCCATCCTTTCAGCACCGTTTATGATTGAAGCAATTTTCATGACATTCCCTCCTAACATAAGATTTCACCTAACTTTTCGGTAAGCTTCATGTTTTCGCTATAATCCACAGGGCAATCGATCAAGACAGGCTTCTTCAACTCGACCGCTTTCTTGATGGCATCCTTCAGTTCTCCGCCTTTTTCTATCCCAATCGCTTCAAAACCGTATGATTTTGCCAGCTGGATAAAATCAGGATTGCCAAACTTGATATTGGAAGATCTGTTGAACTCCCTCATCTGATGCCATTCAATCAGACCGTAGCCGCCATCACGCCATAAAAGAATGATGATCGGCAAGTTCAATCTCATTGCCGTTTCAAGTTCTGCACTCGACATCTGGAAGGCACCGTCGCCAACTACAGCTACGACATTCCGTTCCGGGTGAACCATTTTTGCGGAGATTGCCGCAGGGACTGCAATACCCATAGAAGCCAATCCGTTAGAGATCAGGCAGGTGTTTGGCTCAAATGTATGATACATTCTCGCCATCCACATTTTGTGCGCACCAACGTCTGAGATGACAATATCCTCTTCATTCATCACCGACCTGAGGTCATGAATGATTTTCTGAGGTTTCACTGGATATCCAGTATCATCAGAATAGCTCTCATATTCATTTAGCGTTTTTTCTCTTACATTTGCTACCCAGTTGTTATCCCTTTCCTTTGATGAAATAACCTTCTCCAACTGTTTGAGATTTTCATCGATATTACCAATTACACTATGCTTTACAGGATAATTGGCATCTGTTTCTGCCTCCATTGTATCGATGTGTAAAATAGGGCTTTGGCCGTCTGGGTTCCAATTTTTTGGCGGGTATTCGGCCATGTCAAAGCCTATCGCAATGATCAAGTCCGCTTGATCTAATCCACAAGTTATATAGTCCTTGCCGCTTATGCCAGCCGTCAGCAGACTTAAGTCATTTTTCCAGGAAATCGCACCTTTCCCCATGAAGGTATGAACGACAGGAAGGTTTGCTTTTTCGGCAAAAGCTCTCAGACTTTCCTCAGCTTGTCCCCTTTCAACACCCATTCCTGCAAGAATCAGTGGGTGATTTGCCTTTTCTATCAGTGTAGCTGCTTCCTTGACCACACGCTCCCCTGCTTCCATGATTGTCGGTTCCGTTATGTCGAGAGGATTCCCTTCCACTTCCATTGAAGCAATATCCTCTGGTAAATCGATATGAGTAGCTCCTGGCTTTTCTCCCTGGGCAACATTAAATGCTTTCCTGACAACCTCAGGAATGATTTCTGCCTTTTTCACCTGAGTATTCCATTTCGTCACCGGCTTGAAAATGGAAACTAAATCATAATATTGATGTGATATTTTATGCTGACGGTCGAGGCCTGCCTGTCCCGTAATCGCTACAATCGGGCTATGGTCCATATTTGAATTGGCAACTCCAGTTAATAGATTCGTCGCGCCCGGTCCAAGAGTCGCAAGGCAAACACCCGGCTTACCAGTCAATCTTCCGTATGTTCCAGCCATAAAAGCCGCATTCGTTTCATGTCTCGTAACGACGAATTCAATACTCGAATCAAGAAGAGCATCCATAATGTCCAGATTTTCCTCGCCAGGTACACCGAATATATATTCAACACCCTCACGCTCCAAACATTTGACCATTAATTCTGCTGCATTCATCTAAACACTCCTTTACATGGGATCACTTATAAATGACTATTCCACTCAGGAGGGCAGATAAACTAGTAGAAGATTACTTAAGGCAATAAAAAAAGTGCGGCAATCCATTTCGGATTACTCGCACTTTTTGCTTATTCTAAAGAATTTTCTTCACCCTTAGTCTTTTTCGCTGGAGCAAACCATCCCACTAGAGCTATTGTGATCAATACCCCATAGAAAATCGTTGTCCAAAGTGTACTGTGTGGGAAATCGTGATCCAGGACTGCAATGTCATCATGAGCAAGAGTAATAACAGCCAGCTTCACACCGACCCAAGCCACGATGGCATAAGCAGTTGTTTCCAATGCCGGACGCTGATCAAGCAGCTTGACGAACCAAGTAGCTGCGTATTTAATCAGAATCAGACCGGCAATTCCACCTAGCAGGACAACAATGAACTTTCCGCCGTCCATGCCGCCAAAATCTCCTAGCGGTGAATCCGGCAGACCAAGAGCAAGAGCAACTGCTGCAAGAATGGAATCAATCGCAAACGCCAGGTCTGCTAAACCTATTTTACCAACAGTCGGCCAGAAGCCCATTCCTCTTGCTTCCTTCTCTTCTTCTTCACGGATATTTTCATTTTCCTTACCAAACTTAGCCTGGATGACATGCTTCAGTCCAAGATAGAGCAGGTAAGCTGCACCGATGGCCTGTACTTGCCAGACGTTTGCAATGAATGATATCGCAAATAATGCCCCAAACCTGAACACAAACGCCATTAGTATTCCATAAGTGATTGCCTTTTTCTTTTGATCATCAGGTAAATGTTTCGCAATGATCGCCAGTACAAGTGCATTGTCAGCCGATAGCAAACCTTCAAGACCGATCAATATCAATAATGCCCAGGCATATTCGAGCCAAATTGACTCCATAAACCTCTCTCCTTCCTCTTCCAAAACGCTTATGTAAATTTCTCATTAACAATAGAATTACCCATTAAGCACAACACAATCCACATGAATATTGCTTATTTTACTGAGGGTCATTCTATGTCCATACATCTCCATATACCTTTTACAAACAATAGATAAACTTACCAATATGTAAATGATAGAGACTATAATACTCTATATTTTTTCTTGAAAATATTCAACATTTTTGTTTTTCAGAATCAAAAAATAAACAGACAACTTGTCCATTTACTGACGGTTTGTCCATGTAGAATCTGGACCCTTTCCCCTATTTTGAGATGATGAATATCGTAAGAAAATCAATTGCTATATTAGGCAATGGCAGGAAGTGTAGAAAACGTTACTTCATGCACACGCTTTCCCTTTAACTACTCTTTTTTCACACTACCCAATTATACCACTTTTTCCCGAAAGTATAGGAAAAAAGGCCAATCTTGGCAGGTGAATTTAACCCCATTGTAATCGTACTAATTTTTCAAGCTTTAGAGTGAGATTCCGTACCGCTTAAAATGAAGATAACAAGTACGAGCTAAGCTGCGGGGGTGACCCGAATCTGTCTGGTTTCTTGACAGTTTTTCTCCATTTGCACTCAAACCTGTCTTGATTCCTTTATTTTCTTGACAGCTTTTCTCCATTTGCACTCAAACCTGTCATGATTCCTCTGTTTTATTGACAGCTTTTCTTCATTTGCATCCAAACCTGTCATGATTCCTTTGTTTTCTTGACAGCTTTTCTCCATTTGCATCCAAACTTGTCATGATTCCATCGGTTTCTTGACAGCTTTTCTCCGAATACCCCCAAGGTTGTCTAAAGTTACACCTTCTTCTGACATCCTCATATTCCACCAAAGTTGTCAAATCTCACGGCTTCTTCTGACAGCGACCCAACATCCGCTCACAATTTTGTCCGAACTCGGGTGGTATTCTCCTCAACAAAAACAGCTGCCACTTCTGACAGCTGCTCAAGTAATAGAATCATTAATACTCGTCTTGTTGTGCTTTATAAGCTTGCCTATTTTTGAATTTTGTTAACCTGTGGTTATGTTCGTGTCGTTTTATTGTTGAGGCGTGTGTATTGTGTTTTCTTTCTTTTTTCCAGTCATGGTCGTCTTCGTCAAATTCATGAAGTAAATGGGCGGACCGCATTTCTTTCCTGGCAGTAATCACGCGTTTCGATGGACGTTTTTTTCCAGATTGACCTCTTGAACCCATCACTGCACCCCCTGAATTCACTGTTCCCTCTCTATTATTTTACCATGGTAGAAATTGTCCTATTATCAACATTTTTAAAAGGCTTCTTTGAATATTTTATATTTTTTTCCTAAAAAAACCTTTTAATTGGTGTAATTTTACACTATATTGTATGTATGGTAAATAATCAGGAGTTTTTTCAAAGGGGGAAGACTAATGAAAAATAAGAAAATTCTAGTGGGAGTCATTGGCATCGTTGCTTTATTGTTATTGTCCAGTATTGGTTATTTGTTATTAGGTGATCGGGATGCTTACAAATACTATACAGGTCTTGGGAGCGGGCTAGCGGTATCAGAGGATGATCAGCGGATTGCCTTTTCTTATTTCAATAATGAAAGCTCAGCAATTTTTACGGCCAATCCAGATGGATCAGATGTTAAAAGAGTAAGCAATCCTGACCATGTTTATCACACGAATCCTAAGTTTTCGCCGGATGGCAGCAGAATTTTATATTTGTCACGAGACAACAATCGTATTCAATCCCTTTACACCGCCAATGTTGACGGGACCAATCCTAAAAAAATTTCCGAAAGCTCACAGCACGTATCTGAGGCCGTTTTTTCTGATGACAACGAAACGATTTTCTTTTCAGGCACGCCAGCAGAAGAATTTCAAAAGTCTGAGGGAGAGTCTCAGGAAGGGTATGACCTTTTTTCTGTAAAAATTGATGGGACATCAATGCAGAAGTTGACCGACAGAGACTTCTATACTATGGAGAGCCTTGTCTTTTCAGCTGAAAAAAAGGAAATTATCTTCAAGGATTTTGATGAATTAAATGCTTTCAACTTGGAAGATCAAAGGGTGTATGCAGCTGATTTCAACGGAAAATTGCCCGCTGATATTTTCCACCTAACTTTATCACCCGAAAAAAACGCTGTTGCTTTTACGACAATAGCTGAAGAATCGAAGGACACTTCTCTATATGAATACGATTTATTTCTCAAGGATCTGCAAAATGGGGATACCGAAAGACTCACCGACTTGAATTCATCTGTCGTTTCGCCGGTGTTTTTTAACAATAAAAATGAAATCCTCTTCCTTGAGTATATCAATTGGCCAAAAGATCCAGAGGAATATAAGTTGAGGACAGTGGACCTCGAAACGCAGAAGGTAAAAGAAGTTACGCTTGAAATGCCGGAACTAGAAGCCAGCAACTTTGTTATGAAAGCCCTCGATTACTCGATTAATAGCTGGTCGGTTGGACTTTTGTATACGGTGCTATTAATACTGATCACAATTTACGTTGTTCCTGGGAAAGTGTATTTACCATCATTCATCAGCTTGTCGATCGGAATGCTCGCAATAGTAGCCAGTTTTGCTGTAGCAGCTATGGTCGATCCGTGGGCAGGAATTGGAGTTGGCATGCTGGCATTCGGATTATTGGTTTGCACCATTATTGCATTTCTCTTCGCTCTTGCTCTTAAATTTTACAGAAAAGGAGTGCAAAAATAATGTCCGATGCTCTCGGAACGGTCCTGACCCTACTTCTGAACATTGCCCTTTTTGGTCTGGCGAATTATTTTGCCGTTAAGTACTCCGTCAGGAATATAAAAAAGCGGATCATTGCAGGAATCCTCTTTCTCCTGTGCACACCAGTCATCTTTTTCAGCACCCTTTATTTAGGTTTTACTTGGGACGACAGCGGCTGGGGTGCAGGAATTCTGACCGTAATTTTTACTGGGTTGTATCTATTGAATGGATTGATCCTCTTGTTGTCCGCGATTCATATTTATTATCGAAAATGATTTCTCGCTGTTCGGTTATTTATTGCCGGACAGCTTTTTAATCCCTGCAAAAAATAAAAAAAGCTGCCAGTGGCAGCTTTGATCAACTCTTCTTATCATGGTCGTTTTCCCTGATTTCCTTTTTGATGTCATCAGTAAGTCCATTGGTTGCGTTCTTGAATTCTTTCATCGACTTGCCGACTGCTCGTCCGATTTCCGGCAGTTTGTTAGGCCCAAAGATGATCAGTGCAATCACGAGAATCAAGATTAATCCTGGAAATCCTATATTTGAAAGCATCGTATCTCTCCTATTGAAAAAGTTACGTCTATTATATCGGATAACAATCGCAAATTAAACCCATACCCACTTTTAGTATCAAATTCTCTTGTTTGAAAATAATAAGGTTGACCATTTTTCATAAGGAGTGTTTTACAATGAAATCAATAATAACTAAAATTACAGTAGCCCTATTTATGCTCATCAGTTTCTCTGGTGCTGCAAATGCGCAGCCAGAGGTGCCTGCTGACTTTGGTGCCAAAGGCGCTTTAAAGGATAGCTCAATTACATTCGATGAAGCTTTAGTATACGCCATCCAGGACGAATACCTCGCCCAGGCTCGTTACGATGCTGTCATCGCAAAGTTCGGCAACATCCGGCCTTTCAGCAATATAAAAGCCGCAGAACAGCAGCATATCAGTGCTCTTGTTGCTCTGTTCCAAAAATACAATAAACAGATTCCCGAAGACAACGCAAAATAATACGTTACAGCACCTGATACTTTGAAAAAAGCCTTTAATGACGGAGTTCAGGCCGAGATTGACAATATTGCCATGTATGACAAGTTAAAAACAATCCCTGATCTCCCCGAGGATGCAAAAATGGTTTTTACCCAATTAGGAAATGCTTCAAAAAACCACCTAAGAGCCTTCCAAAGAGGCGCAGGGCGGAATTAAATAACATCAGTAAAACATAAAAATGCCGTTTGGACTATAAATCCAAGCGGCTTTTTCTAAAAATTCATGGCATCTTTGAAGATTTTAAATTGAATAGCAGGATTTGGGCTGCTGCTATGGTTTCTAGCACCAACCTTTTTTCAAACATAGTGCTATCCAAAACAAAATTTTGTACCTATCAAAAAGAGCAGCACCCAATCGGTACTGCCCTTGTAACTATGAAGCTTTCCTCTCAACTTCCGTTTTATAATCTTCTTTCTTGACATACTCCAGTTTAAAACCGAATAATGCAAAGATGATCGATAATATCGGAACTGTGAAATTCAGTACAGCATATGGCGCATATTCGAATGGATGGACAGACAAAGCAGAGATAATGAACACGGCACATGTATTCCATGGTACCAGTGGCGATGTCACGGTACCGCCATCCTCAATCGCACGCGATAGATTTTTCGAATGTAATCCTTTGTCATCATATGCTTTTTTATACATCCGCCCAGGTAAAAGGACCGACAAGTATTGCTCACCAGCTGCGACATTTGTTAAAAACGAGGTTGCGACCGTAGAGACAACCAGGCTGCGAGCTGTCCGGGCAAGCTTGAGTATTTTCTCTACGATTGAACTTAACATTCCAGTCTGCTCCATAACACCTGCAAAAGCCATTGCGATCAGCGCAAGAGAAACGGTATACATCATATCCTGAATACCACCTCGACTGAAAAGCTCGTCGACAGAAGCGTTCCCCGTTTCAATCGAAAAACCGTTTTGAAGTGTATTAACTGCGTCTGCAATCGCGCCGCCTTGCACCGTGAATTGAGCAATCCATCCCAGGAAGACTCCAACGATCAGGGCTGGAAGTGCTGGTACCTTAAACGCAACAAGTAAAATGACCGCGGCTGGAACTAGTAATAGCCATGGTGATATCATAAAATTTGATTGAATCACATTCATGATTTCAATGATCTCTTGATTATCGACTCCTGCATTGCTAAAATCCCTGCCAAGGTACCAGTAGACACCCAAAGCAATGAAAAAGGCGGGAATCGTCGTATAAATCATATGGCGAATATGCGCAAACAGATCCGTTCCCGTAATCCCTGCCGCCAGATTGGTCGTATCTGATAATGGTGACATTTTATCACCAAAATAAGAGCCAGAAATGATCGCTCCTGCTACCATTGGTGCCGGAATTCCCATGCTCACGCCAATGCCCATGCCAGCAACACCAATCGTCCCCATTGTAGACCATGAACTTCCAATTGCTAGAGTGATCAATGCCGTAATGATACAGATCGATACAAGGAACATGGATGGACTCATGATTTTAAGGCCATAGTAGACCATCGTTGCGACAATTCCGCCGCCAATCCACGATCCGATGATCATTCCAACAGTAATAATGATCAATATTGCTGGCAACGCCATTTTAATGCCTTTATATATACCTTCCTCGATAAAATTCCATTTAAAGCCTGCGAACCAGGCTACAAGACCCGCGACAATTGTCCCGATAATCAACGGTATATGCGGGTCTCCTTCAAATTTCACAATGGTTACTGCCATTGAAAATACCATTACTAACAACGGGATGATGGCATGTCCAAATGACACTTTTCTCTCGATACTTTTCCCCATTTTGTGTTCCTCCTTGCTGTCTCGATAACTGTCTTTACCCTTAAATCAAGACAGTTATCCAAGCAAGAATTTGGAAAATAGCAGGAATCTTTACTTTGGATAGCAAATTAATTACTTAAAAAGGAGGTTGTAACCTTGAATCCATTTGTTTTTACATGCATTGCCCCTCACGGCGGTGAGATTATTCCTGAACTGCAAGGATCCACTCCCGAGCGGATGGCTTTCACCCGAAATAGCATGGAGGAGCTTGGACTGCAAATGGCAGCTGCCAACCCTGATTGTATCGTTGTTCTAAGTCCTCACGGTACAAGGATCAATGGACGATTTTCGATAACCGATTCTGAACGTTTGGAAGGAAGTTGGAGTGAGAACGAAGCAACTTTTACGATGGAAAAAATCGTAGAACGAGAATTAGCGCGAAAAATCAATGAAGAAGCGATAAAAAATGGACAGCCATCTTCCACCATAAATTTTGGAACTGCTGCTGGTCCAATCTCTTGCTTGCCGCTGGATTGGGGTTCAATGGTCCCTCTCCGTTTCATGCCAGATGTTCCAATAGTTGTTGTGACCCCAACAAGAGACCTTTCCTTCCAAGAGCATCTTAAATTTGGTCAATCGCTACGTTCAGCAGTCGCTCAATACGAAAAAAAAGTCGGATTAATTGCAAGCTGTGACTGGGCTCATGCTCATGATGAACAAGGGCCTTATGGCTTTGATCTTGCAGCCAAAGAACTGGATGAACTAGTGGTAGAGTTGATAAAAACCAATCAACTGGAAAGAATGGCAGACTTTGAGGCTGATTTCATCGAAGCCGCTAAACCAGACGGAATCTGGCAAACCCTCATCCTGGCTGGTGCAATACCACCCGAAGAGAGGCATATCGAATTCCTATCTTATGAAGCACCAACATACTTCGGGTTAATCTGTGCAGGGGTTTAGGCAAAAAGAAAAATCTAGTCATGAACTAGATTTTCTTTTTGATGTCTTCTTTTATAGAGTCCAGCAGATTCTCAGAAAGGTCTGCAGGCAGTGTCGTTCCATCCTCTACTCTCCATGCATTTATCAATTCTAAATCAGACTTTTGAAAAGTGATGATATAATTTTCTTGCTCCACTGTCATTTCAACTGTTATATGTTCCTCACCATAGGTTTCCTCATCAATTATTAAATTTGTCACTTCATATGATTTCATAAACGAACTCCTTTACTTATTATCTCTTGTTATAATAATCCAAAAGTAAAAATTTATTCTAGTTTACATAATAATTTTACCGTATTCTCCAGTAAACAAAACGTGCCAGAAGGACTCTGGCACGTCGCTTTCCTTATTCTGTTATAGCCTTTATGGAAGATTTTAAACGACCACACTTTTTCCTGATCTGTTTACCATGGAATTCTTCTTCCCGACATAATAGAGAAATACTTCACGAGATGTCTTTTTTGGCGTGTAGTAGAATTCATTCTTCAGATTATGGTTATCTAATACAGGCCGGTATCTTAGGAAGTTTACTTGTTCTTCTCCGTATTGGGTCAGGGATAACCGCTTGAGGATAAAAAGGACTGATTTGATCAGCCAGGCTGGTATGCGGATGACAGGCTTACCAAGTATTTCTCCGATATCATCGATTGTCAGCGCTCCATCCCCTGCTACGTTAAAAATGCCGGTTTCCTTGCCTCTGATTCCTTTGATCAGACACCCTACAACATCCTGGTCCCAGATGAACACAAAAGGGCTATTTGACCCCTTAATCCCTAGAAGAACCCTTTTTTCGAAAAGGTTTGTAATCTGGTTATTCACCGTGTCTCCCAAAATCGTCCCAATCCGGAAAATAATCTGCTCAAGTTGCGGATGCTTTTCCCGGTATTCTGCCATAAGCTCTTCGACGAGCCGCTTATGGTGAGAATAGGAAAACTCCTCATTCCCCCTGATTGCATCGTCCTCTTTGATCCATTCCGGATTATCGGCATGATAACCATAGGCAGCCCCGCTTGATGTTACCACGACTCTTTTCACCTGATTTTCTGCACATGCCTTTAATATGTTTTCCGTTCCTTTGACATCCACGGAATATTCGAATTCGCGGTTGCTCTTTTTACCAGGCGTAACGATTGTCGCAAGGTGGACAACCGTATGAATTTGATTTTCTTTCATCACTTCCTGGACCAATGTAGAACGCACGTCCATTTGAATATATCTAATTCCATCTTCCTCATTAAAAGTAAATTCAGGTCTAATATCAGTCGCGAAAATGTTCCACTTCTGTCCTGCTGTTTTATTCTCTTCAATCAGCCGTTTTACAAGCTGTGTACCTAGATAACCTGCTGCACCAGTGATGAGGATATTCATACTTGTATACCTCCGTTGATCGCTGTATTTTCAGGCTCTCTTTTTGACCAGAAAGTAGCCAGTGACAATCCGGAAACAATATGCCAGATTGCCCACCATGCCGCTACGATGGCCATTCCGCCCAGGCCATCAAAGAAATTAAAGATCAGGATTAATCCCAGTCCTGAATTTTGGATGCCAACTTCGATTGCGATTGCTCTTCTGTCTTTTTCAGGAAGCCCGGCAACCCGGGAAGAAAAATAGCCCAACAGGATGGCAACAAGATTATGAAGAAAGACCACGATGGCCACCATGCCAACAAAATCAAGGAAATAGGTGAAGTTGGACGCCAGTGATGCTAATACGAACAGGATGAAAAAGATAATCGAAAACCGTTTCATCCATTTATTTGTCCTGCTCGCCCACCCTGGATATTTGTAGCCAATATACATTCCAGCTACAAGAGGTACACCCAGCATAATAAAAATCGTGACTAGCATATCAATCGGACTGATGGAAAATGAGCGCACCAACTCATTTGTTCCTGGATATAATGAGCCCCAAAATAAGGTGTTGAATGGAGTCATGAATATAGCCAAAACAGTGGAGATTGCAGACATGCTAATTGATAAAGGTGTATTTCCCTTCCCTAAATACGTTAAGAAATTTGATAGATTCCCGCCCGGGCAAGCTGCAACCAAAAACAAACCTAACGCAATACTGGGCAATGGTTTTACAATCATGACCAGCAAGAAAGTAAAAGCTGGCAGCAGGAAAAATTGAGCGATGAGCCCGATCAATACCGGTTTAGGTGTGGAGAGAGTCCTTTTAAAATCGTCCACTTTCAAATCTAGCGCTACACCGAACATAATAAATCCGATCAATATATTCATAATGGTCAGAGTGGCGGAGTTAAAGTTAAGAGTTACTTGATCGATTCCCATTTATTTCCCCTTTGGTTCCTGGTGCATGTCTTTAAAATACCTCAATCCAGGAGCCCACATATGTTTTACCGGGTCAACATCCACCTGGATAACCGAACATTTACCGGTCATCAAGGACCGCTCTATTGCCCCTTTAAGATCTTTCGGGTCGTTTACATGCTCCCCATGCGCCCCCATGCTTTCTGCAAGCATATCAAACTTGATTTCTCCTAAATCCGTATTAATACTTTCTTCATCACTTAAGGACTTTTTCAAAACCGTCTTGATTGGTTTCAAAGCGAAATGCTGGTTCATTTTCACCATTCCCCACTGCCGATCGCAGACGACGATATAAATAACCTGCAAATTGTTCCGGACCGCCGTTTCAATTTCCTGAGGGTGAAAGCCCATGGCTCCGTCACCAATTATGCAGCAGACAGGACGTTCTGGATTTGCGGCAGCAACACCGAGTGCCTGGCCGATACCTGCTCCAAGCATTCCAAATTTATAGGTAGAAAAAACAGAGCCTGGTTTGTCGATTGAATAATAGAAATTGGTCCAAATCGTTGTATTCCCGCCATCTATGACCAGGTTAGTTCCTGGAGGGAAAACCTGCTGGCTTATGACAGGGACATGCGCTGTATTCATTGGCACAGCGAAGTCCTCCAAATGCTGATCAAGCTTCTTTCTATTCTTTTCTTTTTCAGCGATATGTTTCTGGATTGAAGCTTTTCGATTCGTTGTATGAATAGATTCTTTACGCTGCTGAAGCTTTTGGTAGAATTGTGTTAGGAAAGTTTTGATGTCTGCCTGAATTGCCAGCTCTGCTGGTTTGTTGGCGCCCAATGTCCCGTGATCTATGTCGACCTGAATCATTTTTTGGCTTGAATCCCAATAAGGCGCTTTTCCCCACCAGTCTGTTTCCCCGATTCTCGAACCAAGTACCAATACGACATCTGCTTCGTTCCTGATTTTATTGTTCGTCTGCAAATAGATCATTGGCATCATAAGCGGGTTACTCTCAGACATGGCTCCTCGTGCAGCCCAGCTTGTCGTCACCATTGACTGCAAAAGTTCAGCGACCATTTCTAACTCCTCAGAAGCTCCGGAATGGATGACACCGCTGCCAGCGTGGATGACCGGAAATTCTGCATTAATCAACAGGTCACATGCAGCCTCAAGCTGATTTTCTGTTGCTCCCGGCAATTCTGTCACACGGTATTGTTTCGGTTCCCAAAAACTCAGGTCACATTTCACTTTCGTATTCAGGATATTTTCCGGTATATCGATATGGACAATGCCCGGCCTTCCCTCGTAACACTTCCTTAATGCTGTCCTCATCATTTCTGGGATACGATCAAATGATGGTACCGTTTCACTCCATTTCGCAATTTGAGAAATGACACCTGTCTGATCGAAGCATTGATAGGTTCCTCCGCGATCAGGATACATGATCCCTGTCCTTCTGGCACTCGTAATCACTAACACCCGATTCCCCTCTGCTTCTTCAACAACTAAACCAGGGAGAATATTTGCCACACCAGGACCATTGCTAGCCATGCATACTCCCAATTTCCCTGTCACCCTAGCATAGGCACCAGCCATGTGTGCAGCTGTTGTTTCATGCCTTGGAGAAATCAAATCAATATCATATTTTTGAAGAGTAGAATAGAAACCAAAATACGTCCCATCTATAATGCCAAAAACCTTCTCCACATTTTCAATGCTTAACATCTTTGCGATTACTTCTCCGCCCGTCATTTCAGCCATAAAAACCCTCCTTCATCAATTAACATACTGAATATTCAGATATTTTATTGAATAGTTTTTGATAGATTTTATCAATATCATTGCAATCTGGGACCTCTTGATTGGTGAGGATCCCATTTCCCGCTAACGCATTTTCTACAAGCAACGGTATTACACCTTCATGTGTTTGATTTATATAATCTGCTCCAGCTTCCCATATGTGAAACTGATCATTTAAATCCAAAACCATCTTAAGGGTTTCTTGTGCCGTCTCCGCCTCAGAGCCGATAGCCTCTGGGTTAAGTAGTTTTCCTAAGATTGCATATCTTTCCTGTGAAGCCTTAATTCCATACTCGATAACAAACGGAAGTAATAAGGCTACGCTCAACCCATGCGGCATATGGAATCTTGCCCCCAAAGCCCTTCCTGTTGCATGAGCAAGATTAGTAGAAGAATTCGAGAACGCAATCCCGGCAAAGCAGCTGCCAAGCAGCATTTTTTCTCGTGCCTCTAAATCACTTCCTTTATTAAAAGCAATAGGCAAAGCTTTACTAATAAGCTGAATCGCCTGTAAAGCGAAATAGTCGCTCATTTCTGTTGCCCGTGTCGATACATAGGCTTCCATTGCATGTGCTAAGGCATCCATACCAGTAAAGGCAGTATAGGATTGCGCCAGAGTCACTGTTAATTCAGGATCTAAAATCGCAATATCCGGAATTAAACCTGGATGGCCCGGATTCATTTTAGTCCCACTTTCAACGTCTGTTATAACCATTACCTTCGTTGCCTCCGAACCGGTTCCTGCAGTCGTTGGTACAGCAATAAGAGGTAACCTTTTCATTTTTTTCAAGCTATGAATCTCGTCATAATGACGATCGGGATTTACTGTAAAAACTGAAACGGCCTTTGCCAAATCAATTACACTCCCTCCGCCAATGGCAACTACACAATCAGCCTGGCTTTCCAAGCAGCGATTGACGGCCTCTTTCACATGTTCAGTCGTTGGCTCACCTTTTAATCCAGAATAAATTGTCAGTCCGAGATTTTCCTTCTCCAACAATCTTTTTAACCGTGCACTCAGATTCAGCGGCTCACTCAACACACTGGAACTAACCACAATAAACAGATGTTGGGCTCCAAGACCTGCTGCTGCATCTGCCAACTTCTCTAAACTCCCCGCTCCATGATAAATAATTCCGGGTAGGTGAAATTCCTGAATCATATCATACCCCTCTCCAGATAAAGCGCTTACAAATCCTTCATGACGAATATTTTTGTCTTTTTGTCTTAATACGAAAAACATACATATCAGGTTTGTAAAAACTGATGTAAAATTCAATCGGCTTTCCATCTGCACCTTTGATTAAACGCTCGACACAAAGAACATTAATACCTTTAGGGATCCCTAGATTTTCAGCATCCATATCTGAAATTCTTTTACAGGAAATGAACTGTTCAGCCTGATGAAGTTCAATGCCAAGCTTCTTTTCAATCAATTCATAGATAACTGCTGTCTCTAAATCATGCTTAGAAAGTTGGTGTCCAATTTCCCGGCTGTAGTAGTGGCGTTCTATTGCAATTGGATCTCCATCTGCAGTCCGAAGCCTTTCGATTGTAAAAAACTCCTTTTCCCCGATCTTATCTGCAAAGTATCTTGGCTCAGTCATCACTCCACTATTCAACAAGACCGATCCAGGTTTCATCCCCATTTTCCGCACTGTCTCTGTTAAACTATGTAAGGAGTTAAGCCACTCCTCAATGGGCCGCTTCGGTGAAATATACGTGCCTTTTCCATGTACCTTAGTCAACACCCCATCGTTAACTAAGTGTGTAATCGCCTCTCTTACTGTCGTCCTGCTCACTGAAAAGCGATTCATCAATTCCCTTTCGCTGGGGATTTTTTCTTTGTATCGGCCATCTATAATCTCCTTCCTCAGTAAGTTTTTAATTTGCACATGGTAAGGAATCGGATTCTCCATATCTATCTCAACCAATCATCATCCCTCCCTACTTGTTGCGACGTCCCTACCAGTTCAGACCAGTTCATATCTAGATGATTTACACCTCCATTATATGGACTACATTTCTATTTAACAACAAGTTTTTATAATTTTAAAAATATTCAATATATTAATATAGTTCTATTTGTTTGTTTACATAAAGATATTATTGTGTACAAAAAATATAAATCAGACATCCTGTTCCAGTAATGAATTATAGAGGCACTCATATACTAGATTAATAGTCTTATCCAAAGGAGTAATCTCATGAAAAAATGGAAGAAACGTTTGTTTATTGTCCTGCTTTCAACGGTAGGTCTGCTTGTGGTGTTGGTTTCTGGAGCGGTCATGTATGCAAACTTTTATGTGAATGATGAGGATATCATTGTTTCGGAGGAACTTTTTCCTGAAGGTGCGCCACAAAGGATCATGGCCATCTTTGCTCATCCGGATGATGAAATCATGATTGCTGGCACTTACCACAAGTTGAACAAAGAGAAAGATGTTACCTCTGTCCTCGCTACTTTTACTAGAGGTGAAGCGGGCGGAACTGGCGGACTCGTCCCTAAGGAAAAACTGGGCGAAACACGGACTAAAGAATTGGAAAAATCGGCAAAAATCCTGAATATCGACCATTTGGAAGTTTATGATTTTCCTGACAGCGGACTTGTTGATGCGGATCACGAGGAAATCAAGCAAACAATTAGAGAATTAATTATTAAGTATGAGCCAACAACCGTTATTACCTATGATGATGTAGTAGGCTTATACGGACATCCCGACCATGTAGTGATGAGCAAGTTGACAAAAGAAGTTGTGACGGAGGAAATGGCAGAAGAAGATTCTACTGTGAAGAGGCTATACTTCGCCACTCTTCCAAAGCCAATGATTGATCTCGCACTCAAGCTCTCTCCTACTTTCAAAGAGCGTTATCCACGGGAGAAAGGCTTGCCTGAACCAACAATCGCCTTCCCGATGGCTTCGGAGGCATCTGCACGCAAACAAGTACTGCTTGCACATGAAACCCAGTGGGAAACCGTAGCAAGTGTGCAGCCTTATCACGACAAAGTTCCATCCTGGGTTTATTACCGAATCTTCGACCGCGAGTATTATCATTTGGTTAAATCTCAATAAATAGAAGCACTTGAGTAATTGAAAGTACTTTTGACAAACCATCTGTGCTATTTAAGCTTGGAGTTAGCTCCAAGCTTAAGCCCGCTTATTACATTTTTAATAACAAAGATTGGCGAACAAAAAGCGTCAATCCCTTTGGACCAACGCCTTTACTTAGTTAAAAGTTAAACATCAACTTCTTCCCATCCACTATACATCTTCAAGACCTTGCATTTTACTTTTCCAGAGGGTACTGACATAATCGTTTCGTCACCAACCACTAGCCCTATCAGCTTCTTGGCAACTGGTGTGTCATAGAAAATTTTGTTTTCGTCTACATTCGATTCGCCATAACCGACAATTTCATATACTTCTTCTTCCGTAAAATCGGTGTACTCAAACGAGCATTTCACGATTGACCCAATTTCTACGATCTCGGTATTAGGCTCATCAACCCTAATCATTTCAGCTGTCTTATACAAATTCTGAATCTCCTGAATTCGTTCGACCAATACACGCTCATCCTGCTCTAATTTATGAAAATTAGGATTGGCAATCTTATCGTCTCCGCAAGCATTGAAAGCCATATTTTTATCAATCCGCACTTGTTTTAGCTCTTGTTCTAAATGTGCTATTTGCTGAAGAACAAGTTGCTCTCCTTTAGGTGTGATTTTAACAGACATATTACTCTCCCCTACATTAGGAATCCCTTTAATCATTTCTAATATACCCTGAAACTCCGCGAAAGAGTAACAATACACTCAGTTAAGTATTTAATATGAAATTAACTATACTCTTTTTTCACTTCAAACCTGCTGACTAGTTCGTAGGGGTTTGCTTTAAATGCCTCATAAGGAATGTAGTTTGCATCCATTGCGTCAAGGGCTCTGTCCCTGAATTGTTTTCTTGTAATAAGTCGCTCAATATTCTCTTTCGTTATTTTTGTAAAAAAGACTTCTGAAGTTTCTCCTTCAGCTGTCCTAGCTTCACCAGATTGATATTCACCTCTGAAGACTACACATGTAACCCCGATCGTCACGTTTTGGTAAATGCCGGTTATACCATGTAAATTCACCTTGATTCCCGTCTCTTCGAACACCTCGCGATGAATTGCCTCTTCTAATGTTTCACCCTCTTCTACCTGTCCGCCTGGCATTTCCAGTGTATCGGACCGGTGTAAATTCCTGACTAGGAGTACATCGCCATCTTTGTTTGTGATATATCCGCTAACAGACAATATATGTTTAGGATGATGATAGGAAGCAGTTGGAGACAAGAAATCTCTGTCTGTTTCTATCTGAATCTCGCCTAACTCCTTCATCGCTGACTGGTACTCTTCACTATTTTCAATTAAACTGTTGATCCTTTCATAATGCACCATGCTGCTATATTCCCAGATAACCAGAATTTCGTCTTTGATGTCATTCACCCAGCGACCAATTAATTTTGCTCCATTTTCAATATGTATTGGATAAACATGTGTATGAAAAAACTGATTGATATCACTCAATCTCTCAGACTTGATCATGTAGGTATTTCTTTTGAAAATCAATTCTATCTCCACCTTTCACTTCCTTTAATTTCCACATAAAAAGAGGAAAATCCTTCTCTTTTAAATGGGGCTAATCGGTTGCGTGAAATACTTTAGCTAATGACAAGGGATTCGACTATTCTGAAAGAATAATTAATATTGAGGTGAAAAAAATGAAGATCAAGGGGATTAACCATTTATTATTTTCTGTTTCAGATTTGGAACGATCAATTGCTTTTTACATTAATGTATTTGATGCAAAACTGTTAGTAAAAGGGAAAACTACTGCTTACTTCGATATCAATGGTATATGGCTGGCCCTGAATGTTGAGAAAGACATACCCCGTCAAGAAATACACCAATCATATACACATATAGCTTTTTCGATTGATGAAGCAGAGTTTGAATCAATGTTTAGCAGGTTGAGAGATTTAGAAGTGAATATACTTCCGGGTCGCCTTAGAGATAAAAAAGATAAAATGTCTATTTACTTTACGGACCCAGATGGGCATAAATTCGAGTTCCATACGGGGACGTTACAAGACAGAATTGACTATTACAAACAAGAAAAAGGACATATGGAGTTTTTTGATTAGGACATAATGTATCCTAAGCTCAAGCTAAATATTGTTCTACAGGATATCTTCCTATTTTGTCCAAAGCACTCCCTGAGTTCGGACAAAATTCCGGCTGCTTCCTCTGGTTTTGTCCGAAGTTGCCTTGGGTTCAGACAAAATTCCGGCTGCTTCCATGGGTTTTGTCCGAAGTTGCCTCGGGTTCGGACAAAATTCCGGCTGCTTTCTCTGGTTTTGTCCGAAGTTGCCTTGAGTTCAGACAAAATCCCAGCTGCTTCCTCCGGTTTTGTCCGAAGTTGCCTCGGGTTCGGACAAAATTCCGGCTGCTTCCATGGGTTTTGTCCGAAGTTGCATCGGATTCGGACAAAATTCCGGCTGCTTCCTCTGGTTTTGTCCGAAGTTGCCTCGGGTTTGGACAAAATTTCGGCTGCTTCCATGGGTTTTGTCCGAAGTTGCCTTGGGTTCAGACAAAATTCCGGCTGCTTCCTCTGGTTTTGTCCGAAGTTGCATCGGGTTCGGACAAAATTCCGGCTGCTTCCTCTGGTTTTGTCCGAAGTTGCCTCGGGTTCGGACAAAATTTCGGCTGCTTTCTCTGGTTTTGTCCGAAGTTGCCTCGGGTTCGGACAAAATTTCGGCTGCTTCCATGGGTTTTGTCCGAAGTTGCCTTGGGTTCAGACAAAGTTCCGGCTGCTTCCTCTGGTTTTGTCCGAAGTTGCCTTGAGTTCGGACAAAATTCCGGCTGCTTCCTCTGGTTTTGTCCGAAGTTGCCTCGGGTTCGGACAAAATTCCGGCTGCTTCCTCTGTTTTTGTCCGAAGTTGCCTCAGGTTCGGACAAAAATTCCGGCTGCTTCCTCTGATTTTGTCCGAAGTTGCCTTTGGTTCGGACATACCCACTTCACTTCAGTCTCCTCTTATATCGTCCGAAGTCACACTTGGTTCGGACAACTTTTCACGCGACTAAACTAATCTTGTTCAAAGTGGCTTCGTCAACAGATACCACAATAAACAAAGCCGCCAAAATTGGCGGCTCTAAATGTTTAACTATTATTCTGCTTAACAACTTGTCCTTCTAGTGACGCTTTCTTATCCCCGATCGACAACCAGGTGACGAATATGAGCATGATCATCGCACCCATCAGCTGGACGCTTTGGAGCATCGTATCAAACCAAATCACCGAAATGACCATGACGGTTAGAGGTTCGACACTTGATAGGATGCTTGTTTCGACAGCGGTGATATAGTTCATGCTTGCCAAGAATAGCAGGAAGGCCAGTGTGCCGAAGAAAATCAAGATCGCCATGATAAAAATCATTTTTGGCTGGGCTACAATGGTCCATTCATTGCTTGTCCAAACTCGGTTGGTTATTCCAAGGATAATACCGCCAAACAGCATGCTCCAGCCTACGATCGCCAGGACGCTCCATTCCTTCATTAAGCGAGCCGGGTAAAGGGTATAAAATGCAAATGTCAGTCCTACCGCAACTCCCCATAGCAAGGCAGTTGGACTAACCAGCAGACTGCTCATTGAACCGTTCGTCAATAAAAGGTAAAGTCCGGCCAATGTACCGGCTATGCCGAGCATCTGATAGCGCGGCGGCCACTTTTTATGATTAAAAGAAACATAGAGTACAACGAAAATCGGAGCGGAGAATTGCAGCAAGGTTGCCACTACCGCATTGCTCGTTTCGATAGCCATTGTAAAAGTGTACTGTAATCCGACCATCCCAAGAATGCTGAATACCACTAGCTGATTCCGCCAGTATGGTGTTTTCACTACTGTAAAAATATCCTCATTTTTGATTGCCAGAAATGCCAGAATGCTGCTGCCGGCTATCATCATCCGGATTGTCAGGATAAAAGGAACCGACAATTCCGTATTGGCGAGTACCCACTCCGTGATCGAACCCGTCATTCCCCAGAGCATGGCTCCGATAACAATCATCAGTATTCCCTTTAAACGTAACATCACCAGCGCTCCTATTCTTTGGATTCCGTGTAAATATAGACTACAAAACTAGCATTAAAATTATATTACCATAAAAAGCACCTATATCTATCGTTTCATTTATGGGCCACCCTAATATTACCAGAATAAACTCTTCCAGGGCTCTCTTAAAAGGGTAATACATTGGGTAAATAATGGTCATGCAAGTAAAAAACTCAAGGTGGTGGATGCATGAACAGCCAAACCAAACTACAAGCTCCCAAACAATATCGCACTGGAAAGCTTTTACCGATTGCCGCTCTTGGAATTGCCGGAACACTTTATGCGGTCAAATGGAATCGCCAGCGCAAAACTGCTGCTACTTCCCACTCAAGGATGCTTAAAAATATTGAGCATAATGCCAAACAGATCAAGCTTGAATGGCACGGCATGAATAGGCCATATCGCGTGTTTCGAGGGGAGGAACTTATTTATGAAGGTGCGGAACCAAAGATCGTAGACCAAAATCTTGTTCCAGGGACACTTTACACCTACTGTATAGAAACCCTTGATGATCATGGAAATGTACTGGAAAGAATGCGGATTCAAACAACGACGACTGTTGATTTCAGGGAAAGAGAGAATATTCTTGAGGATTTACTCATTACAACGATCGTGACTCCTGGTCAAATCAGTTTTGAATGGGAACCGATCGAGGGTGTTTCGGAGTATCGTATTTTCAGGAATGGAGCAGAGCTGGAAACAGTGACTTCTTGTGCATTTACCGATAGAGGGATTGATAATGACGAGAATCATCGTTACAGGATCGAAGCCCGACGGCCTTTGCAGCGTTCGGAACAGGTAAAATGGGAGCTGAAGTCTGTTATTGCTAATGCTGTTGGTGCCATCAAGAAAGATTCTTCTACTGCAATGGCAGCTGACGAAGAATTTAGCATCATTAAAAAGATTGGGCCAATAAAGGAACTGTTGAAATCCCCTGAGGAAAGAAAGCTTAAAGCCGGAAACTGGCAACTCAGGTACACAACATTTTTAAAAGAGGAATGGCTTAAAAATCCGAACGCCGCATCACAAGACAAGGTTTTCAAAGGCGATCACCGTTCATTCGATCCTGAATCCTCTGAATTCAGGACAAGAGGCGACGTATTTATTGACACTGAAGATCCATCTGTTCATTTAAAAAAGGCAACCGGTATAACTGAAGCATTCAACAGTGAACAAGAACCTATAGAATCCGCTAGCGCTTCTGAAGAAGGAATTCAATTGGAAAAAGTCCTTACTGAAGAGGACAGAATCAAGTTTCACCTGGACCATTCTGTCAGCAATCCACTCGTCGTCACCCCAGCGATTGACTACCATGTTTGCGGAACTTTTTATAAGGACAACGAATATGATCTGGTCGGCATCCACTATCAGGCCCCTGAACACGAGGTTTATCTTAAAGAATCGGACACAGATGAATGGCAAGTCATCCACCAAGCTCACAACAAAGGTCTCGAAATGATGGCAGATCCCATGGCCAATCATTATTGGCGCTACTCTACATTCACGAACTAAAAAAACGGAAAAGCTGACTGCCAGCTTTTCCGTTTTCCACTTATAATATCAGATTTGAGAACTGTCCAGCCCCAGCGCATAGCCAGTTTTCATCCCCGAGAGTGCTCCCTCGAGTATCTTGCGAGACATGTTAGCTTTGAGCAGCTCGAGACGCTTGCTCAGTGTCGCCTCCTAGAAATTCCGAAACTTCAACTCCGCCGGCAGAAGCAAAAAGCGCTTCTTTGTCGGAATCTCCAGTTTCTGGACAGTCGGCTATATATTTCGATTTCGGTCCTGCCAATGAAGTCAAAGAGCGACTTCACCGGTTGGCCCTCCAAACCCTTGTCGAGGATGAACAAGGCGCTTCCGCTTTTCTTATAAAAATCTCTTGCGCACATTCGGCGGCGGCAGCATACAGCTGTCCTTCTGGCCGAACCATTTGATACGGTTTTTGGCAATTAGATCATACACCACATTCCTGATTGGAGGCGGAACGATCATGAACACATATAGAAGCTTCCAAGCTCCTCGCAAATGGCGGCTAATCCTCAGGGCAGCAGATGATTTATAATACACCTTCTCATTTTCGATTAAAATCATGCTGTCCACATCATCAGGTACTTTATATTTTTTCAGCAATTCTTGTCCAGCATCACTCTGGAGCGATGCGAAACGGAATTGCTCTTTTTCGTCACGGTCTAGAATAAATTGGACACTCGCATCACAAAAGTTACAAACTCCATCAAATAAGATGACAGGCTGCAAGTTTCATCCCTCCTCAATTGGTATGGGTGATGTCTTTATTCTACCATTTATCCACTTTGAGAAAAATGAAACAAAACTAACCGAAGACGAGGGATGGTAACACCACTAATTCTCTTCCAAAAACGTGTTACTGATAATTTTGTTTAAGTATTTCATCCCTGTCATACTAAGACGCATCCATATAAAGCTGTAGAAAAGACTGAACACAAAAATACCTGCAGGAATGCCTGCATTTATATTTGTGGACACTCCGGGTCCTAACACTGGGAAACGAAATACATACAGCAATGCCATGATTCCCGTAGCCAAGGCTAACCCGCCAATGAACACTACCGTTGTTTGTTTTTTTGCCTTTCTAAAGCCTGCTCCCAGAGAGACTCCCAACAATCCTGTCGTAAACAAAAACACCAACACTTCAGAGGGCTGAATGATCATTAAAAGCAGGCCTGTTACCGTAAAAGTCAGGAACCCAATGCGCAGTGAAGTAAGCGTAGCCAGCACGATTGGACCCGTGGCCATGATGCTGAAGATGTAACCAACACCTCCAAACAGCCCTGCAGACTGGAGAATCGCAGCAATCGCTCCCAGCAGACTCCCCGTTATCAATTTCACATTATTCGCGTGAGTTACAGGTGCAGTCATATGCTCTTTGTGGATCAAGTTAGCCAAGCGCAAAGAATCCCCTCCAGCTAAAACACTCATTTTTTGCGGATGAATGGGTTTTATATATCTTCCTTGTAGAGGATTGATATTGGAGCCATCTCTAACATGTATTCCTGAAGAAGCAATTGATGCATTGTTTTTTTATGGGCATTCTAAGGCAATGCTTACAATCTCTTTCATTCCTCGGGCTAATCCTAACTGCTCGGCGACAGCAAAAGCTCCTATTGCCGCTTTTTTCTAGAGGCCATGTCAGGTTCGTAAAAAGTATGGGCATGTGAGAAATTCCCCTGTTCTGGGTTCCTGCCCATTTTGTCCATGGACATCTATCCTAACTTCAATTCGATGAATATAGTGTAGAAGCTTTAGGAGGTGACTGTGATGAATGGTTTGTATGCGCATGGTTCCTCCTCCCGGAATCAGTTGCTAGAATGGGAAAAGCATGCTCTTGATTCATTCTTTGCTAAAATGAGTGACAAAGAAAAACCTTTTCCCTGTATCCCGGCAACCATTGGGTTTTCAATGAATCAGCTAAAGTATGGATTTATTGGGAGCCCAAGGAGGGACTCAACAATAAAAGAGCTCGCGAGCTTATTGACGGGCTATACAGAACAATCAAGGGAGTTCGGCAATTATACTTCTTTGATCATTTTCTATGAAACACCCGATTCAATGAAAAATGCATCTGTCGAGGAATATGAACAAATTTTTTGGGAGCAACTTTCAGGGTTAACTGCATTGGATGCATTTGAATGGCCAAATGATATCCCACAAGACCCACACGACCCTATTTGGGAATTCTGTTTCAATGGAGAGCAATATTTTATGTATTGTGCAACCCCTGCACATAAAAACCGCAAGAGCAGACATTTTGACGTTATGATGCTTGCGATTACTCCACGCTGGGTTCTGCAAGAATTTAATAAATCACAAAGTTATGCCCAAAGAATCAAGGCTCAAGTGAGAAAAAGGCTGGCGAATTACGATAGCATTGCAATTCACCCTGACTTGAACACTTACGGATCTGAGGATAATTTTGAATGGAGGCAGTATTTCTTGCGGGATGATGACGGTTCTTTATCTAAATGCCCATACCATAGAGTGCTTAAATTCCTGGGTATCGATAAATAAAGCGCAGGAAGCTCCTGCGCTTTACTGTTGGTTCATTAGTTGGATTAAGGCATCAGTGGTGACAATCGTGGCAAACTCTTTATGAAGCATCGCCAGTTCAAGTTCCTGGATTGAATCCGCAGTGTGCTTCACTCCCTTGTGGTCCGTGATTTCAAAGGCTGCGATCGCGTCAGACACAATGAAGCAATCGAAACCGAGATTACCGCTCATCCTCGTGGTAGTCGAGACACAGTGCTGTGTCGATAATCCGGTGATCACCACTGATTTAATTTTATTTTGTTTCAGATAGGATTCCAGCTCGGTTCCAATGAAAGCGCTGTTCACGTTTTTCGTAAAAATAACTTCCCCATCCAGCGGCTTGACGACATCCTTGATTTCAGTCCCCAGTTGATTTCGGTGATGCAAAGGAGAAGCCGGGTCAAGTGACAGATGCTTCGTAAAGATGACATTCCCCTTTCGATTCCTCCATTCAGTTAAAAGCCTCGCGATATTCCTTTCCGCTTCAGGGTTGTTCCGCTTTCCCCAATATGGATCGTCAAATCCCTTCTGAACATCTAATACAAGCAGCGCCGGCAGCGCCATCATATTCATCTGCATTCCTCCTCCATAGTCACTGCTCATTTTTTGTCATTCCAGGAGTTTTTACTCATGATTGTAATCTTCCATGGAAATTACTTCAAATCTGTTTATGAATCATGTTAAACTCTATGAAGATGTTTTTTACATAGGCGAAAACTTGATGAGGAGGATTTTTGTGAAACGGTATTCGCTGTTATTCCTATTATTCACGTCACTCGTTCTTTCTGCTTGCAGCAGTGATGAACCAGATGAAGAAGTCGAAGCCGAGCAACCGGCTAAGGAAGTAGTCAAAACGGAAGAAACAAAGCCGAGTAAATTTGAACACTTGAAAAATATAAGTATAGAGGTTACAGAAGAAAGCCTGATAGCCCTGGATCCTGGCTCGATGATGGACGATTTAAGCTATGAAAAAGATATAGAGGATATCGGTTTCAACACCCCAGAATTGGATCCAGATTTAAAAAAACAGCTGCCGGCAAAACTCGAAGAACTTGCTAATGAAACAGATGATTTAGAGATTATTAAAAAGGGACTTGTTTCCCTATTGGCCAGTCCACATTATGATGAAATTATCGAGAATGCCAGAGCGTACGATCCCCATTTCGAAGAGCCCTTCCTGCCTGACCCGACAAAGTCAATAAGCGAAGAAGAGGAAAAGGAAGCGTCGGACAAAGCAATCATTCTCCTCGATGCAAGCTCTAGCATGCTTCAACAGACAGACGGCCGTGTCAAAATGGAAATCGCGAAAGACGCGGTAAAAAGCTTTGCCAAAACAATCGGCCAGTCCAGCGAGGTTTCATTGGTAGTCTATGGTCATAAAGGCTCCGATTCAAATGTCGATAAAGGAGCTTCCTGCTCGGGAATTGAAGAAGTATATCCAATGGCCAAATACGAAAAAGAAGTTTTCCATGGAGCGGTCGACTCCTTTGATAGCAAGGGCTGGACTCCGCTTGCTGGCGCCATTCAAAGGGCAGCAGAGATGAGCAGCAGCTATGATGGAAATACAACAGTTTACATTGTCAGTGACGGTGCCGAAACTTGTGATGGGGACCCAGTCCAGGCAAGTAAGGACCTAGTTGCCAAGAATGCTGAAAGTACGGTTAACATCATTGGATTTGATGTGGATGGGGAAACGGAAAATCAGTTAAAAGCCGTTGCTGAAGCCGGAAACGGTGAATACTTCAAAGCCGATAATCCTGAGGAATTGAAGAATACAATCCAGTACGAGTGGCTCCCTTCCACTCTCGACCTGGCCTTTGCTTTTACGATGGCTCCAGACGGATGGGATATGGTCGCAGAATACAAAGTTGCAGAAAAGTATCCTCTTGAATTATGGACCATCGGAAGAAAAGAAGCACACCGGATCATTGACGCAGCTGCCATCATGTCCGAGAACGGCTGGATCACTGATGAACAATATTCCGAGTTAAGAGATTGGGGATTTGAACGCAGCGAAGCCATGAAGGAACTCCATTACACCATGAGCAAAACCAATCGTGAAAAAGCAGATACCGAAAGCCAGGAAATCAGGAAAAGAGTCGATGAATGGACAGAAAAAATGAAAGAACTGAAAAAAGAGCGCGGCGATACTTGGTAAAAAAGATGGTCCGATATAATGCGGACCATCTTCTTTATTCAATCACCATGCCATGCTGAGTTCTCATAAGCTTAATTTGCCTGTCCTGATGTACATTCTCGTAAATCGCTTTGGTCACCACAATTTTTTCTCCATTAAGCCGTATCCAGTATTCCCGTTCCTCAGTAAAGTTGCCAAATGTATTCATGGTTGTATTAGTTACTCCTTTATCCTCAACGGTCCCCTTTACAGAATGAACCCCAAACTGGGAGTAAAGGTAGTCTTCATAGGCAAGAGACAAAAGAACAATACTAGAGAACCAAGTCATTGTCACCAGAATAGATTTCATTTTTAATCACCAATTCTAGTTTTAACCAAACAGAAAATTGCTATCCTTTCTTTACCAGCAATCAAAAAAGAACGCAAAATTTTCATGCGTTCTTCTCAGGCTTATAACATTTGATTGGCCAATGCAATAGTGTCTTTCTTCGATTGCTCATCCGAGATATTAGGATTGTAATAGCCAATACTATAATAGATTCCATCCTTTTCAAAAACGAGAGTTCCTTTCATATAATCTCCAGCCGTCCCATCAGCTAGCTTAACTTCGTCCCCTGGACCTTCTGGATATTCAATTTTAAAATTATGGACAGTAATCATGAAAATGATGTTATCTTCTTTGTTTTTTGAAACACTGTCAAAATTGACTTGTAAATCCTTCCCATCATGCTTAAAATCTTCAATCGTCATTTTCAGCGGCATGGCGTCAAAAGGAAAATCCTTAGGCGGAATTACTTCAAATGGCAAAGAATCTAAGCCAACTTTCAAGGATGGTACATTATAAAGGATCGGAATACTTTTCAATTGTTCCTCAGTGGCATTTCCAGTTTGTTCAACTTTCTCAAGTTTACTTGTATCGAGCACTTCGTTTTGTTTTTGCTGATAGCCGAAAAGCAATAGTAGAAAGATTATAGGAATAAATGATAACTTTTTCATATGCTCTCCCCCCTTTATGTTTAATACGGAAGGACATTCGATAAGTTTCAAAATTTAGCCATTTTTTCAAGAACTAAACAATAACTACTTCTTATCCTTCCAAACTTTTGCTCCAAATCCAACTGCCAGGACACTAAAGATACTGCCAATCAATATTACAAATGCCGTCATTTTAACTCCTCCTTCAGATTTACCAGTGTGTAGGCCTATTTAGTGTCGAAGGTAATTTGGTTTCAGCATTACCTTTTGATGAGTTGATCTGAGCCTGAGTCAGAAAAAAGCTGCCTTCCAGATTTGCATCGCTTAAGTCGGCATCCCTTAAATCGGCACCGATAAAGTCACACACCTTCATGTCAGCTCCTTTGAGATTTGCAGCAATCAACAGTGCGCCCCGTAAATCGGATCCTCTGAGATCCGCTCCTATTAACCTGGCACCAAAAAGGTTCTTTCCTCTCGGCTGCTTCCTGTTTTTTACTCGAGAACGGACCAGTTCACTGGTTTTTAAGAGGAATCCGTTAACCTCTGCTCGATGTGCAGGAATATCCAACTTGAGAATTTCAGCAGATTCAAGGTTTGTAAGCTGTTCTGTTTTTTCATAAATAGTTCGGAGACTACCGTATAATGGCTTCGCGTACTCTAATTTCATGGATTCATCCAAGTAAAGTAGCATTTCATGTAGCTGCTGCATGATCGGGAATACATCGAACATTTCTTTCGCTGTATCTGGCTGGTCTCGCCAATCCAGCCCCCTATAGGTAACTTGTGAAACCTTTTGCCCCGCACCGAAGCATTCGTAAACTGTACATCCTTTGAAGCCTTCATCCCTCAGTTTGTTATGAATCCCACAACAGTAATCCTTCTGCAAGTTCTGACAAGGCACCCCGGCACCCTTATCAAAAGCAAAGTCAGCTGATTTCGCATATGGCAAAGCCACACAGCATAAACCAAAGCAACTTTCGCAATCGGCACTTAACTTATTTTGCAACATTTGATTATTCATTTCTCTTAATCTCCTGTAGTATAATTCCATCTTTTGTTAAATATAGATTATCACATTTCACCTTAGAAAAAATAAAAAAGCAGGGGGAATCCCCTGCTTATCTTGTCACTATGCCATACTCCGCAGCCAGCTCTTCTCCTAAAAATTTTGCTAACTCAAGCATGCCGAATTTCCCTGCCTTTGCTTCGGCATCAGAATTGTAGTTAGTATTTGTATTGATATCGTAAGTGAAAATTTCACCTGACTCATTTCTGATGAATTCAATTCCGGCAACATTAATATTGTTAGCTTCTAGCACTCTCTTATATTGATCAATAATAGGGTCCTTGAATCCATCGATAACCTGGAATTTCGGCTTTTCATCAACCTCTTCTCCTACAGGACAGAAAAGGTCTCCAATCTGGCAGGCATCTGCCGGGCATAATTCAAAGCCTTCAGATGTATCGACCCTCACGGCATAAACAAATTCTCCGCCTACGAACTCACATCTTGTTATATAGTTCTCCGGAGACTGGATATATTCCTGAATGAGCGTAACACCATCCACCGGTTCTTCAAATGCAGAGCCATTAACATATGACTTCAATGCATCAGCCGATTGAAAAAGTTGTACTCCAAGACCCTTTCCTGCACGGTTATGCTTAGTGATAAACGCTTTCCCTTCGAATTCCTTGGCCGCTTCTAAGAGCTGTTTTTTACCGACAGTCGCTATTGTCCTTGGAGTTTTTACTCCTTGCTTGGCCAGCTCAAGGTATTGCTTGACCTTGCTAACTTCCAGTTCCAGCGCGCGTGTTCCGTTGAAAACTTTGCGTCCGTGAGCCTCCAGCCAGGCTAAAACCTGGGCAGTATATTCCGGAGCGAATCGATGGCCTCTCGTGTGAGACGAAGCGCTCATCCTGCTATAAAAAATACCTTGTGGCGGTTCCTTTGATAAATCCAGCAGTCCTTCGTCAAGATGCCATTCCTCAAAAGGAACACCTAGCTCCTCTAACCGCTTTGTTAAATGAATTGTCCATTCACTATTTTCATGGATGATATATACTTTGCTCATATTTACTCATCTCCTTATGGTAGTTCAAGCAATCGCTTGCTTTCTTTTTGCCTCAACAAGAGGCATAACCTGCTTTGCGAAACGTTCCATTTCTTCGAGCTGCGGAGAGAATTGCAGCAGAAGCAACCCTAATCCGGCTTGTTCATACTGAAGAATTCGCTCGGCGATTTGGTCTGGAGTGCCAATTAAATTCGGGCGTAACCCACGGTTTGACACCGAGTAATCCTGGTGCTGGATTTGTTGTTCAAGCTGGGATTTACTTGTGAAATCCTTAAAGCCAGCATAGGCACTTGATTCCTTTACAGTCGTAATGCGTTTCAATTCTGCGAATGCTTCTTCCTCGGTGTCACGACAAATGACATAGGCAGCCATTCCGAACTCCGACAATTCTGGATTTGACGTAGCCGCTCTGCGGACTTTCATGTCTGTAATTTTCCGTTCAATTTCTTCTACTGTTCCGCCATGCATGACATAGGCATCACATTTTTCAACAATGGTCTGTTTTCCTTTTGGACTTTCTCCGCCGGCATAAAGGACCGGATTCGGCCGCTGAACTGGTTTCGGGAACAGCTTCGTATCCTTGAGCTGATAAAACTTGCCTTCATAAGAGAAGGTTTCATCACGCCATAGTCCCTTGAGTACATCTATGAACTCTATAGTCCTGTCATATCGCTCATCATGTTCGGTAAAAATTCCGCCGTATTGCCTTGCTTCTTCCTCCCACCATGCTGAAACAACATTAAGCGTAAATCGACCGTTGCTGAGTTGATCAATATTTGCCGCCATTTTTGCTGTGATAGCCGGATTGTGGAAGCCCGGTCTAACCGCTGCCATTATTTCAATTTTTTCCGTTACTGAAGCCAGTGCGGCAGCAGTTGTCCATGCTTCAAGGGAATCGCACTCTGGCCCTTTTATATCATTCAAGTATAATTCGGCAATTAATGTTGTAGAGTAGCCCCATTGTTCTGCTGATTGAATCACTTTCTTTGCATAGTCAAAGGTAGGCGGCATGTTTTCGTCTTCTACGTTCCTTAGCCATCCGCCAAAAATAGGCAGCCAAAATCCGTATTTCATCTCAATCTCTCCTCTGCTCATAGAATTCCAACTTAACAAACCTGATAAGTTGGTTTTATAAGTAAAACAATAAAGACTCATAAATAAGCCTCCTAAAAACAAAAAGCTCCCTTCTTCAAGAAGAGAGCCATATCATACTCTCTTCTCATCTTTCAGACAAAAATTGTCCGCAGGAATTGGCACAGTATTCTTTAAGAACCTGTTGCCGAGGTTTCGCAGGGCCTTTCCCTCCACCTCTCTTGATAAGAAGACATAAATATTAAATTTTAGTTCGTTAAAGTGATAATATTCCAAATTCATTCAAAAGTCAATTCGTTTATCGAAATATTATTAGATTCCGACCGGAAACCCAGACAAAAATTTATTTACCCTTTGAGATGCTTCTATCAGTCTATCTGGTGGCTGAACCATGGCAATTCGGACATAGCCTTCGCCTTGTTTGCCAAAAGCATCACCAGGAACGACGGCAATTCCTTCTTCATCAATTAGCTTGAAAGCGAAATCGCGGGATTTCCAGCCGGCAGGAATTTTAGCCCACACAAACATCGTTGCCGGAGAATTGGCCACTTGCCAACCGCTATTCCTGAACCCTGAAACCAATGCATCCCTTCGTGCTTCATACTGTTTCAGCTGATCCCCCAGAAAAGAATAATCTGAGGTCAGTGCAGCAATTGCTGCTTTTTGAATCGGGTAAAAAATACCGTAATCGATATGTGATTTGAAGGAAGCAAGAATATTGATCACCTGTGAATTCCCAGCGACGTAGCCAATGCGGCAGCCTGCCATATTGAAGGTTTTTGACAATGAGTTAAACTCTACCCCTACGTCTTTGGCGCCCTCCACCGAAAGGAAGCTGGTTTTCGGATTCCCATCATAAATCAATTCAGAATAGGCGAAGTCGTGCACCACGAGGATGTTATGTACTTTAGCGAATTCGACTACCTGTTCAAAAAAGCTGCTGTCCGCCAGAGCCGTGACAGGATTTCCAGGATAACTCAAGATCATCATTTTTGACTTTTCTAAGATTTCTAGAGGAATCTCATTCAGCTGCGGCAGATATTGATTTCTCTCCAACAAAGGCATAGCATAGATCGACCCGCCGGCAATGGTTACGCTAGCTTCATAGATTGGGTAACCTGGATCCGGAACAAGTACATAATCCCCAGGGTCAATGATTGCAGTAGCCAAGTGCGCTAGCCCATCCTGCGAGCCCATCAGCTGCAAGACTTCACTTTCGGCTTCTAGCTCAACAGAATAACGCTGTTGATAAAAATATGTAACTGCCTCATTAAATTCACTGATTCCCTTTAACGTGTATCCATATCTCCCTGGATCCATCGAATATTTAGCAAGTTCCTCCATTACAAAAGAAGGCGGGCCAAAATCAGGACTCCCTATACATAAGTCAATAACATCTTTCCCGTTCATCAATGCTGCCTGTTTACGGTCAACCACTTCCTGAAAAATACTTGATGTCATCTTTCTAATCTTTTCTGATCCGTAAATATTCATGGAAATTCTCCCTTACTGTTTATTTCTTTAACGCTGTGAATTGTTAGAATCTTTTAAAATATAAATTCGATTATATCAGGGGCAGCCAGTCATTTCTAGCAAAAAAAAAACAGGACTGCTTAAGCAGCCCCTATGTTCGTGTAATAATTTTATCAATAATCCCGTATTCCAAAGCTTCCTGTGCACTCATAAAATAATCCCGGTCAGTATCCTTTGCGATTTTTTCAACCGACTGGCCAGTTCTATCGGAAATAATTTGATTCACATGGTCGCGCAGCTTTAGGATTCTTTTAGCCGAAATCTCAATCTCAGTCGCCTGGCCTCTTGCACCGCCCAACGGCTGATGGATCATGATTTCACTGTTAGGCAATGCAAATCTTTTCCCTTTTGTACCGGCAAGCAGCAACATGGCTCCAAAAGATGCGGCCATTCCGATGCAGATTGTGCTGATGTCGGGCTTGATGTATTCCATCGTATCAAAAATTGCGAATCCTGCTGTGGTTGAACCTCCAGGACTATTAATATAGATCGAGATATCCTTTTCAGGATTATCTGCTTCAAGAAACAGAAGCTGAGCAATAACGCTGTTTGCCACCTGGTCATTGATTTCATCTCCAAGCATGATAATCCGGTCTTTTAAAAGCCTTGAATAAATATCGTATGAACGTTCTCCCCGGTTTGATTGTTCGATGACATAAGGAATTGTACTCAATTTGGTCCTCCCTTTCCTGCTTACGCAGCCATTTTGAAAGTAGAGAGAGGTGAACGAGAGTGTAAAGACATCTCCGGTGAACAAGGAGTAAGTGAAGGGATCTCCTGGATGCTTTCAAGCAACACAGTCGGATCCTCAGACTGAAGTGATTCGCAAAGCAAGTCTGACAGCAGCTTTTCTTCATCCTCGGTGAGTCCTTGATCCACTTCTTGAAGGTTTCCATCACGCTCGAGTCGTTTCCTGGCCCGGTGAAGAGATGCTTTTATAGCCATTTCCGTTGTATCCATAAGCTCAGCGATTTCGCGTGATTGAAAACGGAATGCTTCCTTTAAAACTAAAATAACAGCCTGCTTCGGCGTCAATTTGGCCAAAACCATCTCGACTGTATCGATCACGTTGCCATTAGTAAATGAAGCGAGATCTTCCGGTATTCCCGTTACCTCACGGCTGCGCTTCCTGACCGTATCAACCCAATGATTGTAAGCCATTTTTTTCAACAAGGCCGAGCTGATCTGTGAAGGCTCATAATGGTGGATTGCCTTAACCGTCACTTCCTGCACAAGATCATCACCATCCCAGCTGCTCTGCGTTAAAAACCGGCAATATCTCTTAAGATTTTGATAATGGTCCATGACACCGGTATCCTTTGCTATATCCATTTTCCTGAGCTTGTCGATCGACATCCTGTTCACTCCTTTGAACCTCTCTGTCCCTTAAACGGATTTAGGGAGAGGAAAGATACGGCCTGCAAAAATTTTTATCATTCTTTCTTTAACATATGCTGGAATTGAATTTAGCCAGCCTTATCAGACTGTTTATTTTTTCTTAGTACTACTGCTAATGGTATTAAAATTATTGGTATTAAAGCCAGCAAATAATATCTGGACAATGGCTTTTTTTCGGGAAAACGGTCAGGATAAGTTTCCTTTAAATGCTGCTTGATCAGAACTTCAAACTCAGTTAGTGGAATTCCTTCGGCATCGACTCCCCATTCATCAAAAAGCCTGGCTGCCTTTCCGCCAAATGGACGGATGTAATCTCTGGATGGAGTATATCCTAACTCAAGATCATACTGCATATTGGAAAGAAAATATTCGTCCGGCTTTAACTGCAAAAGTGAAGTGGATCTCGAAAAACCAAACTCAACGATTTCATATCTTCCCTCAGAAGATTTATTCACTCTCATGGGGCCGATGATCAAACCATTGTATAGCACTGGAGCAACCCACTGATTTAATGGTCTTATAGCTATATTCAACTTGTTATCAATCACTAGCTGATGATCGGCAACAAACTGCCCTATTTTCCAGTCTTCCGGATTTCCATCGTTAATCACAAATGAAAGAAACTCCTGGTAATTATCCATTGCAGTCTCGAAAACTTCAGGCGGGACATGACGATTCACTTCAATAGAGCCAAAACCCATTAACACCATAGCCACTAACAATAAAAAGACTCTTTTCATCCTGAACATTACTCCTTTTAAACGCCAGCAAAATCATTTTTATAAAATACACCTCGACCCGCTCATTAAATAGGAAAGTTTACGAATACAACCTAGTCATTTACTGATTTAGCAGCTTTGCCAATACCAAACTCCTGATTCGCTTTCTTAAATGTCCAGTTCACCAGAAAAATGCCCGTGAAAATCAGTGCTCCGCCTGCATAAACATGGCATTCGACAACCTCATTAAGCAGTACCCAGCCAGTGAGCACACCGAAAAATGGTGCCAGGAACAAGAAAGCACTCGTCTTGCCAGGGTCTCCCTGATTGATCAAGTAAAACCAAATGGCAAACTGGACAATCGAGGCCATGATTGCCAGCCATAAAATCACTGAGATAGAAATCGGAGTAATCGTCAGCTTCGGTGTTTCCAGCGTAATTCCCATCAGTAGGAGGATAATGCCTCCAAAGAGCATTTGATAAGCTGTCAGCACCCAAACATTGAAGCGGCTGCCCCATTGTTTGATCAGGATGGTCCCGATGGACCAAAACACAGCTGCCCCCAGACCGAAAAGTGTACCAACTGTCAGCTGCAAATGGAAACCTAATGTAATGAATACACCGATGAACCCTATAATTGCACCAACCCATTGAAGAAGCCTGTATCGAATCCCCAGGAAAATCGTCCCCATAATCACAACCATCAATGGATTGGTGAAGGTTAAAATTGATGACTCACCAGCAGTAATTGTACGTAAACTCAAGAAAATACAGCCCATGACCCCTGCAGTCTGCATTAAACCAATGATGAAAATCCTTCCCCAATCAACCAGCTTATCCGGCCTAATTCTTTTCCTGACAAGTACCGCCATCAGCAAACCGGCGATCGAGAATCTTAAACCAACCAATAACAATGGAGAGACATAGTTCAACCCAATCTTGCCTACGGTAAAAGAAGAGCCCATGAGAAAAGTGGTAACGACAACGAGCGCAAAGAACATCAAAGGATGAAGATTTTGTTTTTCCACAACGGCCCCTCCCTTATTCAGAAATATATTCTGCTTTTAAGCCTGGTTTTCCTTAATGATTCTTCCACGAGTATAGCCTAAAGAATTTCTTTAAGCCTGCATGAGTCCACCTGCTTCATAAGTTGGTATGAGTACTCATAGTGGATTATTAGCCCGTATCAAAGAGAAAAACTAATACATCAGTTATTCTTCTACTCTGAATGACATAATTTCTTTAACTTTTGCACTCTTTCCGGCACTCGAAAAGGTATAGACATCGCAGAAAGATAGTTTGGAATGATCATCAAATACGAAGAAACCATTTACCGCACCCGTCGGACCATGTGTGATAATGTTTTGAATATGAAGCTGAATTACCTCTTTGCTAATATTTTCATTAAAAGCATCTCTGATCTCATCTTTTCCATAAATACACTTATCGCCAGCAACCTGCCATCGAATGTCATCTGCCATATTTTCGTTCATGCAAGAATAATCTCTCGTTAACAGAGCAACCGTAAGTTCCTTTAATAACACTTTTTTGGGTGCATTACCACAATCTTTTGGGCAATCAATCCTAAGATTTTGAGGAATTCCCACGTTCATCTCTCCTTCACAATGTGATTCAAACTCATCTATTGCCCACTAGAAATATACATCCTTAAAATCTGTTACCATTCAAATCCTTTTCACTCAAGTGAAGTGAATCTCATGGCTAGATTGCACATCTGCAAACCAGCGCAATGTTCTATTGTAATGGCTAATGATTTGCTGGGCTGTTAATTCTTCACTGGGCCACGTGCTATGTAATTCGGAAACCAAAGTAAGCTTATATCCCTTACTGAATGCGCTTCTGCATGTTGTATCTACACAAACTTCCGTTTGAATGCCAACTAGATAGAGATGTTCAATCTCCTTTTTTTTCAACTCTCGGTCAAGCGTTGTTTTTAAAAAGGAGTCCGGTGTGTTTTTTTGAATAATCCTATCTCCCTCAGCTGGGCAAATTTCCGAATGGATTTGCCAGCCATATGTTCCGCTTTCCAATGGATATCCTGCTTCTTCATTATGTTGGATATACACAACTGGTATTTTAGCAGAACGGGCCTTAGTTATTAGCGCTTTGATCCCTTTCAGCAGCTCCTCTCCATTGAAAACTGCTTCTCCTTCCTGAAACATTCCGTTTTGAACGTCAATGATTACTAATGCTTTGTTTATCATTTTCATTCCCCCAGTATTTTCTTCAGCTTCTTTACGGAGTTTTCACTGGCAACGGTTTGAAAGTGATTTAAAAGGTATTCTCTTGCCTTTTCCTTTTCCACCGTCATCATTTCAATTTCATTTCTGCTTGCCCAAGAATCGTAGGTTTCAAAGGATGTGCTGCTCCAGCCATTCTTTTCGCCTTCCGCATTTGTCTTTTTCTTGGTTCCTGAAATGACAATATCCATCGTTCCCTGCAGTTCCAATAGAGCATTGTCAAACACCTTTTTGTGCTCTTTCTCCCTTAAGCCCGCCAGAGTCCTCAACTCTCTTGTATCTATGACCCCTTCTTCACTAATGGATCGGTAAAGAGCCAACGCTTCTCTCGATACATTTCCTTTTTGGTATCGTACTTCAACTTTTTCATAACTGCCTAGGACAGCCTTAAAATATGGAAGTAAATCACGTGAAATCAGAACAGATTTTTTCTTAATGAACTTTCCATAGCCTGCGACACCTTCAACCGCAAATCTTGTACGCCAAATCCACGGATCATATTCTGTATCTGAATGCCATGACTCCGGAACAGTAATTGTATTAAGCGCGTGGTAATCAGGTACCAATGGAGCCAGTGGGAGAAAGCCAACCTCTTCAATAATCTGAACCGCTTCTTCATATGTTTTTATACTGTAATCTCTCAATCTCGACAGCTCCTCCAAATATTAATCTACATTGTAATTCTATAACCTGGTACCATTCCCCTTTCCATAAAGAAAAAACGGCACTTCAAAAACCAGAAGCACCGCTAAAAATTCATTTTGTTTTTTCAACAAGCTCGCCATTTTCAATCGTGATCAGCCTTTTCGCCATATTGACAAACAAACCATTTTCAACCACGCCAGGTATCATATTTAGCTGATTTTCCAGCTCCTCAGGTGATTCAATCTGCTTAAAATCGCAATCGAGAATATAATTCCCATTGTCCGTAATGAATGGCTTGTCCACATTTAATCTTAATTTCGGTTGGCAGCCAAGCTCTGCGATTCTTTCACAGGTCACTTCTGCTCCGAACTTTACGATCTCAACCGGAAGCGGGAAAGCACCTAACCTCTCTGCTCTTTTTGATGAATCTGCAATGACAATAAAAGCAGAAGCAGCATTGGCAATAATTTTTTCCCTTAACAGTGCCCCCCCACCGCCTTTAATCAAGTTCAATTTAGTGTCTACCTGATCCGCTCCATCAATTGCGACATCTATCCGTTTCACATTCTTAAAATCCGCAAGCGGAATACCATGCTCCACTGCTAATACAGCGGTTTGTTCTGATGTTGGAATCCCTTTAATGTTTATCCCATTTCTCACTAACTCGCCCAATTTTTTGATTGTATAATAAGCGGTCGATCCTGTTCCCAGTCCTACAATCATGCCGTCTTTTATGTATTCAGCCGCCTTTTCGCCAACTATTTGCTTTTCATTCATTGATTTCACCTCTAGATGATTTTACCCTTTTAGGAGGATTTTTAAGTCGTTGCTTCGAGAATTTTGGCACGCTCAAATGAAGAGCATTGCCACAAAACTTTTGAAATGGTTATTGAGAAAACTTAATCAATAACTGATACAGCAATGATGTCTTCGAATTTAAATACAATTACCGAACGATCATCTGTCACCATCCGTACCTCCTTCCTTATTGGATCAAGATAATGGACATGGCCTTTTTCTTCATATGTAAATCCATCATCCCACTTCGTGATTTTCACTTTGTATGTATATTCCATCGCGCTGCAAATCCGATTTTCAAACTCCTGAATTTCGTATTCATCCAGCAACGGCCGTGGCTGCCGCAGCTCATCACGCGCTAGTTTCCTCAATAATGCCCGATGTTCCGGCATAAAGTGAGCAGGCATAAATTTCAGCTTTCCTCTGTCTCGTATTCTCATGCTGACCATCCTTTCGGGAGTACTTAACGTTATTATATCCCGAACAAACGTTCGCAAACTAGAGAAATTTATTTTTTCATTAAAAAAACTGGCCTGAGCCAGTCTATGCAATCACTTCATGATATTTAAAATAAGTCGAGAGCTTGGAATCAACATGATCCTTCCACCCATCCAGTGGTACATTCAACTTCTTAAGTATTTTATAGGCATGTACCCATGCGCTCATTTCTGCCGTTATCCGATAAGACCAGTCATTCAGCCATTTTTCATAGTCGAGCTCGTCATTGACAAAATCAATACAATGGCCAATCTCGTGAGCAAAGGCATATACATTTTCCAGCGTGGTCGATAATGGAATCGTTATGGACATGTTTGGGTTAAAATTGATTTTCTTCTTAGAGTCATAAATCACTTTGCAGTTCAATTTCTCCGCCTCTTCTACTAAAAGTAAAAAAGTGCCGTACGTAACCATACCATTTTCCCCTTTAATCTTTATAGTTTTCTACCTATTATATACGAAATAGAGAAAATGCATACCCTATTTCTTAATTTTCTGAATTTTAATCACCGAAAATAGGACATCTTTTTGCAGCATATGATGTTAAGAGGTAGTATTACTAAGGGGCTGATTTACTATGAAAATACATGTCGTTAGACCAGGAGATACTCTTTGGAGACTTGCCCAGGGATATCAAACAACAATCAACCAAATCATTCTAGTGAATGAACTCGATAATCCAAATGTGTTGGTGGTCGGTCAATCGCTCGTAATACCTGAAAATAATCGGGAATATGTCGTCCAGCAAGGTGACAGTTTATGGGCCATTGCCTCTCGCTATGGAGTTACCGTACAGGAGATTGCAAGCTACAATAACATTGCAGATTCTGCCATGATTTTCGTAGGCCAAATGCTTGAACTGCCTTACTTAAGCCACACCGTTAATTCTGGGGAGACATTATGGGCGATTTCGCAGCGGTATGGGGTGAGTATTAACCAAATCACAGAAGCTAATAATATTTCGAATCCTTCTCTCATTTATCCAGGATTTGTTTTACGTATTCCCGCGCCTGCAAAACCTACCATTGAAGTTAATGCCTATATTACAAGAATGAGTGAAACAGGGCGAAGAGATGTCCTGTCACGAGGACACCATTTCACGTACCTTTCTCCTTTTTCATATAAAGTCGGTGAAGACGGGTCACTCCTTACCCTTCAGGATACATTGGTCCTTCAGGGGGCAAAAATGACCAACACCTCACCATTGCTCACAATCACAAACGAAGCGGACGGCTCGTTCAGCTCAGACCGGGCAGCCGACATCCTGCGGAATCCAGGCGTCCAGGATACTTTGTTAAACAATATTCTCGTTAAAATGAAGGAAAAAGGCTATACCGGATTGAATATCGACTTCGAATACGTTTATCCTGAGGACCGAGAAAACTATAACAATTTTTTGCGAAAAGCGGTTGGCATTATGCATCCGGAAGGCTATACCGTTTCGACTGCACTTGCTCCAAAGCAAAGAGCCGATCAGGAAGGGCTTCTATATGAGGCACACGATTACGAAGCGCATGGTGAGATTGTTGACTTTGTCGTTATCATGACATATGAATGGGGCTGGTCCGGCGGAAGGCCATGGGCAATTGCACCGCTTAATGAAGTAAGGAAAGTATTGGACTATGCCGTAACAGCCATTCCGCGAGATAAAATCATGATGGGTGTACCGCTTTATGGAAGGGACTGGAGAATACCATGGGTACAGGGTACCTACGCCCGGACCGTCAGCCCAAAAGGAGCCGTCGAACTCGCGGCACAACAGGGAGTCAACATCCAATACCATGATACCTATCAGTCACCATTCTTCCGCTACACCGACTCAGACGGCCAACAGCATGAGGTATGGTACGAAGACGCAAGGAGCGTCCAGGCCAAATACGATACCGCAAAAGAATATGGGCTTCGCGGTGTAAGCTACTGGGTGCTAGGGCCTTCCTTCCCGCAGAATTGGCCCGTGCTCCAAAACAATTTCAGGGCTAGGAAGCTATAGTTACAGAAAATCCTGCGAATTTAGCGTCGCAGGATTTTTATATGCCGTCAAATATTGATCTCGCAAGGAATCTGAATAGATAGAAAACCAGTCGGAACGGCAGAAAAATCAATTCAGGAATATAAAAAAGAATATCAAAAACGAAATCCCAAAAAGTATAGCTTCCATCATACTTCTTTTTCCTTCTCTTTTCTGACCGTTTTTCTACAAACATCCCCGGTTCCTCCCGTATGATTACTTATTCAAACAATCATTGCAGAATATTTTCCCTTGATACTGGATAAATGCTTTGATTTCCGTCATTCCCTTGGTTTCAGGGTACCTCATTTTAACGAAAACCTCTTCATTCGGTTGAATTTCCTTCTTGCAAACACAGCACTGCGGCTTGATTTTGAGCATGCTCCTCACCTCGGTTTTAAATACGTTGTTTTCCGTAAAAAGTTTCATACTTTAACGAAATTGAAAACAACTTGTATGATTTCAGTGGTAATTGGTGTTAACTGGTATTAAATCATCATTACCTGGTTTTCCCATGAAAAAAATTCTACCAATCTAAAATTCACTCCAACCGTATATAAATTCTTCCTAACCGTATATAAATCTGCCGCAACCGTTAATATATTTTCTCCAACCGTTAAAAAAACTGGCACAACCGTTAATAGATCCTCCCTAACCCTTAGACGATCGTTAATTTACTCTCTCCAACCTGCTGAAACGATTCCCAAATCCCTCAAATCATCAAAAACCCTGGCCAAAACCGGCCAGGGTTCACAAATATTAATATATATCCTGCCTGATAAACACAGCAAACGAAACAATTAATGCAGCCAATCCCCAAATGGTCAATATCACGAGTGAGAACCCGAGCGTCATTCCTTCAATTGGCGGTGCCTGGCCAGAAAGGTAGCCTGTAAGATTGAGGTTGATCATGAACAAGTATTTTGCTTGTTCCCAGGAGGAGACCATATTGCTAAGAATGGCTCCTGAAATCAGCGCGGCGAGCATGACGCCCATTCCTGCTGGTGTATTGCGGATCAAAACAGATAACATAAATGTAATCGTCCCGACAATTAGTGCGACAAACCACACCAAGCTGAACTCCATCAACAAATACTGCCACTGAGGAATCATCTGGACGGCATTTGTATTCAGCTCATTCCCTACGACATTGAACCCAGTTATCACAGGGGCCGACCATCCTTGGTAGCCAAAAATGATTCCAGAGATCAAGTAGGACAGAAGCCCAAACAGGAGAACGATGATCGAGACGGATAAAACCAAGGTGATGTATTTGCTCATCAAGATCTTCCAGCGCTTGACCGGTCGTGTGAGCAAAAGTTTTACCGTGCCTGCGCTTCGTTCTGAGGAAACAATATCAGCCGCAACGACCATGATCATCAAGGGCAGGAACAGATTGATGGAATGCTCTGCAAACACCCTCGCAAAGCTTGGCGCACCCGGCTCCATCGGATTCACATTGTTATCAAGGTAATATTGCTGCTGTTGGATTCGCAGCTGCAGTTCGCTTTTCCACTCATCGGAAATCCCGCTGCTTGTAATCCGGTTTTGTGTATCGATGATTTGCTGCTGGAGGGTCGTCCGCCAATCAACATCCCCAAAGCGTTCGAGCCTTCTTTCAATTTCCCTGTATTGAGAGTATGTAAAAAGTGCTACGAGCACTGCAATGATTCCGGCTACAACCAGGATTCTTTTTTTACGGACAATCTTCAGCATTTCGTTCCTGACCAGGTTAATCAATTGACTCACCTCCAGTCAGTTCGAGGAAAAGGTCTTCAAGTGCAGGCAATTTGCGGTTCATTTCGTTCACCTGGATACCCTTTTCAATCAGCATCCGGTTCCAATTCGCTGCTTCGTTTTCAATATAAGGCGTCACCAATGAATCGTCAGGCCCATCCGAAACTGTTGTGACTCCAGCTAAAATCTCCTTTGCCAAGTCACGTGGTTCCGCTTGCCAGATGACTTTTTCCTGAAGTGCCAATAGGTTATCAACATAATCCACTTTGATAACGGAACCCTTTGAAATAATTGCGACCCGATCACACATCAATTGGATTTCACTCAAGAGATGGCTTGACACCAGTACAGTCAACCCTTCTTCTTCAGCCAGATAACGAATGAAATTACGCATCTCCCTAATCCCCATTGGATCCAATCCATTTGTAGGTTCATCCAGAATCAAAACTTTAGGTTTTCCAAGCAATGCCTGTGCGATTCCCAATCTTTGCCGCATCCCAAGAGAATAGGTCCTCACAGGATCATGAATCCGCTCTTCCAATCTTACAAGCTCCACCACATAATCCATATGCTTCCGGTCCACTTCAGGAAGCATCCTCGCAAAATGCTCGAGATTCTCCCAGCCAGTCAGGTAGGAATAGAGCTCAGGATTTTCGACGATACACCCCATCTGCTCCATCGCTTTCGTAAAATTCTTCCGGACATTGTAGCCGCCAATCTCGATCGTACCCGAACTCGGTTTGATCAAGCCCACAAGCATCCGTATGGTCGTCGTTTTGCCAGCACCATTCGGACCAAGGAAGCCAAAGACCTCGCCTCGTTTCAAATCAAAGTCTATTCCTTTGATGATCTCCTTTTTGCTGATTGTCTTTTTCAGCCCTTTTACAGACAGCGTAATCTCACTCATATTTCTCCCCCCCTTACCATGTAATCAAAGATGCGACCCGTTCCGCAATCAGCTTGTAGCCTTCAGCATTCGGGTGGAATTTATCTGTGTATAAATAATCGTTCACACTCAGCTGGAATAAATCAAAAGTCGGCACATAGACAGCCTTATCATTCTCGTCAAGCAGCTGATTGGTATTGTAGTTCCAATCGCGGACGATTTTCGTTGTCAGCTCGGAATCATTTAAGTCAATGAACGGATTATACAATCCAATATGAAAAATGACAGCCGAATCATTAATGGCCCGCAATTCTTTTAAAATGGATTCAAGGTTCTTCATATAACTTTCCTTTGTTTGAGCAATTTGCTTCTCATCCATTTGCAAAAACGTTTGACCGCTCTGGAACAAATCATTTCCGCCAATTGTTATTAAGATGTAATCTGCACTCTGGATTTTCCTCTGGATTTCACCTTGTTTTAGCTGCTCCAACAGCTGATTCGAACGGTAGCCTTTAACCCCGAAATTATGTATCGTAATTTTTTCTTTCGATTTATCCTCCAGCTCATCAACGAGATACCCAATATAGCCTTTACCTGAATCATCGCCAGTTCCGCGAGTCAGCGAATCTCCAAGGGCAACAACCACCTTACCGTCTTTATCCCCCTCATTTTCAACTGGCTTAACCTGCTCGACAGCTCCAGTTGCTCCTTGGCTGAAAAATTGATTCTGGATTGTCCACCCAAGGCCAAACAGCATCAATATCAATGAAAGCATTGAAAACACCAGTGTTAAACTTACCGAATACTTCTTCACCAGACCACCCTCGTTCCACTAATTGGTAAGCTTTATTTTATAATAATTTCTCCAGGAATAAAAATGATAATACTGTGGCGAATGTGCTGGCTGTCAGCTCTCCAGCCTTATGAACGCAAAAAAGCGCGCAGCTTGCTAAGCTGTTTCGCGCTTTTAGATGGCAAATGCATGTTTTCCGATCGTTTTTACGACTTCACGAGTGAAGATCCACTGGCTTGTCGCTGTATCCGGATTATAGAAGTAAAGGCTGTCAATCTTATTATCATTTTCAAGGGCATCTTCAACTGCATTGATTGCCTCTTCATTTGCTGGTTTATTGATCGCACCGTTTTGGACCGGCTGGAATGCGTTTTTTTGATAAATGACTTCCTTGACACTATCAGGAAATTGTTCGTTTTCCACTCGGTTCAACACGACTTCTGCAACAGCAACCTTGCCTTCATAAGGCTCACCTTTTGCTTCCGCATGGACCAGGCGGGCTAGCAGCTTTACCTCTTCTTCTTTAATGAAGCGTTTATCTGTGACAGAAGACTCCTTTGAATCAACATCCACTTTCTTCGTTTTCAAGGTATCAGCATGATTGGTTTTCGTCGTTTCAGCATAAACTGTATATGAACCAATTACTAATGTAAGGATTGAAACTAGCATAATTATTTTTTTCATTGTAAACCTCCTGTTTGGTTTATTAGACTGAACAGGCCCTATTTTAGGCTAACAGGTTTACAATCGTACCACACTAGTGAAACATTGGGTTAATCTTTAACTTATGCCAACGCGGGTAAAAACTGTATTTATTATTACGTAATAAGGATGATTCGTAATCTTTGTTACACATTTTAAATATCAGAATTCTCATTCAGCCACAGAGAAAAGTGCACTCAAATTTTTTAGAATATGGATCCTCGCCGTCAGGATAAATAAGTCAGATTGGTTATACTCCACATAATCATCGATGATTCGCAGACCTTTTGAGAACCGCTCCACCAGCAATAATGTGTATTTTCCATCCCACTCAAACATATTGATTCTCGCTAGCTCATCAGCGATCTGGTTAAATTTATACTCCTCGACCCATAGCTTCACCTGGTAAAGCTTATCATGATTCAAAATCAAACCTGATTTATGGTTATAGCATTTCTGAATAAACTCCGCAAAACCCTTGATATTCTCCGCCAGCAGATTGGCTTTTTGCATGTCAAAATTCATCATCTGCACCAGCTCCTTCTATAAAACAAATATGTTTCAAGAAGGAATTTTAAAACTCCGCCATTCTAAATGGATATTTATGTTAAAATTAACTTAAGCAAGTTTTCTTGTTTTTCGAAAATCTAAATCTGCATATGGATTGTTTATAAATGAAAGGAGAGATGGCAATGTTTTGGTTATTAATATTCTCCCCGTTAATTGTTTTGATTCCCATTGCTCTTTATATGGATAAAAAGAAAGGAACCGGTGATCCGAAGCTAGATTCAGAAAATCACCGAATTGAACAAGATCAAGCACTGCATGACAAGTCTTTTATTTTTCCAGGCGGAAATGGACCAACGGATGGCCAGTAAAAAAAAGCATCGAGCACGATGCTTTTCAATCTATATATTCTGCCATTTTCTTTAGCAACTCGTCCGAATCCTCTGCAGTAACAAAATCGCCATTGACGATAGCATAAGGAGACAGCCTGCATTCCTTGCATTTGCTCTGGCATTCGAATTCCTTGTAGGCTATATTTTTATGGCTTAAGAACTCATTATAGGCAGCATAGTTCTCTTCTTGTAAAAACTGCTCCAAATTCCGCTGGCAGAATTCGACCTTTGCTTTCTTTGGTTTTGAAAAAAGCTTCTGGATTACATTCATTTTGAAACTTCCTTTACTAGTAAAGTCCGCTATCACTTTAGAATTATAACATTTTTCACTCATATGCTAAACATTTATAAATCGGGGGAATAAGCATGATCATTCATGAACGGGAAAAGGATTTCATCATGGTTGCCCAGCATGACCATGCCCTGGTTTCCCGGGAGGCTGCAAAGTGCTGGAGAGATGATTATTTTTCCGGGATAGAAAAGAAAGATTCAGTGGTACTCGCCGTACGGGAACATGACCGCTGCTGGATAGAGCCAGATGAAGAGCCATTATGGAACGAACATACCCAGCAGCCTTACTCCTTTATGGACTATCCTGGAAGCCCTAAGCTTGCCTTTTACAAAGAGGGAATTGATGAAGTTATTCAGATGGATCCATATGCCGGCCTTTTGTGCAGTCTTCACTATGGCTCATTCCTTGAAGATGCAACAAGTACGATTGGGAAGAACTTTTGGGTCGCTGAAAAGCAAAGACAGCAGGAGTTACAGAAGGAATTAGGGATTGCGAATGACAAAGTCCTTTCCTTTCATTTAAATCTATTGAAATTCTGCGATAACCTGTCATTGTATATTTGCCTGAATGAACCTGGAACACCAAAGGAACAAGAGCATTATTTTTACAAAAAAGGCTTTCCTCAAAAGTTCTCATTTATGAATGACCAAACCATCCATGCAGTGTGGCTCGATAAAGAAACTGTTTCCCTCTCACATTCTCCTTTTTCAAAAAATGCTTAATGTCACATTACCTTATAAGGCGGTTGAGAAGGATCAAATCGAAGAAATTGGATTGGTTTCCGCTTATCGAAGCAGCCCATTTTTATATAGAAAAGTAACATTTCTTTAACCGAACAGTAAAACTCGCTGTGCGGTTTTTTTGCATTGTAAAGAGAATTTCAAACAATTGTAACCTCATCTACAAAAAGCTGAAATAAAGTTATGGGATAATGACCACTTCTGGTAAAAAGGAAAGTTCAACCTAGGTGGTGTAAAAATGACAAAAAAGCGAAGCAAAAGAGTAAGATGGGGAAGAGTTTTCGGCGCCCTGCTCCTCCTTGGAATCTTCATGGTTGGTCTTTTTACCGTATCTCAGTACATAGAAGGAACATATAATGCACTTAATCAACCCTTTCAAAAAGCAGAAGCAGATTCGTTTCAAGGAGAGAAGAATACAACAGAAGCAGTGAATGTGCTGTTGCTAGGCAGCGACTCACGCGGAGAAGAAAGTG